>JANYBJ010000163.1 GCA_025360845.1 bacterium
GGCGTAGCGGCAGGTGAAATCGCCGTTCCAGAAAAGCTCGGCCTGGAAGGTCACGGGCGAGTTCGTGTCGTTTCCCGCGAACACGTCCTGCCACGTGAACAGCACGCTGTTGGAGGGCGTGACCGCGTGCCAGAAGCGGCCTTGCGGCGGCACGATGTTGAGGGCACCCTGCAGGGGCGCGAGGAAATCGAGGGCCGTGCCGTCCGGCATCAGGGCGGAGCGGGGCGAGCCCTTGGGCCGGCCGAACGAGAGCGTGCCGCCGCTGGAAACATGCACGCCGTCGACCGCATTGGTGCCGAGAACGAAGCCCCAGTTGGTCGCGGGCAGCCAGAAGGTGTCCTTCGCCGCGCCCCTGAGCGTCCACCGGGGATGGGAGGCCGCGTTCTCGGAGACGGACGGCCACGGCGCGAGGTTGGTCGCCACGCCGGTCAGCGCGAAGCCCGCCGCGAACTGGTCCGGGGTCAGGCGCGGCTGTTGGCCGAGGCTTTGGGAGTAATAGCGTTCTTCGGCATCTTCCCTGATCTGCCCGGCCAGAATCATATTGGCCCCCGGATAAGGTTCGGCGTCCGGCTTGACGCCGCCCCATTGCGAGAAGCCGTTGATGATGACGCAAAGGGCGAGGATCTGCCACAGGGGGCTGTTCCGCAGACTGCGGAGCTTGTTCCGGAAGAAATAGTCGCGGCACTCCGATCTGACGCAACAGGCGATGACGGGCACGACGGTCAGGCAGATGAAGAAAACGGTTACGAAGGCGGGCATTTCTTTCATGGCGCGGTACCCTTTACCTTACGAGGATCTTCGTGCCGTCCGGGAGATAGCGGACGCTGATTGTTTCGCCGGCGGCCGAAGAGCCCCTTGCGGTGACCCGCAGGTGTGTCCACAGGCCGGGATTCAGCCACTCGGGAAAAGGGGCCAGCGACAGGCCGGAGAACGTGAACGCATCTTCGCCGTCAGAGAACGCGGCGGACTGGGGCACCCCCTGCGCGTTCACACGGACCGAAACCTTGAGCGTGTGCGGTCCGGACGTGTTGGCGGGCGCGGACGTGTGGCACTCCCTCATGTCTTGCGGACGCAGGAACCACCCGCCGCAGTCCCATCCTATTTATGCAGTCGGTCTCTTCAAGTTTGAGAAAACCGTCTTCCGGCAGGGTGTCGCGCCCGAAGGCGACCTGCACGTTGTTCGAGGGCGTCGCGTCGAAGGTCAACTCCAGTCGGAAGACCCGCAGCCCGTTCGTCCGGTTCGCGGGCAGGGCCGTGTCGGCCGCGACCTCCCAGTTGAGATACGCGGGGGCTGGCAACTGCGGCACGTCGAGCGTGACGGCGGACGCGGTCAGCGCCGCCAGCCCGGCGAGGGCGATGATAACTTTTTGTCGCATGACACACGTTCCTTCCCGTGTCCGCAAGGAAAAGGCGCGAACCCCAATCCATACCTCGAACGAGGTACCGTCAAGCACCCACCAAGAAACACGGGAGAGGGGCCTCGCTCAGAGGGGCGCGGCCCTGTGCATCCCGCTTCTTAAAGTTATACAAACATATCTGGCAAACCTTGTGGACGAAATTAAAGAGGCACAGGCTACGGACGAAGCGCCTCGACCTTGCCGCAAGCCTCCTTCAGAAAACCGGCGAACTGGTCCAGCCCTTGGGTGAAGCCCGTGTTCAAGAACACGTCCACCGCCTCTTTGGCCATCCACTCGCCCCAGATCATCGAGCCCATGCAGAGCACGTTGGCGTTGTTGATCGCCCGGCTCATTTTGGCGGCGAAGACCGACTCCACCACCGCGGCCGTCACCCCTTTGAAACGGTTGGCCACGATCGACATGCCCATGCCCGTTCCGCAGAACAGGATCGCCCGCTCGGCCTTGCCGGCCTGCAAGGCTTTGGCGGCATCCGCGCCGCACTCGAAATACGGCAGTGGCTTCTCTTTCGCAGACCCCATGTCGGTCACCTCATAGCCTTTGCTCTTGAGGTGTTCCACGACCGCGTCTTTCAGCGTCACCGCAAACGGGTCCGCCGCCACAATGATTTTCTTAACGGTATTCTCCATGTTCGTCTTCGCCTCCGTTTTCTGCTCCTGCGCCTGGGCCGTCAGAGCGGCCGCCCCCGCCAGCACCGCGCCTGCGGTACTTGCCTGAACCATGAACCTTCTGCGCGAAACCTGCGTTTCCATTCCTAACACCTCCTTCACGATGACTCGTTTACCACGTCAGCCACTCGTCCGCCGGCGACTTATTCTCCGCCCGCAGCCACACCATGATCGCGACGCGGAAATCATTCCCGCTTTCGCTCACCTGGTCGATGCGCTGGTAGCTGTTGATATACATCGAGCGCAGTTGGAAGACCAGGCAGTCCGTGCTGTACTGAATATACCCGCCGACCTCGTCGAGCCGGTTCTCGCGCAGGTCCCAACGCGCGTAGCAGCTGTACGACCACGCGTCGTTGATGTCATGCGTGAACCCGCCGTAGATCAGGTTTTCCTTCACGTAGTTCCATTGCTCCACCGGCGAGACGCCATAGTCGTACAACGGGTGGTCGCGCCCCAGATAGCCGCCGCCCATGCGGAACTTTTCGCTGAGCTTGTAGTCCGCTTTCAAATCCACGTAAGCGAGGGTGTCCTTTTCGGTATCCCACTCCCCCTGGGTCTTGATGTCCAGCGCTTTCGTGGGCGAATAGATCAGCTTTGTGCCGGCCATACGCAACCCCTCTTCATTGAGCGGCCCGTTCGAGTCGATCTGCACCGCAGTGTAAACGTCCCAATCGAGCACGGTACGCATCACGCCCTTCTTCTCGTCGCGCGTCTGAAGCAGGTTGCGCACCCCGGGCCGGACACCGTGCCAATCGAAAGGCAACCATGTGCCGTCCATGCCGAACTGGTCGAGCCACTCGATCGACCGGTCGAAGTGATCGAAGGCGTAGGTCTTCCCGTTCTCGGAATCGTACCACGTCGGCTGATAGCTGTAGTCGATGTAAGGTTCCACCACATGCCGGTAGCCGTTATTCATGTCGGAGGTTCCGCGCAACGAGGTCTCGACGCCCAGATCGGCGGAGTGCCGGAAGACCTCGCTGCCCGTTTCCGCGTCAGCGTAATAGGTCCCGCGATAGCCGGCGCGCGGCACCACGCTCAAGACATCCCAGAACTTCATCGGGTAGGTGACGCGGTGCGCCGTATCCACGCGCAGCGTGTCGTAGTCTGCCCAGGGTCCGGGGTAGTACATGTACTCCGGCGACGCGTCCTTGTAATAGGCCGCCTGACGGCTCAGATAACCTGCGCGCGTCTGGCTTTCATAATTCAAGCCGGTGCCGAACACCGGCTGCGGCTCGATGTTCAGCCAGCCCTCGGGCAGCCGCGACGCGCCCGCGTAGAAGTCATTGATCGGCCCGCTGACCGTCGCGCCCGTGGCCCACGTGTGTTCGCGGTGCTCGAGCGAGACAAAGTTCATCGGTATGCTCTCGCCGCGGTTCTGCCTGTCGAAGAAGTCGTGCGACATTTCGGAGTCGCTGGCGTATGTTCCCCGCAAAAGGAACTGGTCGCGCGGCGTGAGATCGGCCTCGTGCTCCAGTTTGAAGCGGTAACGTTCCGTTTCTATGGGAGACCTCCAGTTCATATCGTGCGAACTCATCGACGCATCCTGGTCCCACGCATAGTAGGTCTCCAGTTTGCCGCGCCCATAATCCTTCAGGTTCCACGAGACGTCTTGGCCCACGGCCACACCGCGCTTCGTGCGGTAGTCCAGATGCGTCTTGCCTTCCAGACTGGGGCCATCCGCGCGCGGCGAATCGTAGATGTTGAAGACATAGCCGCCCAACAGATACGCGCCCCAGCGGGAGGTGTAGCCGGGAATCAGACGGAACCCATAGTGCGTATCGAGGTCGCGGTACCAGTAGGGCAGATAGGCGAAAGGCACGCCGAACAACCACGGCACAGCATCATAGATCTCGACATAGTCGTTGTCTTTGAACCGTGCCGTGCCGCCCGTCATGCTCCAGTGGAGGTGGCCCGGCGCGTTGGTGCAGGTCGTCACCTCGGCGTGCTTGAGGTCATACCGGCCGTCTTCGCGCCGCGTCACCTCGGGCGCCCGCACCCGGAAGACGCCCGCCTGGAAGTCGCCCGCCCCCGTCAGCCCTTTTCCGGTCTTGTAGTTGTACTCGATGTAGTCGCCCGACCACGAACCGAAACCGCGCTGCTTGATAACCACGTTGCCGCGCGCCTGCACGTCGCCTTTGTCCTGATGCAGCCGCACCCGGTCGGCCTTCAGATCGTGCTCGCCGGTGCGGATCATCACGTTTCCGGAAGCCGTTGTCCAACCCGTCTTCTGGTCGACCTCGAGCTTATCCGCCGTGATTTCCAGCCCTGAATCGGACGTCTTGTTCGGTGCCGGTATCAGACCGCCGCCTTGTGCCTGTGCCCAGCCGGCCATCACGCCGACCGCCCATACTAGTAGTGCTGTTCGTTTCATAACGGGTGCCTGCCGGTTTAGAAGTACAACGTTGCCTTTTCAAACCACATCATAGTTATACTGTTTTTGCCTCTCCAACGGAATACAAAATCTTGCCGCTCGCGCCGTCCGCGATACAGAAAGACTCGGGGTGCCGGTGCATTTCGGACTTGAACGTCAGCCGTCCCGTATACCGCCGCTGCAGCTCCACCAGAAAGGCCTCGTCCTCGGTGCGCAGGCGTTCGAGCACGCTCGGTGCCACCACGATCTGCAGCTCCACGTCGCGGCCTTCATGCCGCACCTTGCGCATCAGGGCCGCGATCTGCCGCTGGATGTCCACGCTCAGCGCCAGCGGCGATTTGACCAAGCCGTGGCCGCGGCAGTACGGACAGTCGGAGTACATCTGCGACAGGAGGCTTTCCTCCTGACGCTGACGCGTCATCTCCATCAAGCCCAGTTCGGAGATCGCCAGCACGTTCGTCCGCGCGCGGTCCCGCTTGAGCGCCTGCTTCATCGTCTTGTAGACCGAGTTCTGGTGTTTGCGCGACTTCATGTCGATCAGGTCCAGCACCACCAGGCCGCCGATATTGCGCAGCCGCATCTGCCGCGCGACCTCCTCCACCGCCTCGAGGTTCACCTCCAGGATCGCATCCTCCTGCGAGCCTTTGCCGCGGTGGCGCCCGGTGTTCACGTCGATCGCGATGAGCGCCTCGGTCTCGTCGAACACGAGGTACCCGCCGGACTTGAGGTTCACCTTGCGCCGGAACGCCTCCTCCAACTGCCGCTCCACGCCGTAGTGCTCGAAGATCGACAACTGGCCCTCGTAATGGGCGATCACATTTTTCGCCCGGCGCGAGATTTTGCCGGCCACGCCGCGGATCCGCGTGTACGCTTCTTCGTCGTCGATGGTCACGCGGTCGATGTCCTCGGTCAGCCAGTCGCGCACCACGCGCTCCACCAGGTCCGGCTCCTGATACACGCAGGCCGGCGGCTTCAGGGTCTTGATGTTCTCCTGCAAATCGTTCCACGATTCCCAGAGGTTGCGCAAGTCGCGCACGAAGGCCAGCTTGCTGGCGCCCGAGCCCACCGTGCGCACGATCAGTCCCGCGTCGTCCGGCAGCGGCAGCCGGTCGAGGATCTTCTTCAGGCGCTGGCGCTCCTTGGCGTCGCCGATTTTGCGCGACACGCCGCGCAGGCGCGTGCCCGGCATCATCACCAGGTACCGCCCCGGCAGGCTCAGGTTCGCGGTCACGCGCGGCCCCTTGGTCACCTGCACCACGATCTCGCAGCCGGGAGGGAAGCGTTTGGTGATGTCCTCGTTCGACACGCGCCGCCGGCGCGAGGGCCGCGCGCTCTCCTCGTCATCGTCGAGACGGCTGTCGTCATCCGGCAGCATGTCCCAATAGTGCAGGAAGGCGTTCTTTTTGAGCCCGATGTCCACAAACGCGGCCTGCAGGTCGTGCTCCAGATTCTGGATGCGCCCCTTGAAGATGCTGCCGACCAGCCGCTCCTCCGTGGGGTGCTCCACCTGGAAC
>JANYBJ010000168.1 GCA_025360845.1 bacterium
CCTTCCATGAACTGCTCCTCTCCGGGCGGGCCGATGACAACCTGCTCCTCGTTCGTCTTCGTGCCGCCCCACACGAGGTTCAATATGAGGAACAGGCTGACGACAACCTTTTCCGCCGGACGCAACCCCCACCACTTCCTCGCGAGCCCGGCGAAATAACGGTCCCGGCGCTCCGATTCGGCCAGCCAGACGAAACCGTACAGCAGGAACGCGCCGATGAAGAGGGCGGGGACAAGGGGTGAAAATCCGTGCATGACAAGGTCCTCGCTATCGGATGATGATTTTCGCGCCGTCCGGGAGGTAGCGGACGCCGATTGTTTCGTTGGCGGCCGAAGAGCCCCTTGCGGTGACCCGCAGGTGCGTCCACAGGCCGGGGTTCAGCCAATCGGGAAAAGGCGAAAGCGTGAGGCCGGGGAAGGTGAACGCGTCTTCGCCGTCGGAGAACGCGGCGGACTGAGGCACCCCCTGCGCGTTCACGCGGACCGAAACCTTGAGCGTGTGCGGTCCGGACGTGTTGGCGGGCGCGGACGTGTACCGGTCCCTCATGTCTTGCGGACGCAGGAACCATTCGCCGCAGTCAAAGCCGATGATGCAGTCGGTCTCTTCGGCTTCGAGAAAGCCGTCTTCGGGCAGGGTGTCGCGCCCGAAGGCGACCTGCACGTTGTTCGAGGGTGTCGCGTTGAAAGTCAGCTCCAGCCGGAACGTGCGCATGTTGTCGGTCCGGTTTGAAGGCAGGGCCGCGTCGCTTGACACCTCCCAGCCGGGGAATGGCGGCGCGGGCAGACGCTCGACGTCGAGCGTGACGGCGAGGGCCGGAAAAACAGCAGCCAGGCCGGTGGATATGGCTGTTAGAACGTGTCTCAAGAGTTAAGCTCCTTCATGTGCAGGCAAGAAAAAGGCGCGAACCCCAATCCGCGCCTCACTAGAGGTACCACCAAGCACCCTTCCAGAAACACGGGAGAGGGGCCGCGCCCAGAGGGGCGCGTCCCCGTGCATCCCGCTTCTGGAATGAAAATTGGTGGTTTTCTAGCGAAGCGTTATGCGCGAAAGCGCAGAAATCGGTTTTCAGGTCCAGTCTCTTCTACATGCGTTATCCTTGTTAAGGGAATCGTTCAATCAATTCGATAATCTGTTGTAAAGATACACTATTCCCGTATATACACGCAACTGGTTTTTAACGGTTATTAACCGCCTGACACGGCAAGCCACAGAGACGCGGAAACATCCCTTGACGCGTCCAAAGGCAGACTCTATGATTCCGCCTTTCTTTTTCTATGGCAACAGCTCTTTAAAGACCTTCATGAACCTCTCGCCTTTTTCCGTCTCGTGCCAGTGGCGTCAACTGCTGACGCTGACCTTCGCCCACGCCGTGGCCGACACCTACGTCGGCATCATCGCACCCGTCCTCGTGCCGTTACATGACCGCACAGGCGCATCGCTCCCGCTTCTGATCTTCGTCGCGTCGATGCTGGGGTTCTCCTCGAACGTCTTCCAGATCCCGATCGGCAACATGCGGGCCACATGGACACATCCCGTGCCGATCTGCTTCGGTGTGCTGTTGGCCGGGGCCGCGGTGCTCATCCCCTGTATGCCTGCGGGACCGCACAGCGTGGCCTGGATGTCGCTGGTCGCAGGGGTGGCCGGCTTCGGCGTCGCCATCGTCCATCCCGAGGGACTGCGGGCCGTACACGGGCTGGACAAGATCCCCTCGTCGCTTTCCACCGCGGTCTTCATGGTGGCCGGGTTCTTGGGGTACGCCGGCGGCGCGCTCATCTCCTCCACCCTCACGGAGCACTTCGGGCTCGTCAGCCTCCGCTGGCTTTACGCGGTCGCGCCTGTCGCCGCAACCCTGCTTTTCTTGAGCGGCCTGCGCCTGCCGGTAGAAACCCCCAAAGAGAAGAGCGCCCTGGAGCACAAGGAGAATATTCCGAGCATCCCTTTCTGGCCGCTCTTTATCATGGCCGCCATTCTGGCCACCTGTTCGCTGATCCAAGCCACGCTGCTGCCCACCTATCTGCACAAGGAGGTCGGCTACTCACTCTCTTTCAGCGGGTTCTCCTTCACCCTGTTCGGTCTCGGCGGCATGGTCGGCGCGATCACCTGGGGCGCGCTGGCGCCGCGCATCGGCCATCTGCGCGTGCTGCTCGGCGCGACGCTCATCGGCGCACCGCTCACCGCCGCCTACCTGGTGCTCGCCCCGCACGCCCGCTCCGCCGCCGCGCTGCTGGCCTTCACTGGCTTTATCGTCTACACCGGCTTCCCGCTCTGCATCACGCTCGCACGCTACGCCGCCTCGTCCCTGCGCTTCGGCCAGCGCATGGGCCTGATCAGCGGCGGCACCTGGGCCATCGCGGCCATGGTCCTCTGGATCCTCGGGCCCCTCTCCGAACACACCGGCATGGGACCCTTGCTGCATTTGATCTGGATCGGATACCTGGTCGCTGCGGCGCTCGCGGTCTGGCTGATCCGGCAACGGTCACGGGCAACAGGGAATCCGACATAACCGCGCGACACTTAACCTGTCAATCAACCTTGTGCCGAGAAGCAAACGAACTCGCCGCCCATCACCGCCACAACCCACAACCGTCTGCCCATCCGTTGTACCCGCACCGCACGCGCCCGCCTACTACGGCATGACATACCGCACCCGGTAGAACCTGGCCGCAGGTGCCGGAACCGTGACGTCTGTATACGTCAGTACCCCGTCCGCCCCCGCCGTCCGCAGGCTGGCGCCGTCCTCTCCCGCGCCATCCGGCGCGCCGCCCCAGGGTCCGGCGAGCGCCGGAGCACACTCCACCTGGTAGGTCTTGCCCGCTTTGGCGTTCCAACGCACCCGCATCACAACCGCCGCGTTGCCGTCCGCCGACACGATCTTGAAGATGTCCGTCGCACTGTTGGGATCGGTGCCCGCCTCCACCTCTGCGCCGTCCTTCATGCCGTCCCCGTCGGTGTCGGCGAGACGCGGGTCTGTGCCGCGCTCATACTCCTGCCGGTTGTTCAGCCCGTCGCCATCGGCGTCGGCCTCCCCGTCGTCGGCGCTCCCGGCATTCAAGCCATGGGCGGTCTCCCAAATGTCGGGCATGCCGTCCCCGTCTGTGTCGATCCACAGGTAGGCGTTGAACACCGTGATATTGTTGTTGGTCTCGATATCGGCGTTCACGCCCGCGTCGTCCGCCCGCAAATGATAATAGGCATCTCCCCCCGCCTGCGTGCCCGCGGGCAGGTCAAGCGCCACCTGCGCCAGCCGCCCCGGCTCAAGCATGGGCACTTCAGCCGTCGCCAGCGGCGCGCCCGCCTGCGGCGTCCCCAGCGCGTTGCACCGCCGGATCGCCAGCACGCTGTTCGTCGCCGACGGCGAGCCGGCGTTGCGCACCTGCGCGTAGACCCGCAGCGAACCGTTGGTCTCGGCGCTGTACGTCACCAGCGAGACGGTCAGATCGATCCCCCCGACCGCCAGCGTCTGCGCGTTGTTGTCCGGATTGAACTCCGACGCCAGCCCGGCGCGATTGACTACGACGACAAGCGTGTGGTTCGTCGCAGGCTCGGGCACCACCCAAAGCGCCTGCACCGCGTTCGTCGCCGCGCCCTCGAACCAGCCCGACACCACCGCGTTGCTGATGAGCGTGCCGCCCGCGTCCGGGTCGCCGTCGTAGAAGCCAACCACCGTGTTGCTCACCGCCACGTCGCCCAGATTGCGCACCACGGCGCCGAGTGTCACGGCGTCGCCCGGCAGGAAGTTCCCGCCGTCCGCCGTGAAGTCGCCGACCCTTATCGCCAGATCGCGCACCAGCGCCCGCTTGGTCACGCATAGGTCCACCTGCCCCGGCTGGGGCACGTTGTCGATCGCGACCATCCCGCCGCCTTCCAACTCGACGGTCTTGGTGACCTTCTCGATCAGCACCTTGTCGTAGGCCACGGTCAGGTTGCCCACATTGTCCCAGACCGGCGCGAACGACCGCTCCAGCGGCGCGTCCGCGCAGAGCAGCGCATCCTTGCCCCACGTGTCCGAGACCGGATCATAAACCCTGTAGTGCGCGTCAGAGCCGAACTCGGTCATCTCCTGCCAAATCAGCACCAGGTTGCCCGCCGGCCCCTGTGTCAGCGCGAAGTCGGCGAACCCGGCCGTCCCGGAATCGGCGCGGACCGTCCGTGTCGCGCCGTCCAGACCCCGCCGCATCACCAGATCCGGCCCCTGCTGCCACACGGCCAGAGGTATGTCGGACGCTTCGCCCGGCAGCGCTACGTTGTCCACCCAGGCCTTGTCGCTCCCGCTCGACACCGAACCGTCCTTGGAATACACCCACTCGAAGGTGTGAGCGCCCGCTGTGACCGGATAGGACGCCGGACTCCACCCAACCTCGCCGCACCATGCTCCCTTCTGAACGCCGTCCACGTAAAACCGCAGATAGTCGTAATTGCTCTCGGAACTGACCTTGTAGTTAAACGTGACCGACCCCGCCGGACAGGTGGCGCTCAGCCGCAGGCCGGTCGACTGGCTGTGCCCAATCACCCCGGAAGCCGCGGCGTATGCCCCGGCCTGCACCGTGTTGCTCTGCACGTTCCAATTCGCGTTGCCGCTGAAGGTCCACGGCAGACGCGTGAACCCGCCGGTCTCGAAACCGTCCTGCACAAGGCCAGTCCCCCGCGTGACCGCCAGCCGCACGGTCTTGTCCGGCAGGCTGTTCGTGGTCCACCGCTGAGCCGCACCCCATGCGCCAGACTTCCATTCGCACAGGAAGGCCTCCTGGTCGGTGTCGTTCGTGAGCACGCCGTCCGCGTCCGCTGTCCAGCCGTAGACCGCGTAATTCGTCGAACACGCCAGCGATTGCGACAGCCGGTTGGTCACCGCCGCCAGCAGCGTCTGCTCCGCCGACCACGCCCCGGCGGCCGGATTCCAGCGTGCCTGGAGCACGCGGTCGGGTGCGCCGTTGGTGCCCATCAGCAGATTGGCGTCGCTGCGCGTCCAGACGGCCATCACGCCGCCGTCGGCCAGCGGTCCGCACAGCAGGGGCGCGTGATCCAGCACCGCGTTGGCGGTCAGGTTCTGCGGCGCGGTCCACGTCCCTGTGGCGTGGTCCCACCGCGCCCAGGCGATCTCCATCCGCGCGGCCATGGCGTCCAAATTCTCCTGATCGAAATCCGGATCGGCCACCCGCTCCCACACCGCGATGGCGTCGCCGTTGCCGTCGAAGGCCACCTGCGGCGCGAACTCCGCCCGCGTGTCGGCCAGAATCGAGGCCGGAACGCTCCACGCCGTCCCGTCCCAGCGCGTCCAGCGGATGTCCGTACACTGGAGCGTGTTCGCGGCCCCGTTGTCGCCCACATAGAGCAGCATCAGCTCTTCGCCCCGTCCGGCCATGGCCGGCTCGCCGCTCGGGAAAACGTTGGCGACCAGCGTCACGTCCGCTTGCAGCGGCGCGACAGACGGCGGCAGGATGCTCAGCGGCGCGAATCCTCCAGCGCCCACCGCCCCGCGCACCGGTGCCCCGCCCATCTGACGGAACGCGTCCAGGGCATCCGAGCCGGCAGTGGCAGCCACGGTCTTCCGCCCGTTCCCGCCACCCGCCACGAAGACCTCGGGGCCGGAGAGCAGGTGTTGTCGGCCAATCAGCTTTTCGCCGGACTGTTTCACGGGTACGGCAAGCCAGCCGTTCCCGAGATCCATCACGCCCGGCGACATCGCCAGTCTGGCCGTCCGCGGCCATGTGTAATTCAGCAGCACGAACTGTTCATCAAGCACCTTGAACGAAAAGGCCGTGAAAGTCACCCCGCCATAGAGTTTCCCGTTAATGCTGTTAAACTGGAAATTCGGCGCGATCTGGAATTCGGGCGCGATCTCGCCTCCGACGTAGATAGAGCCCTTGGCCACTTTCATATCTGGCTCATACGCAGCCTTTGCACCGAACCCGAACGCGAGTTTCCCCTTCTCCAGATGGATTGGAGGCGGGGTCAACACGGGATACAGGTCGCTCTCTGCCTTCAGCAGTCCGTACACAGTGACCCGTTGGATGCTGTTCGGATCGATCCCCACCTTCTTGGCCCAGTCAAGAAAACGTAGCCACTGGGCTCCCGGCACGTAGTCCGACAGGTAAAACGCCAGCAGTTCCTGCTCGTAGTCCACACCGATGTGAACGCCGAACCGGCTGAACGTGAGACCGTTCGCCAGTGTGGCTGTGCCTTCAGCCTGCCCCATGACTTCAAAAGAGATTTCACGATTTCCCGCGAAGAACTTCGGCTTGGTCAGCCGACTGTGAGGACGCTCACCGACACGGCCCGCCCACCGTCCAGAAGGCGCAACCCCTGCATGAGCGTTCCATTCGCCGGAACGAAACGCGTACTCCACCCCGCCGCCCACCGCCATTTGCCCGCCGAACCGCCCGATAAAGGGGATGTCCATCAGGGCTGAACTCGGAATGGCTTTGTCCGGAAACTGAATATCAAAAGAGATGCGCGGATCGTTGCCTTTATAGACTTCGTAAGTAGCATCCCTGAGCGGATCCAACAGTGCGCCGGGCAGTGGAATGACGGAGACTGTCCGAGAAAAAACCGCAGAGCGTGTCCCGTCCGAACAGACTGCAACAGCCTGTACACGGTTGGCATCCGCGCGAAGAGCGCCTTTAAAACCGACACCCATGTCGATGATTGCGGACACCTGAGCGCTGTCCGCCGCGACCGTCTGCCGCAGGGCACCGTTCACGAGAAACTCGACGTAGCCGCCCGGCGTCGCGCCGTCCCAGTCGACCAGAGCGGTGAAGGTATTCTCAGCCGGAACACCCTCAAGAAAAAGTCCGTCGTATTCTCCAGTCAGTTTCGTGACCTTGAACCCCGGCGGTCGCAGCAGGATATCCTCCACCACCACCTCTTTTGCCCCCGGCGGCGCGGCAACCTCCTCCGTGTGCGCCGCATAGCCGGTCTTACTCACTGCCAGCGCGTTGCCGCCGCTCAGGGAAACGCTTGCGAAGCTGAAAAGCCCCGCGCCGGAACTGCTCGTGTTCTGCCCGGCCAGCGTCACCGCCGCGCCGCTGACGGGAGCGCGGCTCGCAGCGTCCAGCACCCGGCCCCGCACCGTCAGCGTCATCTGCAGGTCCACGGTGAAAACCGGCGAAACGCCCGCGGACGTGCCCGCCCGCGCAGCGGCCGCGGCCAACAGCGCGACCAGCGCCAGAATAAAGCTTCTCTTGCCCATACTCTTTCTCCTCTTCGGACAGAACGGACAAAACGGACTTAACGGCCCATGGCCCCGCCACTCTGTCCGTTTCCCTCTCCGTTCTGTCCGTTTCCCCTCTCACCGTTTCTCCTGGCCCTGTACAGCCGCTCCGCAAACCCGCCGCCCGCCTCGAAGTCCCGCGCCTGGCGATCCAGCAACCGCTCGGACAGCCAATGCGCCTGCGCGGCCAGCACGGCCCCGAGATTCGCGGCCCGCTCCTCTGCGGGCTCGGAGGAACCCTTGCGGTTCACCCACGCGACCGCCTCCTCCAGCGTCTTCGGCCGCAGTGCCCGCGCCTCCTCGAAGGCCGCCTCGCCCTCCAGCCACTTCCTCAGCCCTCGTCTCATCAGATGCTTCACGTAGTCCTTCTCCAGTTCGCCCAGACTCGACCGCCCCACGTTGGTCAGGTTCATCTCCAGCTTCTTGCTGGTGGCGCTGTCCTCGCTGCCCTCGCCGATGTTCTGGTAGCCGCTGCGGGCGGCCTGCACCATCTGGTCATAATGCCGGTCTCTCTCCGGCACATACCGTGCGCAGAAGCGGCAGGTGAAATCGTACAGCAGCTCAGCCACCTGATAGGCCTTCAAATTCCGGTAGCCGCTGTGCTTCCCGTATACCCGCCCAGCGGCCACGGACCGCAGCGCCTTCTCCTTTTCGCCGCCCTGCTTGCCGCCCTTGTCCCCGCCGGCGGGCTGTCCATTCTGTCCGTTCTCCATGCCCCGCCTCCCTTCCATCCCGTCTCTTTCTCTATCCGTTCTGTCCGTTCAGTCCGTTTTCACACGCGCTCCGGTGTCCGTCCAGCCTCTCGCTCCGCTCGGGGTTCGTCCCTCACCCGCGGCACGGCCGGCCACCTTCCCGCTCCGCTTACTGACCTGGGGGCAGGACAGAGCGGAACCCCAAGTCGTAGCTGCTGTCGGACGGATCGCCGTAGCTGCGGATCGCCGCCCGGCAGTACCTCGCGTAGCGGCTCCAACCGCCGCCGCGTGCCACGCGGTACGAGCCCGTATAACCCGGATACCAATCCCAGCACCACTCCCACACGTTCCCCGCCATGTCGTAGAGCCCGTACCCATTCGGCGCAAACGTGCCGCCCGGGCTCGTGTATGGGGTACCGCCCGTGGCGTACCGCGTGTCGTACCCCGAATAGCCGTCGTCATACGGGTAGCCACCAGCATAATAGTTCGCCCGCGTGTGGTCGATCCTGTCCCCCCAAGGGAAGCGCCTGCTTGACGCCCCGCCCCGCGCCGCGTACTCCCACTCGTTATCCGTGGGCATCCTGTACCCGCTGCCCCAATTCACACAGTCGTTCTCGATGTTGATCATTCCGGTCTTGTACACCGTGCTTTTTGCGGAGGTTGTGTAGTACGCCGGGGTTCGCCCCTCCTTCTGGCTGCGGGCGTTGCACCACTTCACGCAGTCGTGCCAGTTCACCGTATGCACGGGGTGGCCGGAGGCCTTGCCGCTTCCGGCGTTGCTGAAACCGTATCCGTTCGCGACCGCCCAGGCGTACACCTCGTCCCACTGCGCCTTGGTCACCTCCGTGGCATCCATGAAGAACGCCGACACCGTCAGCGAGTACGCGCCGAAGTCCGGGTCGGTGCCACTGTTCGTGCCCGCCGGGATCGCCACCATGCCCGAGGGCGCGGGGCTGTCGCTGGCCGTGACCCGCGCCCGCACGTTGCTGAAGAGTTTGGGCGGCAGCGCGGCCCCCGCGTTCCACACGATCTTCCGCCCCGCGCCGCGCGCGACACTGCCCAAGTGCCCGCTCAGGCCCGACGCCGGGGTGAAGTAGACCGCCCCGCCGTTTGTCGAGACCGCCACCGTCACGCTCAGCGTCGCCGTGTCCGCGTCCGCCAGATCGTAGGTGATGTCCACATACGCCGAGCCCGCCCGCTGCGCCGCCCGCACGTTCGTCACCGAAGGCTCAGCCGCGAGGCACGCCCCCGCCCCGAAGACCGCCGCCAGAAATCCTGCCGCCACCCGCACCTTATTCATACAGCCCCTCCACAGGTCGCAAGTATACAGAAACCTCGATGCGCCCGCTAGGGGTTTTCCGGGTCATTTCTTGGAGACGGACGCAGGGCGGCAGGGCCGTTCTGTCGGTGGGCACCCTTCTTAATCAATAATCATGATTATGATTACGAGCAAGATTACGATTACGAGTCAGCGACCTCAGCAGAACAGACGCGCCCCAATTGCCGCGCTTGCACGGAGCGTGCTTGACAGCAATTCTCATTATGGCTTTACATGCCATGGAAGAATGCCCTTACGGGCACACTACAAACGGATTTCCCTAGGCTTTCTTACGTTCGTAGTGGCGCCGTGAGGCGCTTTTTGGCCATAATGGGAATTGCTGGTGCTTGACGGCATGCGGCCAGTTGTTCACAATGTGTCATCAAACGGCATAGATGAACCGGCGTTTGCGGGTACGCGCCGTTCAGGGGATTTTGATGAAGAAACGGCATCATGATGACGACGGCAGCGGCGCTGATGGGCGGCCTGCGTTTCTCGAAAACCCTGACCCTGTATGTCACGCCGGTCTTCTTCCTCTACAGGGAGAAGTTACGCCGGTACCTGTCAAAGGTCCCATGACCCGCACTCCCGAGATCCTCGCCCCCGCAGGCGACATGACCTGCCTCCAAACCGCGCTTGACGCGGGCGCGGATGCGGTTTATCTGGGGCTCGAAGGCTTCAATATGCGGCAGATGGCCACGCGCAACTTCACGCTCGCCACGCTGTCCGAAGCCGCTGAACGGTGCCACGCACGCTACGCAAAACTTTACCTGACGCTGAACACCCTCCTCTTCGAAAACGACTTGCCCGCTTTAGACGAAACCCTCCGCGCCGCAAAGCCGCACATCGACGCCGCCATCGTCGCGGACTGGGCCGCCGTCGAAGCCTGCAAGCGTTTCGGCATCCCTTTCCACATTTCCACGCAGATGTCCTGCTCGAACTCGGCGGCCGCGCGTTTCCTCAAAGCCCAAGGCGCAAGCCGCGTCGTGCTCGCCCGCGAATGCACGCTGGAAGAGGTCGCCGCCATCGCCAAAGCGGCGGACATCGAGATCGAAACCTTTGTCCACGGCGCGGTCTGCGTGGCCGTCTCGGGCCGCTGCCTGCTCTCGCACGACGCCTACGGCTGCTCCAGCAACCGGGGCGAGTGCCACCAGCCCTGCCGCCGCCAGTTCCTGATCCAAGAGCTGCGCGAAGGCGAGAACGCCGACGCGGAGTTCGTGGTCGGTCCACACACCGTGCTCTCGGCCCGCGACCTCTGCTCGCTGCCCTTCGTCGACAAGCTGATGCGGGCCGGCATCGCCTCGTTCAAGATCGAGGGCCGCGCGCGCAATCCGGAGTATGTGAAAACCGTGGTCACCGCCTACCGTGCCGCCGTCGCCGCCGTGCTCGGCGGCACCTTCTCGCAGGAGTTCGCGGCCCGCCTCACGGCCGACTGCGCCAAAGTCTACCACCGCGAATTCGGCTGCGGCCTCTTCCACGGCCGCCCGGGCGCCGGTCAGTTCACCGACACCGACGAGAACCAGGCCACAACAAAAAAGCGGCATGTGGGCGTGGTGCTGAACTATTACCCCAAGGCCAAGATCGTCCAAGTCGCGATTCAAGACCAGCCGATCGCCGTCGGCGACGCGCTCTCGATCCACGGGCCGACCTCCGGCGTCGTGGATCTCACCGTGCGCGACCTGCGCCGCGACGACGAAGTCTGCATGCGTGCCGAACGCGGCACCTGGGTCACCCTGCCCTGCGAATCGCGCGTGCGGGTAAACGACAAAGTGTTCGTGGTGAAAGGGCTCCTCGTTCCCGTCACGTTATCCGACCGCGTGTAATCGCATCATTTCTTTCGCGGGGGGTCAAGGACAAATATGCAATGGGAAGGCAAACTTGTCCAGCCATCCCCTTGAGTTGAAACCACCGAACGCGGGGCGGGGCGGTTGCGTTGCGCGGAGCGGTTGTGGTAGAGTGCATACTATATTGTGTGCCAAAGCCAGCCTTGGGAAAAAACCCTATGAAACATCTCCTTCTGCCCGCCCTCCTCTGCGCATGCGCCGCGCTATGCCGCGCCGCTGATACGGTGGCGACTTCCGCCGCCACGCTGGAACTCGACTCGCCGAAATGCGAATTGTCGCCCCAGCTCTTCACGCCGACATGGGAGGGGATACACGCGAAAGGCGGGTTGACCCGCAGCGCGGACGGCAAGTACCCCTTCACTCTGGAGATTCTGCAAGGCGCCGGCGCCGTGAGCGGACACGCCGTCTTCTCCCAAACCGAGTCGGGGGCGGTCGATGCCGTCTACACCTTCATGCCGGAGCGCGACGTGCGGCTGAACGCGCTGTTCGTCGGCATGACGTTGACGACCTCGGCTTTCGCGGGCGGCTTCTGGAAAAGCGAAAACCAAGAGGGCACCCTGCCGTCGGAGAACAAGGGGTTGGGCGTGATGTCAGGCACCTTCCGCACGCTTTCGATCACCGCGTCCGACGGTCAGCACCGCCTTATCTTCACCTTCCCCGAGCCCACCGGCGTCATGCTCCAAGACGACCGCCAGTGGTGCCCCGCCTTCTCGCTGCGCATCGGCCACAACGGCGACACCCGCCTGTTCAAGACCGGAGAGCCCTTCATCGTGCATTTCACCTTGGCGACGGGCGAGCCGCAGCACCTCGTCCTCGACGCGCCAGTCACGATTCAGGCCGGGGCGGAGTGGATACCGCTCAAACTGGAGCCCGAGATCCTGCCCGGCTCGGCGCTGGATTTCTCGTCGCTCGGCCTCGTCGACGCGCCGGCCGGCAAGTACGGCCGGGTTGTCGCCAAAGGCACCCATTTCGAGTTCGAGCGCAAGCCCGGCGTGGCGCAGCGTTTCTACGGCGTCAACCTCTGTTTCTCCGCCAACTTCCTTGACCCCGACCAGTCGGCCCGCATCGCCGCACGGCTGGCGCGCACCGGCTACAACACCCTGCGCCTGCACCACTACGACGGCGGCCTTGTGGAAGGCTCCAAGGACGGAACGACGCTCAGTCCCGACAAGCTGGCGCGCCTCGACGCCTTGGTCGCCGCCTGCATCACCAACGGCATCTACCTCACCACCGACCTCTTTGTCTCGCGTCCCGTGCCGTGGCGGGCCGTCGGCATCGAGCGCGACGGCCTGATCGAAATGAACACGTACAAGATGTTGGTGCCCGTTCATGAAGGCTCCTGGAACAACCTCAAGGCCTTCACGCGGCAACTGCTGACCCACGTCAACCCGCACACCGGACGCCGCTACGCCGACGAGCCCGCGCTGGCCTGGCTCTCGATGATCAATGAGGGGAACTTCGGAAACTACCTGGACGAGATGCGCGGCATCCCCGAGTGGCAGCAGGCGTGGGCCGCGTGGCTGGCCGACCGGCAGGCCAAAGAGCCGCAGGCCTATGCCGGAATCCCCGCGGCGATCCCGCGCAGCATCTACGAGCAGGGCCGTCACACCACCGCCTTCGACCTCTTCCTCAAGGATATGGAAGCGCGCATGATCACGCGGATGAAGGCCTTCCTGCGCGACGAACTCGGCTGCCGCGCGTTGGTCACCAACAGCAACGCCTGGACCAACCACGCCTCGGACCAGGTGGCGCGTGCCGAATTGTACGACTATGTGGATGACCATTTCTATGTCGACCACCCGGAGTTCATCGAACGGCCCTGGCAGCTTCCCAGCACTTGCGCGAACGCCAACCCGATCAAGAACGACGCCTTGGGCGCGCAAAGCGTCGTCTTCACCCGCCTGCTGGACAAGCCTTTCACCATCACCGAGTACAACTACTCCGGCCCGGGCCGTTTCCGCGGCGTGGGTGGCATCCTCACCGGCGCGATGGGCGCGCTGCAAGACTGGTCCGGCATCTGGCGCTTCACCTACAGCCACAGCGCGGAGAACCTCGTGCAGCCGAACGGCTACGCCATGAACTACTTCGACATGGCGTCCGACCCGCTGTCGCAGGCCGCCGAGCGCGCCGCGCTCTGCCTCTTCCTGCGCCGCGACCTCGCCCCGCTCTCGCGCACGTATTCGATGCTGATTCCCAAGGCCGATGTGCTCCAGATGCGCGACAACATGCCGCAGAACAACACCTCCTGGCCGTGGCTGGGCTGGTATGCGCGGCTCGGCACGCTGGTGGCCGACACGCCGGCGCCCGGAACCACATGGTCCGGCCGCTTCCCCGAGGTCTATAAGATCCCCTCCTCCGAAATCCGTAAGCGGATCGCCAGCCAGCCGTCAGGCGACCTGCCGCCCGCCGGCGACGGTGCTGTCGCGCTCGACAAGGAGAGCGGCACGATCATCCTCAAGACCCCGCGCACCTGCGGCGGCTTCGCCGAGAAGGGCCTTGTCGACGCGGACGCGCTTATTTTTGACGTCGGCGACACCGCGGCCACCGTCTGGGTCAGCGCACTCGACGGCCAGCCGATCACCTCCGCTTCGAGGCTGTTGCTGACCCACCTCACTGACGTGCAGAACAGCGGCATCCGCTATGCCCAGCAGTCGCGCAAGACCCTGCTGGCGTGGGGCGGTCTGCCGCACCTCGTGCGCAACGGCAAGGCCGAGATCCGCCTCGCGGTCAAGCCCGCCGATAAGTTCAAGGTCTATGTGTTGTCCACCGGCGGGCGCAGGCTGGCACAAATCCCGGCGCATGTGGTGAAGGGCCGGCTCGCCTTCACCGCCGCCGTCGACACCTGTCCCGAAACCGCAGCCCTGCTCTATGAGATCGTCAAGGAGTAAGACCTCCGTCTGACAAGAGAATCAGCCCAAGGCGCAATAAAAACGTTTCCCTCACGTTTCGTCTCCTGTATTCTTGTTCGCGCCTGTTTTCATTTTCGTTACTGAACCGTTATTATGCGAAAGCCCCTTTTCATCCTTGTTCTCCTGTGCGCGATCGCGGCAAATGCCGCGGTCACCTTCGCACCGGTCAAAAACTATCCGAACATCGGGTTCATCTTCCCCTGCATCGCCAACGCCAAAGCCGAGCCGCTGCCGATGCCGGAGGCGCACCCCTACCTGCTCTCGGGCATCGACGGCTTGGTGCGCGAAGACCGTTTCGACCCGTTCGAACTCTGGTATGTCCGCGAATGCTGTGCCCGCTGGGTTGATCCCGCAGGCAACCGACTCATAGTGGGCCGGATGACGAACCTCCTGCCGGCCTTCGAGAGCGAGTTCGTTTCGCGCACCCGGTTCAGCGCGGGACTGGCGGACGATCCCGGCGAGTTTGACCCGCGCAACGAGAAGAACGTCAACGAGTGGGTCGCCACCTTTGCCGACACCCCTGTTTTCGAGCCTGCGTCTCTGAAGCTCAACGCGTTCGGCCTCGACGACCTGCGGTACTATCCCTGCGAGGCGACCAACACGCTGATCTACGCCTTCCGACCGCGCAGGGTCGGCAACTCCAATAACCAAGAGTGGTTCTATGTCTCCCTCTCTGCCCCCGGAACGCCTGATTTTGCCGCGCTGAAGACCTTGTTCGAGGAGCAGTTCATCGGCGCCGTCGCGCTGCCGTCGCGCATGTCCAAAGACGAAGGCGTGGAGTCGGAGGAACTCTCCACGCGCCGCAAGGGGGAGAAGCTGCCCGACCAGCCCAACCACCCGGTCCGCCTCGAGGCGCGTAAAAGCATCGAGAATTACGAGGCCTGGTGGTTCGCCGAAACAGACGGGTACATCATCCTGTCCGACGTGGCCTCCGAGGTCGGCAAATCGATCATCCGCGACCTTCAGGACAAAATGCCTGCGCTGCGGCAGGCTTACGCCAAGCTGTTACCCCCGCTCACACTGGAGAACGACGTCTCTCTCATCCGGCTCTTCCAGTCGCGGGACGACTTCGTCCGCTACGTGGGCAAGGAGCGCGCCTGGTCGAGCGGCATCTGGATGCCCGCACGCCGCGAGCTGGTCCTTTTTCAGGAGAACAGCAAAGACGACATGATGCGCGTCATCCGCCACGAGGCGTTCCACCAGTACCTTTCGCATGCGTATTGCATGCTCGCCGCCGCGCCGTGGCTGAACGAGGGACACGCCTGCTTTTTCGAGAACGCGAGCGTGGACGCCAAGGGCAAGGTGAGCATCGCCGAAGATCCCGCACGGAGCCAGATGCTGGTCGAAAACATGGAAGCCGCCGTCGCCCTCCTGCCGGTTCTGCTGCACGCCTCCTATGCCGATTTTTACGGCGGCACGTCCGACCAGCGCACGTTCAAATACGCCTTGGCGTGGGGGCTCGCCTACTACCTGCAGAAGGGCGCGCCCCAGGAGAGAAACACGCCGTTTAAGGACATTCTGCCCGACTTCGCCGCCGCGCTCGCGAAGACGCACGCCTATGACGAGGCTACTGAGGCCGCCTTCGAGGATGTCGACATGGCCGTCTTTCAAGAGAACTTCCGTGAGTTCTGGCTCAAACGAAGGGGTTCTGCCATGCAGTACGATCCGCTCGAGAAATAAGGGGAACGCGTTGTCCGATTTTTTAGTGTTCGAAAAAGTGACCAAGCGGTTCGGCGCGTTGACGGCCGTCGATTCGGTCTCGCTCAGCGTACAAAAAGGCGAGTTCTTTTCGCTGCTCGGCCCGAGCGGCTGCGGCAAGACCACGCTGCTGCGGATGTTGGGCGGTTTCGAGTCCCCCGACTCCGGACGCATCTACCTGGACGGCCGAGACATCACCGACCTCCCCCCGAACCTGCGGCGCGTCCATACGATTTTCCAGAACTACGCCTTGTTCCCCAACATGACCGTTTGGGAGAACATCGCCTTCAGCCTGCGCGTGGCCCGTTACCCCCAGGCCGAGATCCGCAAGGGTGTCGACGGCATGCTCGAGCTGATCAAGATGGCCGACCACGCCTGCAAATACCCCTCCCAAATCAGCGGAGGCCAAAAACAGCGCGTCGCCATCGCCCGCGCCTTGGTGGACCGGCCCCAGGTGCTGCTTCTCGACGAGCCCCTCGCCGCCCTCGACCTCAAGCTCCGCCAGCACATGCTGCTCGAGCTGGACATCATCCACGACCAGGTCGGCATCACCTTTGTCTACGTCACACACGATCAGGGCGAAGCCATGAGTCTCAGCGACCGCATCGCCGTCATGAACCAGGGCCACATCGAGCAGCTCGACCCGCCCGCCAAAATCTACGAGGCTCCCTGCTCGGGCTTCGTGGCGGCCTTCATCGGCGACACCAACTTTTTCGACGGCACCGTCACTGAAATCGACGGCGACTACTGCACGCTCTCCTGCGCCGGCTTCCAGGACATTCTCTGCTTCAACGACAAGAACATCAGCGCAGGCAGCCGGGTTCACCTCAGCGTGCGACCCGAGAAGATCCGCGTAACCCCCGATCCGCCGCCGCCGGAAAAGGGCTCGCGCATCAACGTCTTCCGCTGCAAGGTCACAGACATCGTCTATCAGGGCACCTACACAAAATACTGGGTGCTCGCGGGAGCGCACCGTATCGCCTCCATCAAGCCCCACAGCCGTTTCCTGCTCGACCAGGCGCCCATCACCTGGGGCGACGAGGTCTACTGCTGGTGGCATCCCGACGACGGCTACATGCTTGAGCGCTTCACCGAAGCCGACGCCGACCTGGTACAAATGCCGCCGGTCGGCTACTCCCTGCCCAAACCACCAACCGCGCCGCAGACGTAGAGAGGAGCCCCCATGCCGATGCGCAAACGACGCTGGACCGAATGGGCGATGTCGGCTCCCTCCGTCCTCTGGCTCAACCTCTTCTTTGTCATCCCGACCCTGCTGGTGGCGGCCATCTCCTTTCACGCCTCCTCGCCCGACGGCGGCATCGGCAAAGAGTGGACGCTCCAAACCTGGCGGCACCTCTCGAACCCCAACTACCCCGCGATCGTCTGGCGCACGCTCTGGATCAGCGCGGCCACCACCTTGGGCTGCGTGATCCTCGCCCTTCCCTGCGCTTTCGCCATCGCCCGCATGGAGAAGAAGTGGCGGGCCGTCATGGCCGGCCTCATCATGCTTCCGTTCTGGACCAGCTTCGTCGTGCGCGTGTTCGCCTGGCGCCTGCTGCTGCACCCCGAGGGCTTTCTCAAACATCTGCTGATCACGCTGGGGATCGCCGAGCCCAACACCCAGTTGCTCTACAACTCCGGCGCGATCCTGCTGGTGAGCGTCTACTCCTTCCTGCCGTTCGCCATCATGCCGATCTACGCCGCCGCCGAGAAGTTCGACTTCTCCCTGCTCGAGGCCGCCCGCGACCTCGGCGCCAAGAGCTTTTTCGCCTTCCGCAAAATCTTCATCCCCGGCATCCGGCGCGGGCTCATCTCCGCCACCCTGATGGTCTTCATCCCCTCGGTCGGCTCCTATGTCATCCCCGACCTCGTCGGCGGCAAGAACAGCGAGCTGGTCGGCAACAAGATCTACCAGCGCACCTTCCCCGACCGCAACCTGCCGCACGCCAGCGCCCTCTCCGCCATCATGGCCTTCAGCGTGCTCGTGCCGCTCGGCTTGGTCGCCTGGTTCCTCAAGCGGCAGGACCGCAACGAGGCGGTGCGCATCGCCGAATCCAACGGCGTAAAACAGAGGGGCGGTGCCGCGTGAAGCGCAACCCCTTCCCGATCGTCGTGCTGTTCGTCGTGCTGGCCTTCCTCTACCTGCCGATCGTGATGTTGACCACCAACTCGTTCAACCTGTCGCGCTTCGGCGGCACGTGGGAGGGCTTCACGCTCAACTGGTACCGGCTGCTCCTTCAGGACCAAGACGTCTGGATCGCCTTTGCCAACAGCCTGCTCATCGCGACGGGGGCCACCTTGGCCTCCTGCCTGCTCGGCACCACCGCCGCCCTCGCCCTGCACAAATGGGACTCGCGCCTACAGAACATCCATTACGGCCTGATCTACACGCCGCTGGTGATCCCCGAGATCCTCATGGGCATCAGCCTGCTGCTCACCTTCACCGCCGTCGGCATGGACTGCGGCCTGCACACCATCCTGCTGGCCCACACCACGTTCTGCGTCAGCTACGTCACCATGACCGTGCTCGCGCGCCTGCAGGACTTCGACGACAGCCTGATCGAAGCCGCGCGCGACCTCGGCGCCAACGCCTGGATCTCCTTCATCAAGGTCCAGTTTCCCCTGCTTCTCCCCGGCATCATCTCGGGCGGGCTGCTGGCCTTCACCCTCTCGATCGACGACTTCGTGATCACCTTCTTCGTGGCAGGCCCCGGCTCCAGCACCCTGCCGCTCAAGGTTTACAGCATGATCAAACACAGCCCCAGGCTGCCGGTCATCAACTGCCTCTCGACCGTTATGCTTCTCCTCACTTTTGTGCTGGTACTCGCCAGCCGCGCGTTCCAGAATATCAAACAACAGAAAGCAACGTAAAGGTGGCGCGTGTTCTCCGATCACGCCCGCCGCAACAAGGAGTCACCTCAATGAAATTGAGTCCGCTGCACATCGTCCTCGGCCTGTCCGCCTTTGTCGCGCTCACCGGCTGCGGCCCCAAGAAGCCCACGCTGCACCTCTACACCTGGTCGGACTATCTCGACCCGGAACTCGTTTCCGTGTTCGAAAAAGCCAACAACTGCCGCATCAAAGTCGACACCTTCGATTCGAACGAAACCATGTACGCCAAAATGCTGGCAGGCAGCGGACGTTACGACATCATCTTCCCCAGCTCCTATCAAGTCAGCCTGATGGCGCAGAACGGCATGTTGCTGCCGCTCGACAAGAGCAAGCTGCCCAACGTCGCCGCGCATTTTGCGGACACCTACAAAAGCGTGATCCTCAATCCGGAGATGACCTATAACGTGCCGTACGCCATCACCTTCACCGGCATCGCCTACCGCAAGGACAAGATCGGCGACACGGAGATCTCCTGGGCCAGCTTCGACAATCCCGCGTTCAAGGGCCGCTCCTCGCTCCTGAACGATTTCCGCGAAACCATCGGCGCAGCCCTCAAGTCGCTCGGCTACAGCCTCAACACGACCAACACCGACGAGCTGAATAAGGCCGGCGACGTGGTCATCCGCTGGAAGAAGAACATCGCCAAGTTCGACAACGAGCAGTATAAGACCGGCATCGCCAGCGGCGAGTTCGTGCTGGGACAAGGCTACAACGGCGACATCGCGCAAGTCATGCTCGAGGACTCCGCGAAGATCGGCTTCGCCTTCCCGAAAGAGGGCTTCTCCGCCGCCTGCGACGAGATGGTCATCCCCAAAGTCGCCAAACAGGTGAACCTGGCCCACGCCTTCATCAACTTCATGTACGACCCCGACAACGCCGCAAAGAATATCCAGTACATCTGCACCATTATGCCGAACAAGGAGGGGATCGCCCGGCTGCCCGAGAAGTACCGCAACAACCCGGCCATCATCCCGCCCGCCGAATTGCTGTCCAAGGCCGAGGTGCTTAAAGACCTCGGAGCCTCCAACGCCCTCTACTCCAAAATATGGGACACGATCAAAGCCGCCGAATAATGTGTACGGGCGGGCCTCTGTGCCCGCCCCCTCCAAGGAAATACCCGTTTATGCCTATTTACGAATACGCCTGCGCCGCCTGCGGCAACGCTTTTGAATTCCTCGCGCGGACCCTCTCGGACAAGCCCGCGAAATGTCCGTCCTGTGGTGCCAAGAAAATCAGCAAGCAGCTCTCCGCCTTTGCGAAGCCCGCCCCCATGACCCGGGGCGGCTGCGGAAGCTGCCCCAGCGAAGCCGCCTGCCCCGCCGCCGGCGCTCCGAAGAGCGGCTGCGGCTGTGCCGGCGCGTGCGGCGGCCACTAACACCCGATACCGAAAGGCACGTGGAGAGCTGACGACGGGAGCGTGATCGAAGGCCCCGTCGAAAAAGAGCCTCGCTGTGTCCCTCGCCCGCCTGCCCTACTTCCTGCGGCAATAGGGCTCAAAGCAGCCTGACCCGGCGGCTCACTTGCCACGGGCGGGCTGCACAGCCGGAGGTTTATTTAAAATACGCGAATCAAACGTTTGAGCGCTGCAGTATTTGCCGTCCTTAAAAACATAAGCTCGGGCCGCTTTCCCAACCCAGTTCACCTCTACCGAGTCCTGAGGGAAGACAAACCCTTTCTGCGTGTTAAGGTCATATCCCTCTTCCCCTTTCCGCAACACGAAGATGTAGTCCGCCCCGTCCTCGTAGAAACGAAGGAGGCTGTAGTTGTCCGAACCGGGAATCCGGTGCGCGATAATCAGCATCGGCCGAGAGCTGTAGTCTATCAACACGGCAACGTCTTCCAGTCCGTCTCCGTTAAAGTCCCCTCGGACAATCGCAGGCGACCCTGACAGGGATTTGCTTTTCAACATTTTCAACGTAACCGGATCAACCTGATGCAGAGTCCAAGCGGGATACTCTTTGTCCAATTGTGCTTTCACAGCCGGAGGAACGCGCTCTGCCTTCCAAGAAAACATCGAGCGGCAACCCGTCGACAGGACGACCATGGCGACGATGACTACGGCATTTGTGTGAAGTGTCTTCATTGTTTCTCTGTCCCCAGCCCTATTGAGAATCGGTGCTATGTGTAAGCAGAACTTTGACAAGCCTCTCAGAGTCCGTCAAGTCCAGACGGGAGTAATTCACGTTAGTTGAGCGCTATGTCTCACAAGAACTCCCCGAGAAACGCCCGGACTTCAGCCACGAAGGCCTCGGGCTGGTCGGCATGCACCAAATGTCCCGCGCCGGGGATCGTGACGAACCGCGCCGCCGGAAACCAGCCGCGGATCAGCGCCTCGTCAGCCAAGAGCCGGAAGGGCGAGGTCTCGCCCGCCACAAAGAGCGTCGGCCCCGCATAAGGCGCGACCAGCGGCGGCGCATCGCTCACCGCGCGGTAGTTGTCGATCAGATGCCGGAGCGGCACGCGCCAGACGAAAGAACCGTCCTTGCCGCGCACGACGTTTTTGAGAAGAAAGTCGCGGGTCTCCGGCTGCGGGATGAACTGCGCCAGCGCCGCGTCCAGTTCGCTCCGCCGCCTCGCGGACGCGAGGTCGAGCTGCTGACACGCCCGCAACACGAAAAGATGCACCGGCTGGATTGCCCGCGGCGATATGTCCACCACCACGAGACCCCTCAGACGTTCCGCGTGGTCCGACGCCATCTGCATCGCGACCTTGCCGCCCAGCGAATGGCCGATCACCGCCGCCTGCCCCACACCCGCCGCGTCCAGCGTCTCGACCACATCGTCGCCGATCGTGCGCAGGTCGAAGCGCTCCGCCTGCGGTGACCGTCCGTGGTTCGGCAAATCGAGGCAGACCACGCGATAGCGGTCGGCCAGCGCGGCGCGCACGCCCCGCCAATTCTCGCACGCGCCCATCAGGCCGTGAAGGATCACGACCGGTTCGCCCGCGCCTGCGCTCTCGCTGTGTAATATCATCGCTTCGTTTCATGAAAAAGGACGGCCACGCCTCGCGCAACCGTCCCGTTTCATCGTTACGCGTTGGGTCCGTTTACGCGTTGACCATCCACGCCTTCACCGACTTTTTGTCGAGCTTGCACATCAGCGCCGTGGCGGTCAGGTCCGCCTGCGCGTCGCTCAGCTTGGCCGTGTCGAGGTCGATCAGGCGGTCGGCCAGCAGCAGCGCCGTGGCCAGCGCCTGCGTGCAGTCTCGGATGAAATCCTTGCGGCAGCCGATCGGATCGTCCGGATCGCCGTCCGAGCGCAGCATGTGGCAATCGTACTCCACCACGCCCTTCCAGCCGACCTTGCGCAGCGCCCAGAACATCTGCACCGTCTCCTTGAGCCCTTCGGGCCCGATGAGCGGAGGGAAGTCGTTGTCGAACTGCGCCTTGATCTGGCTGCCGAAGTGCAGGAAGAAGAGCTTCTTCATGCTGGTCAGGTAGCCGACCGTATGCACGGCGTTCAACAGCGCCATGCTCTCGTGCTGCAGCAGTTCGGGGTTCACGCCGAAGAATTCGGGGTGCTTCAGGTGGCCGAAGATAAAGCCCACCGCATGACCCGAGGTCGGCAGGAACATGTGGCCGCGGGGCTCGTTCGGCTTCGGCTCGATGGTCGCGCCCACGTAGTTCGTGAGCTTCTTCGCCTTAATGTAATCGTAGACCGCGTTCAGGCCGTCCGCCAGCCAGGAGTAGACGTTCTTCCAGTCCACATTCACGGGGACTTCGAAGCCGTCGCGCGCCACCCAGTAGGTGTAGTGCTTGGCGCCGAAGAACGCGCCGATACGCAGCGTGCGCTCGACCTTTTTCTTCGCCAGCGCGCGGAGTTTCGGATCGGGGTTGGTCAGGCCGCCCTTGCGGAACAGCTTGTTGCCGTGCAGGCCGCACGTCGCGGTATTGATGTGCAGGCCAGCGTCGTCCAGGATCTTCTTGATCGCGCGCAGCTTGGCATAGGTCTCGCTCTTCGGGTCGAGATCGTCTTCCAGATGCTCCGGGTCCCACGACACCAGGTCATCGTCATGAAACGACGTGGCTTCGATCAGCCCCTCTTTCGCGGCCTCGGCCAACAGCTTGGCGACTTCCAGAGAATCGATTTTCGGCAACACCGGACCTCCGAACGGATCGCCCAGGGGATTGCCCACACACCAGAACGGCATTGACCTCAGCGTCACAGGATCAATGTTGAACCCTTTTTTACTCATTGAACACACCTCATTGTTTTTTTGCCTTTTAAATAGGCCTTTGTATGTCTATAAGAATAGCGTTTTTTCAGCCCTTCTTTCAAGCCGTAATGTCGGTTATTACCGCGATTGGCAAGCCCGCCGCGCGGTCGATCGCCCGCTGTGAGGTATGCCCCTTCTCGGCCAGCATCTCTTGAATGGTCTCGTACTTCAGCGACGACAATTTCGAGCGCTCTTCCCACTCCACGGGCACGGCCGCAATGCTGTTGGTCAAATCGGCCTCGGTCACCGTGTAGCGCGTCAGGATGTTCGTCGCGCCGCCCAGCGCCTGCAAGACGGAAGTATCCGGGATGCCGGTCACGGGCAACCCGTTGAGTGTCTGCCACGTCACCAGCGCGATTTCGGTCCTCGCCCCCCACTTCCCATCCGCGCAGTTACACGACAGGTTGTTCCTGTCAAGCAGAACCTGCAGCGCCAGCGTGTCGATGTTAAAGCCGGAACGGAATTTTTCAAAGCGCCCTTCCGCCGCCTCTTGCGCTTCCGCACGCAAGAGCACGGCCAGGATCAAACCGCACAAAACGGATCGAGATTTCATCCGGTCCACGTCGCTGCCAGCCTTTCTAAAACCCACGTTTCCCGCACTGTATCAAAAAATGGGCACCCACAGCAATTGTACGCCCCCCTTGTCAGCGGTTCCAAATCAAAGGGGTCGGGATGCTGGGAAGCGCGAGGGGGGAGGGCCGGGTGGCCTAAAGGGCAAAGCGTGGCCATCCGGCCGGTCTCCGGCAGGTGTCATTTTGTCGTTGGAGGCGGGCGGGTTGTGGCGGG
>JANYBJ010000179.1 GCA_025360845.1 bacterium
CGGCCCAGGCGACCTCGATGAGGGGGATGGCAAAAAGCGTCGTTAGAGTCTCGGGCCTGATTTCGAGCGCAACGAGTTTTTCGAGTACCGCTTCATTCTTGATGCCGGAAACCTTGGCGAGGTTTTCCTTGGTCTCCTGCATTTGCTCCAGTATGCCGAGAAAGCCGGGGCGATGAACAGGAACGTTGACCTGAATATCCTCGCGGCCTGGCTCAATGAAAAACCTGCCCCGGCATTATTGGAAGCGTGGGAGCACTACATCAAGGCCTTGTGTTGCCGACTGAGCGCGGATGAGCGCCGCTCGCTCAAGGAGGAAGTGCTGACTGACGCGCGGAACATTGCGCAAGCCGCCGGCGGCTTTCTTGGCTTCGGTAAAATCTCCGATGAAGAGCAGAACATGCTGGCCAGACTGGAAGCGGCGTTCCGCTGATCAGAGGAGCATTGAGACCATCAAAAGGAGACCTCACATGAGTTTGCGGACACTGACCTACACGCTTTCGCTCGCCTTCGCCCTCGCGGCCGGAGCCGACACCACGATCTGGCTCGACGAGCTTGATCTCACCACCATGAGCTGCGGCTGGGAGAAGCCACGCGCAAAGGCAGCCGTTGGCGGCAACCCGTTGAAGATCAACCGTACGCCGTTCGAGCGCGGTGTCGGAACCCATCCCGCAAGCGTGTTCGTTCTCGAGACCGGTGGCGGAGCGCTCTCCTTTGAGGCCCAGGTGGGCGTCGACGACGAGGAGCTGATCCGCGGTAAAGGTACTGTCGTTTTCCGCGTCTACGCTGACCAGCGCCTGGTGGTGGACACCGGCATCATCCGGGCGCGGGAGCCTGCTAAGGCGATCAAGGCCGATCTGACCGGCTCCAAGATCGTTGTCCTGATGGTTTCCGACGCGGGTGACGGCGATGCCTTCGATCATGCCGACTGGTGCGACGCGCGTTTCGTGGTTAAAGACGGCGTCACGCTTAAGCCGCTGACGCGTCCGCTCACGGAGCAGATGGGGATTCTGACCCCGCCCGCGCCGAAAGAGCCGCGCATCAACGGAGCGCGCATTTTCGGTGTCCGCCCCGGAAGCCCCGTGCTTTTCACCATTCCCGCCACGGGCGAAGAGCCCATCGCCTATGCGGCGAAGAACCTGCCCCAAGGACTCACGCTCAACGCGGACTCCGGCATCATCACCGGCGCAGTCGCCAAACCCGGCACTTACGAGGTCACCTTCCTCGCGACGAACGCGAAAGGCAAAGCCGAGCGCGTCTGGCGCCTGGAGGTCGGCAACCGCATCGCCCTCACCCCGCCCATGGGCTGGAACTCCTGGAACTGTTTCGCGGGGGCTGTGTCCGACGAGAAGATCCGCAAGGCCGCCGACGCCATGGACAGCAGCGGGCTGATCAACCACGGCTGGACCTACATCAACATCGACGATTTCTGGCAGACGCGGCCCGAGGAGAAGGACGACGCCTCGCTCATCGGACCCGCGCGCGATGCGGCCGGGCGCATCCTGCCCAACAAGCGTTTCCCCGACATGAAGGGGCTCGCCGACTACGTCCATAAACTCGGTTTCAAAATCGGCCTTTACTCGTCCCCGGGACCGACCACCTGCGGCGGGTGCATCGGCAGTTGGCAGCACGAGCTGCAAGATGCTCAAACCTATGCCGAGTGGGGTTTCGATTATCTCAAATACGATTGGTGCAGCTACTCGCAGGTCTCGGGAAGTTCGTCCCTTAAAGACCTCATGCGCCCCTATCTGCTGATGTCCGAGTCGTTACATTCCCAGAAGCGCGACATCGTCCACAGCCTCTGCCAATATGGCATGGGCAATGTTTCCACGTGGGGCGACCGTTCGGGCGGCCAGTGCTGGCGCACCACCGGCGACATCACCGACACCTGGGACAGCATGAGCCAAATCGCCGACGCGCAAGACGGCCTCGAACTCTTCGCGCAACCCGGCAACTGGAACGATCCGGATATGCTGATCGTCGGCATGGTCGGCTGGGGCAATCTCCACCCCACGCGCCTGACGCAGAATGAGCAATACACCCACATGTCGCTCTGGTGCCTGTTCTGCTCGCCGCTGCTCATCGGCTGCGACATGACTCAGCTCGACGCCTTCACGCTCAACCTGCTTACCAACGACGAGGTTCTGGAGGTCAGCCAGGACCCGCTCGGGCGTCAGGCTTCACGCATGCAGCGCGGCGACCTGTACGAAGTCTGGGCCAAGAAAATGGAGGACGGCAGTTTGGCGGTCGGTCTCTTCAACCGCGGCTTTATGACGGGCCCGGTGACTGTGGAGTTCAAAGCCTTGGGGCTGACCGGCAAACAGCGCATGCGCGACCTCTGGCGGCAGAAGGACATCGGCACGGCCAGCGACAGCTTCACGGCTGAAATCCCCGGCCACGGCGTGCAACTGATCCGCCTCTTCCCGCAGTAAGCGGGCTTTCATTCCGCCTTAGCGGACGGTGCTTACTGCAAAGAACACGACCAGCCTCGCACTCACTCCGGCGTGTGCGCTTGGACCGTCGTGACCTGTTCAACCTGAAAGGGCGTTGTTCTCGCAGTTTTCCAACAGAAGGGCATGCGGGCCCCGGAACCCCTCCTCGCCCGCCGGGTTACGGCAATCGACACCGTCGATCAGGCCTGGCCCTTCGATCCGGATGTTATGCACATTCACACCCTTGAGAAGGGCGGCGCCCCACGCCGACGCACCGCCGTAGTCCGCGCTAAGGTGGCTTGCCTTATCACTTTTTCACCTCGTAAGGATGCTTGATATCGCCCGCCCGCTGAACCAGAATTCCGATCTCGTCGGCGCGGACGCAGCGGTCATAAATGCGTAAATCATCGAAGGCCCCGATAAACCCCGGCACCTCTCTTCCGGGCCTGTAGCTATGGCTTGCCCCCAGCGAAGCAAGATAAAGCGCGGCACCGATGAAAAGGATCCGCCCCGTCAGAGCTGCGCGATGGCCCAAAACACCTTTTACCTTACGTCGTATTCAAGCGGGGTAGCCTTCGTTTCGTTTTGATCTTTTACGGCAGCTCATGCGGGAGGCTGAGGTGTCACTTTATTATGCCCGCTTTCAAGTCGATTTGCTCGCGCACCCAGCACGCGCCACATTTACAGTCGTTGCCAGAACCGCGACCACACGTGCCGTTCAAATCTTGAAACGGCAACGGCTCTATACAAGCTAAAACCTGCTGACGCCAGGCGATAAACGCTGGCTCTTTTTTATCTTTGAAGACGATCGGGGCTTGCCCCCAGCCACCCGCCTCTACAGCCAAGGGAGCAAGGAGCACACGACTTTGCTCAGGATCAGCAACATTGATCAGCGCTTCAGTCGGCTGTAGCCCCCACTCACGCTTAAGCACCGTTGGAAGCGCTGTGCGCAACGCCTGCAGCGCGGAGCCAATCGTGTGCCGATCCTCTGCGCGATTAAAGGAATAATCGCCCGCAAAAGGCGCATTCAAGTCAAGCCACGTGATGAGTTGTTCCCGCTCAAGCGGTGTCAACTTGACGTTGTTATGACCCTTCTCAAGCATCTGCACCAACCGTCCGGCATGCGCATAAAAGTCATAGGGCTTGCTTGTCACGGGCTCGCCCATGTATGCGATGATTGAAACCAATTTCGGGATCGCGATTAGATTGTGATAGGCCTCGGACGCCTGAACCTTTTTTGCATCAGGCCATGTCAGCACCACATTCGGATCTCCCTTGCTCACCACGGTGTAGACATGGTTCGACGGCACGCCCATCAACGAGAAGCGATTGGTTTCCGAGTTCAAACCATGACAGCCGATACAGTAACGATCCAAGACGGGCTGAACGCTGCGTGAAAAACTGAAGCCGCCCTCATACGTGTTCCACGCAGGCGGCGTGATGGTCTGCACGTGCCGATTGGCAGAACGGCCTTCCACAGGAGCCGATGAGTTCCCCTTGGGCTCATGACACCCAATACAGCTCGCTCTTTCACCCGGCTGAAGATAGACCGCCGTGCGCATGGTCATCACCGCCATGCCCTTGGCATCGAGCAATTGAAACTGCAAGGTCTTCTCACACGGCGCATAAAATGTCGCGCTCCCCTTCTCATCCACTGGGACTGTTCCCAGCACACGCCGTGGCAGCTCAAAGATATATTTACTGTTTGGATTATGCTTTTGACTGGCCTGATCTAGAATTTCTAAAATGCGGATCGCCTTAACCGTACCGCGTTGAACAGCCCCCTGCATATCGAAGCGGTTCTGATAAACATCATGCACTGAGAATATCCCGACCTTCTTTCCGGGCACAATCGCTTGCGCCCGCGTAGCCGGTACCGGACGCGACTGCACAGGCAAAGGTGAACAGGCATCGAATTTTTCATCCTTATAAATCAATTCGCGTCCACCCAGCGTATCCACCAGCCAGATGCAGAAGGGCTCCTCCATCTTTTCCTTCCCTGAAACAAGAAAAAGGTTCTCAGTCAAAGGGTAGGGCATGATTGCGGTTCTCAGGCGCCGGTCCTTGGGCATCGCTGCTTTTTCTGGCAGGTCGTTCAGATTGTAAGGAATGCCAAAGGGATAAACGCCATTGGCATCAGGCTTCCATTCGACGTTCTTTGCTAAAAAGGTTGGGCTCTGCTGCTCGGGGAAGGGGATTTCGGGTGTCACCATCGTCAGCGGCTTTAATCCATCTTCCCCTTTTTCCGTATCCACAAGAATAAGGGTGCCATTCATCACGCCGTGGTGGGCATTCGCCGTCGCGATCAATTTTTTGCTCTCGGGAATCGGGCGCGCTTGATTAATCAGATTCGGGTCGATGGTGTTATTCCCATACACGTGTTGCGTGCTGGTGCCATCGGTGTTGATGGACCAGAGGCCGTGCAACATTTGCAGATTGCGTTGCACATACTCCCAGCGCGTATAGACGAGTCGGCCATCGGGCATCACCGTTGGGTCGTACTCATTGAGTTCCCCATACGAAAGCGCACGCAGATTGCCGCCATCGACATCGCACCGATGCAGGACAAACGCCGGATTGTAGCGGGCATCATTCACACAGCGGCAGGTGGTCATCACGCGGGTCGATGTAAAAGCAAAGCCGCCATCCGGCAAGTAGCAGGGATCAAAGTCCTCAATAAACTGCGTCTTGCGGCCAAAGCGGCGGACCATAAGATCACGCTTCGTTCCTGTCACTTGCCGCAAGCCCTGACCATCAACACCGATTTCCCAGATCGAGTAGGTTTTGTCCGTCACCTTCCCTGTTTCGGGATAGTAGGAAAACGCAACCTTCTTCCCGTCGAACGAAAGATCCGGATGGAAGGTTGCCCCCGCCGGCAGATGATCACGTGTCAAATAATCCATTTGGGGATTACTTTTCCAGTCTTTTAACAAAACAACACCAGGCACCGGCGCAGCATGATTCGCCCCCAGATAACTATCCACCATGTGCCCGTCAAACGTCTCCCCGAGATTAGGATATCCTTTAACGAGTTCGAACACCTGAAGATTGAAGAGCAGATCGTCAAACTTCAATGCCGGATGACACAGGAGTATTTCACGCCGAAGCTGGCGGATGTCCTTGAGCTTTTCCGGTGATGGCGCTGCGCGATAGGTGTCAATTGCCGTTTGAAGGCTTCGCTGCTGCTCTGGCAGTGGCGTCGACTTCTGAACCATCGCCAGCGTCTGTTCGGCCAAGCGGATGACGCCATCAGGATCTTGCGCACAGAGCACAGCGGGTTGGCAGACAAGCAGGACACCCAGAATTATAAACTGTTTCAGCCGCCACCGGCCCACACCCGCAGGAATCCTATCTGCACCATGATGAAATATTGCCTTCATGGCGATAGCTTGCCAAAAGCTGTCGCAGAATGTCAAGCACTCCAAAAATATATTGAAGTGCCGCCCTGTCGTAGGTGTCAGATTTTATATAATTAGCAAAATTGACATATTCTGAACGATCAGATAATATAAAAATTCTCACTTAAAACAAGAGAGGTTGTGAGAAAAACCGGATGCCGCCCAAAGCATACAAAGTCCCGCTTGCAGCCGCACCCGACAAGCCCGTAAAGCTGGCTGACTTGGCGCGGCGTGTCGGCGTGTGCGTCACCACGGTCTCGGACATCCTGAACCGGCCCGCCGGAACGCGCTATAGCGCGGCCACGCGCGAACGCGTGCAGCGATTGGCGGCCGAGTCCGGGTATGTGCCGAGCCGCACCGCCCAGCAACTGGTCCAGCGGCGTTCCGGCGAGATCGCCTTCGTGCTCACGCGCACACTCGGCAACCCTTACTGGGCACGCGTGCTGGATGCCGTCGAACGCGAACTGCGCGCGCAGGGCTACCGCATCCAGCTGGGCATGGCCGATGTGACGTCGGGCGCAGGCGCTGACCGGCTCAGCGCCATTCGAGGTTCGCAGGTTGATGCTGCGATCATCGGTCCGGTATACACCCTCCAGCATCTTCAGTCGGTGGAGCGCGCCCTCCGAGGCTCGCCGCCGGTCGTGCTCTTCGGCTACGACCTAGGCGTCTATGACGCGGTTCTTGCCGACGACTACCGCTGCGGTCAAATCGCCGCCGAACTTCTGCTGGAGCATCGCCATACCCGCATCAACTATTTCTGCGGACCCGCCCCCGAGCTGGAGCGTGCCGGCGCCAAGTGCCGCGGCCTGCGCGAGAGGCTGGCCACCTGCGGCGCGTTTGATCCAGCGTGGTACACCTTCTGCTTCGACTCCGGCGCGTTGGCCGACATCGCCGCGGTCTGCGACTCCTTTACCCGCAGGTGGCGCGCCGCGCCGCCGTCACGCCGTCCGACGGCGCTCTTTTGCCATAACGATCAGGTGGCGCTGGTCGCCACCGGCGCTTTCTTCCGCGCCGGGATACAGGTTCCGCGCGACCTCGCGCTCATCGGCTGCGACAACCTGCCGGAGAGCGCCCATCTCGTGCCGCCGCTCACCACGATCGACAACCACGTCGGCGAGCAGATGCGACTTGTCGTGGAAACGGTTCTCTGGCGTATGGCCAACCCCGCGGCACCGCGCCGCGTACAGGTTGTCGCGCCGACTCTCGTCGTCCGGGAGTCCGTGTAAAATGTGTAATCAGAATAAAGCAATGAAAGGGTAGAGTCTCATGAATAAACAAGGGGAATATCAACAAACGATGCTGAGAAGCCTGTCAAAGCATGCGCTGACCGCTGTGGCCGGCCTGCTTATGGGGGGAGGCGGCTTGGCTCAAGCGGCACCGGTCATTGCGGACAGTTTCAGCTATGCCGACGACACCGCCGTGCAAGTGGTCTGGGGTGCCAACGCCACCCAGGCGGCCGGACTGACGTTCGGCAAGTTAGTGACCAGCGGCGGGGCGGCCGCGTACCACGACTCTGCTGATCGGCAACTGAACGCCGACTTGGGCGGCGGCCCGATCTGGTACAGCGTGTTGCTCAAGCCCACCGGCGGCATGGACGGCGGCAATTGGGGCGGCGGCGGCAAAACTTACGGCGTCGGCTTCTCTGGCAACACGGGCTGCGCCTTTGACACTCGGCTATCCAGTCCCAACGGGTGGAGTGATTACCGGTCCAGAGCCCAAGGTAACAACACCATGGGACCGGATTTATGGCCGGCAAACGAAACGACGTACCTGCTCGTGGCCTATCTCCAGAAAAACGGTGTCGGCACGTGGGGGGGCGGCTCGGAAGCCCACTCCTGGATCTTCACGGAGGCTGCGTTTTCGAACTTGGTTGCGGTTGGAGTCACATGGGACAACCTGTGGGCCAAAGCCACGACGTCTATTTGGACCAAACCCGGCGACCCTTGGGGGTTCGGCGGTATCCAAACCGACGCCTACCTTAGCCTGATGGGTTGGGGCGGAGCGACGGCCGTGGTCGATGAGCTGCGCATCGGCATGACCGTGGACGATGTCCTTCCGCTCATTCCGCCGTTACCCAAAGGCACCCTCATGTGCGTTCAGTAGACAGGCGATACAAGGAGTTAATATGCGGTTGCTTACTTTTGTTTTGGGGTTTATGTTGGCGCTTCAGACTAGTTCCCGGGCGGCAGACGCCCTTCCCGGCGCGCCGGCTGGCATGCTGCTGGCCGGCAGCGCCTGCGCCGCCACGGGCGAGCTCGCCGATGACGCCGAGGCGTTCGGAGGAAAGGCCGCGACAGGTAGCGGCGCCTATCAGCCGCTGGTGCGCGCAAAAACCCCGGCCGAGGGTGAGGCGTTCACCGTCTGGGTTCACCGCAAAAGCGGGCCGATTCAGCTCAAGACGCTGGTCAACGGCGGCCAGCAGGAGCAAGGGTGGAACTGGGACAAACCCGGCAGCTACGAGTGGTGCAACATGGGACGCTTCAGTCGAGCCGAGTTGGGCGACGGAATTGTCGTCATCCGTGCCGATGGGCAGGACAAGCCGCGCATTGATGGCGTGGTACTCTCGCCCGATGCGGCTGCGCATCCAAAAGGGATGAAAGCCGACGGCGGCAAGGATCTCCCGCCCGAGGCTCCCGATGCCTCGCTTGCCCCGACAGCAGCGACGGTGACCATTGACTGGAGCAAAACCGTAGGGAAGATGACCTCCGCGATCTGGGGGGTCAATGACTATGAAGTGAAGAACTGCGGCTCGATCACGCCTCAATTTGAAGCGTTTCTGGCCTCGCTCAGGCCGACGCTGATTCGCATCCACGAGGCAGGTTTGTCCAATGACTGGACCGACCCCAAGACACGCACCTGGCGCGCTGAGCAGATTAAGGCCGGTTTTGACGCTTCGACGGGGTATGGGAATGCCCGGATTATCCTCAACATCCCCGCTTGGCCAGATTGGCTGCCCCTGCAGGGCGACGGAACCCTCACCCCCACCGGAGAAGATGAGTTTGTAAAACTGATCGGTCGGCTCGTGGCGGTGATGCGCGAGCAGGTCAAACACCCCGTGGCCTATTGGGAACTCCTTAACGAGAAAGAAGATCAGTTCGAGAAAATCGGCAAGGACCAGTGGTTATGGAACCTGCACAACCGCCTGTTCGCAGAGATCAAGAAGCAGGATCCCGAGGCCAAAGTCGGCGGCCCGGCCTTCACCTGGCCCAAGCCGGTCTGGGTCGAGGGCTTTCTCAAGACCTGCGGGCCGAATGTGGACTTTGTGAGTTGGCATAATTACGCCTCCGGGGACATTTACGATTCCAACGAGAGTGTCTTTGCCCGCGCAGATGCCTTGACCGACCAAGCCCGCTACATGAAAGAAGCGGTCGCCCAAGCCACAGCCGGACGCAAGGTCGAGTGTTTCCTGGATGAGTACAACATCAAGTGGGTATGGGAGCCGATGGAGCGGCGGCACGGCAACAACGTGGGTGCGGTATTTCAGGCGTGCGTCTTGAAGCGTATGGCAATGCTCGGGCTGGATGGAGTGACGGTCTGGCATGCCAAGGGCGGCGCCTATGGCTTGGTGGATAACGACGACACCATCCGCCGGACTGGACGGCTGTATCAGTTGGGCTCGCGCTGCCTGGCAGGAGCGATGGCCGAGGCGAAGGCGGAGGGAGAGAAGGATCTCGAACTGATCGCGGTTACGCGCGATGACGGAGTCCGCTCGGTGCTGCTGATTAACCGCGCCGACCACACCGTCATCGTGCGCGGCGCGGGCAAGCTGGGGGTGAGCGCGGAGGCCCCGGCGCTTGTGCGCATCGCCGCAGATGGCGTATCCTTGCCGCAGGCGCAACAGGAACTCGCAGGCGACGGGCTGCGCCTGCCAGGCTACTCGGTGACCCTGATCACTGGCGACGCTGCGGTGTTAGGCGTGCTCAAGTAAACGGGCTTCCAAACTCATGCAACGGGCGTCTTGAGCGAACGATTATCGCCGGGCTTTCCAGCCGTCCACGGTGACTTCATCGTGGACGCCGCACTGGAAAGCGAGCGGCTTCTCAAGACCGATAACCTGATCGCCCTTAGCGTTTTCGTAACGATCGGTGTCGGAGACCTTTGACAAGGTGTTGTTGCGGATCACCGCACCGTAGCTCTCCTTACAGCGCAGCAGCGGACGCGCCTGCCCCTCGCACTCGATGAGGTTGTCGCGAAGCGTGATGGTTTTGAAGTCGCAGCCGGGGTTGAAGCCGAAAAGCCCTTCCTGACGCGGCGTGGCGGTTGTGCGTGTGACGATGTGGTTGTTGCGGATCTCCAGATTGTCATACACCTCGTTGATCCAGATCACGCCGCGGCCCGGGTTGCTGACGAGGTTGTTGTGGAAGCTGGCAGGCCCCTTCGCCGCCACGTTTCCGAAAGCGGAGATGAGGTTGCCGTGATCCTGCTTCGCGTCGAAGTCGAACAGGTTGTGGTCGATCTCCACCCCGTTGCGGACGAACTCGATGGAGTAGCTGTCGCGCATCCAGTTGTGGTGGATGTGGAAGGTGCTTCCGCTTTTCGGAACCGACCCTCCGGCATATTTCGGAAGCGAAATAGTGCCGAAACAAACGTTGTGGTCGATCTCCATGTCCTCGTCATTCTCGAACGGGAACTCGATCGAGAAGTTCACCTCGATGGTGTTGTGGTGGATGCGGCTGCGCGTCCCCTGACGGCCCTTGATGCCGTAAAACTCCTCGGCTTTGCCCATTCGCGTGCGCACGAAGCGGTTGTGGGAGATCTCGCTGTCGGACATCCACACCGGGAAGATCGCGCCGCCGGTGATGCCTCCTCCGACTCCGGGCTCGCCGCGGTCCCAGCGTCCGCCCGCGTCGATGAACTCGCAGTCATGAATCTTAGCGCCCTTCATGCCGAAGGTCCGCACGCCGCTCCACAGCGTATTCTTGATGCGCAGGTGGTGGAGGTGCAGGTCGGTGTGGAACCAGCCGAAGACGGCGCCGTGGAGCTGGGGGGCGAGCAGCGTCATGTCCGAGAGGGTGATGCCGGCGGTGTCCCGCTTCAGACGGATCAGATAGGCGTCCGTGTCCAACCCGTCCATTTTCATCTCGGGGTCTGGGAGTGTCTTTGTCGATGGCTTCCACCCCGCCACATGCGTGAGGATCGTCTTGTCCATGCCGGCGCCCTTGAGCGTCATCCGGGCTTTCAGCTCAAGGGTTGCCTCAAGCTCGTACGTGCCTGCGGCGATTTCGATGGTCGCGCCCTCGGCCCCGTCGCGCACGGCGGCGGCGAGTGCGGCGGACGTGTCAACCGTCGTTGCGGCGCAGACAAAAGCCGGAAGCGAGGCTAGAAAGAACAGAACAGACGTGCGTTGGTTTAAGATCTTCTTTCTCCTCTCACTTCAACATCATCAACGTGGCTTCAGGGACAGGGACCACCTCGCCGGTCGAGAGTTGCATTGCGGGCTGGCCGATCGGCGTCACAATCTGTTTGAGCTGGGCCGCCGTCAGTCCGCCAGAGGAGGTGCCCACAAAGAGCCGGTCCGTGCCGCCACCGTAGGCCGAGCCGGACCAGTTGCGGAGCGTCAGCGTGCCGGTCCATGCCACTCCTGCGCTGGCAGAGAACCTTAGCTCGCAAGCCCCGCTGCCGAAATCGAGTACCGCATCCCCTTCTACGTTCAGCTCGCCCAGCGTCTCGCCGTGACCTGCCGCGTCAAAGGTGCCGCCTTTAAGGAACAGCGGGCTCGCGTCGTCGATACGGTTAGAGGCTCCCAGCCGCAACGTGCCCGCCGCCACCGTGGTCCGTCCGGTGTAGCTGTTGGCCGCAGCCAGCACGACGGTTCCGGGGCCGGTCTTCGTGACGCCGCCGCTTCCGCTGATGGTGCCCTCGAACGTCACCGCGCTGTTTCCCGACGCGTGTGAGAGCAACTGCACCGTGTTGCCGAGCTGAAGCGTCCCGCTGAACGTGGCAACGGCATCTGAGATACAACCCACCGTCGCACACGCGCCCTGCGGATTGACAGTGATGCCGCGGCTAAAGGTGAAAGGTCCGGCACCTTCGAAAACGAACGCCGGATTCCCCTCTGCCGGAGTCTCGGCCTCACCCAGCAGCAGGTCGGAGGTCGCTTGACCCAAGGGTCCCGCAACCCCGCTGTATACGCTCGCGCCGACAACGATACGGCCGTCACGGATGACCGTGTCCCCCAAGTACGTTGAACCTGTACCGGCCAGTCTCAAGGTGCCCGCATCGGTCTTGTGCAGCCGGGTGACCGCCCCCCACGGATAGGTGTTGAAGTCGCTGGTCACCACCAAGTCCACGTCCGCAGCGCCGTCGTTGACGTCAAACGTCGCGGTGTTCCACTCCGTGGTTGGGCCGGACAACGTGATCCCCACCATCGACGCGGTCCTGTTCGTGCCGTTGTAGCGGATGACTTGCTCGACATAGGCGGCGAGCTCGTTCAAAGGCGCGTTAAAACCCAGCGTTGCACCATCGCCCAGCGTCAGCGCCGCGCCGTCAGCCGCGTGCCGTGTCAAGTTGAGCTGCACCGGGTCGCTCCCGACGGTCAGGAGGCTGCCCTCGTTGATGACAAAGGCGGCGATACTACCCATATACGGGGAGCCGCCGGGGATGCCGTCATTGCCGAGCGTCAGTGTTCCGGCGCCGTTCTTGACGATAGCCGTCGGACCCCCTAAGCCGCCGCTGCCACTGATGGACGACAGCGTTAACGTGGTTGCCGCCTCCGTCACATCGATCAGGGCGCTCTTCGACCATTCGACCGAGAACTTACGATCCGTGCTCGCCGTCGGCCCCGTATAGCGCAGCGCGCCGCCGTCGAACACCAGATTTTCAGCCGCGTTGGCGGACGCGCCGATACTGCTCACGGAGCCGCCGTTTGCGACTGCGCCGACGCTCAGCACACCGCCGACGAGGCGTGTCGCGCCGACGTAGCTGTTGGCATCGCCGAGTGTCCAAAGGCCAAGATCCATTTTAACCAATCCTGTGGCGCCTCCCTCGGAAACCACGCCGCTGAGAAAACCGGTGGAGTTCTGCTGACCTCGCAGGTAGAGGGTGTACGCGTTCAGGTCGAACGCGCCGCTCAGCGTGACCGATGCATCCGACAACACGCCGTCGGGAACACCCTCGCCGGCAAAAACAGGGGCATCAGCCAAGAGCGAAAAGTCGTTGGCGTGCACGGTCGTTCCGTGGAAGGTCAGACCGCCCGCCTGTGTGTTGCCAGCGTCGACCACCCTGCGGTTGCCTCCGCCGATCCTGACCGGGCCAGTTCCGAAAACATGGGAGGCCGACACCCGCAGGCGTGACCAGCCAATGTTAGGATCGCCTGAAACGCTGTACGTGGTGCCGCCGGAATAGCTGTTGTCCGGATTCGTCAGTTCGAGTTCACCGCCCCAAGCGCCGGAGCCGAAACTGAAACCGCCTTCTCCCGCAATCTCGCCCTGCACGACCATACGCCAGGTTTTGTTGGCGATAGCCAGGGTGGTTCCGGCGGGAAGATTGACCCTGTTCCTGACGTACACGTTGTTCTCGCGGAAACTTTCAAACGTCGGTTGAACCGCGCCGTCGGTGACAAAGCTGATGGGCGACCCACCCAGGAATACGGGCACCGTATCCGAACCCGGGGCCAAGGCCTCGAGCCGGTTCAGGTTCAGCGGCGCCGCAATGTTCTGGTTGAGCGGGGTCTCTCCGGATCCCAAATTGCTGTTGCCCCCGAACTGCACCGTCAGGTCGCTGGCGCTGACAGGAACGACGCCGCCGTCCCAGTTTCCAGGCGTACTCCAGAGAGCATCGATTCCCCCGCCCGTCCAGGTCCGGGTTCCAGCGTGAAGCACCGCCGTCACTCCTGTCAGCACCAGGCTCGCGATACACGTTACTTTCGTCATCATACCCGCTCCTTTCATGTTTGACTCCTGCTCCTTTTACGGCGCTTTCTTTAAGCCTTCCCATTTCACCACCCAACTCCCGTCAGAAGGGAAACCGGGAGCGTGTCGGTCCGGGCACTCATCCCAGCCGGCCGCC
>JANYBJ010000190.1 GCA_025360845.1 bacterium
AGCCGATGATGCAGTCGGTCTCTTCGGGTTCGAGAAAACCGTCCTCGGGCAGGGTGTCGCGCCCGAAGGCGACCTGCACGTTGTTGGAGGGTGTCGCGTTGAAAGTCAGCTCCAGCCGGAACACGCGCAGCCCGTCCAGCCGGTTCGCGGGCAGGGCCGCGTCGGCCGAGACCTCCCAATTGAGATACTCGGGGGCGGGCAACTGCGGCACGTCGAGCGTGACGGCGGCGGCGGACAACGCCGAAAGAGACAGCGGGAAGAGAAACCGGCTGCGCATGAAAAGCCCCCATAATAAGATTATGCGAATGTACACGCACAGCCGGGAAGAGTCAACCGGAAAGAAAAAAAACGGGCGGCGGGATGAGAACCCCCGCCGCCCGGATGGATAAGAGCGCTTAAAGCTCCCGGATATAGATGTTCTTGAACTCGATCGGATCGCCGTGGCACTGCAGCTCGATCTGCTCTTTCGGGAAGATCGGCTGGTTGCGGTCCCAATAATTCTCGAGCACCGTGTTGTCCACCACCAATACGCCGTTCAGTTTAACGGTCACCTTGTCGCCGACCATTTTGATGTAGAAGGTGTTCCAGTCGCCGATCAGGCGGTCCGCGATCGTCAGCGCCTTGCTCGGGTTCTTCTGGTTGTTGTAGAGCCCGCCGGACCCGATATTCCACTGGTTATGCGCGTCCCAGATCTGCACCTGCGGCGAACCGCGCAGATAGAGTCCGCTGTCGCCCCGCACGGTCAGCAACCGCCAGTCGACGAACATTTCGAAGTCGCCGTAATCTTTGGCTGTGGCGAGACTATAGCCTTTGCCGTCGAAAAAGAGTGAGCCGTTATCGCGCACATGCCAGCAGGCGCGCATCTCCTCGTCGGCTTTGGCTTGCATCTCGGCGCGCTTCTCGGGTGTCGCCTTCTGCCGCGTGATCGGATTGTCGAACGACTCCGCGCGCGCCACGCCCTTCCAGTTGGTGAGGTCCTTGCCGTTGAAGAGCGCGATAAAGCCGGACGGGGCTTTGTTGTCCGTCGGCTTCGTCACCTGATAGTCCGCGCCGACCTCCTTGATACGGATGTTCCGCCAGTCGACGCGGCTGCCGTGCCCAAGCCAGCCGATATGGCCTTTGGCATTGTGCAGGCCCGGATGCTGTTTGTGGTCGATGGTCTCTTTGATGTCCGCGATATCCGCGTCAACAATCACCGTGCCGTTCAGGACGACCGTTATTTTGGAGCCGATCGCACGCACCTCTTGAACGTTCCATTGGCCGACGGGCTTCTGGGACCCGCGCTTGGCCGGAACCACGCCATAGATCGAACCGTGATACTGATACGGCTGGAGCTGAGTGTAGTCCGATCCTGAATCGTCCAGGATCTGCAGTTCCATTCCATTATACGCCGCATCACCCTCGATCGGGCAACGGACGCCGAGACCGTTGTTCGCGTTGGTGTAAACGAGGAACTCAAAACGCAGCACGAAATTGTCATATTCTTTTGAGGACAACAATTTGCCGCCGCTCGTCGGCATGCAGTACAGAAGGCCGTTCTCAACGGCATATCCGTTTGTGGCGCCGCTCCACCCGTCCAGATCCTTACCGTTGAAAAGTGAAACAAAACCTTCCGCGTCGGGCTCGGCTGCCCAAACCCCCCCCGTGACCGCGCACGCGGCGAGGAGTCCAGCAATAACTTTCTTCATCGTTCTTCCTTTCGTTCATGATGCTCACGGTTCAATTAACCGCGATACCCAAACTGTCAGTATTAAACGCGATTCTCCGTCGGAATGCAACTCGCTTCGGTAAATTCACTAATCCTGATCCGACTCGGGCGCAAGCGGCAGTGCATCGGGTTCAGTATCGACGGCGGAGGCTTTCTTTTTGCGCGAGCGCTTGGGCTTGTCGCCATCCTCTTCGACGGTCGGTGCGTTCTCGGGCGAGCCCAAGGTCAGTTCTTTGACGCCGATCTCTTTGAGCCGCATCGAGACGATCTTCGAGATGCCCTTTTCCTGCTGCGTCACGCCGTAGACGATGTCCGAACCCGCGATGGTGTGCTGGTTGTGCGTGATGATCAGGAACTGCGAGTGCGTCAGGAAATCCTTGAGCGCCTGCACGAAGCGGCCGATGTTGCTGTCGTCCAGCGCGGCGTCGAGTTCGTCGAGCATGCAGAACGGCGCGGGCTTGATCATGAAGATCGCGAAGAGCAGGCTCACCGCCGTCATGGTGCGCTCGCCGCCGGAGAGCAGCGTCACCGTCTGCGGGCGCTTGCCGGGCGGACGCGCGATGATGTCGATGCCGCATTCGAGCGGGTCTTCGGCATTCTCCAACAGCACCAGCTTGGCCTGTCCGCCGTTGAAGAGCTTCATGAACATTTTCTCGAAATTGGCGTTGGCCTGCTCGAAAGTGGACTGGAACATCTCGCCCGACTTCTTGTTGATCATCGTGATCAGCTCAAGAATCTGCTCCTTCGACTTCAGCAGGTCGTCCTCTTGCGCCTTCAGGAAGGTGTAGCGCTCCTCGAGTTCCTTGTACTCTTCGATGGCCACAAGGTTGACCGGCCCGAGCGCCTGGATGTCGGCCGTGAGCTTGGCCGCACGCTCTTCAATCGCGGGCACCGGCGGCTGCTCGCCGCCCTCCCACACGGGATCGCCGTGCGCGATCAATTCGTCGACCGAAAGTCCGTACTCGTTGTAGATGTGGTCGATCTGGTTCTGCCGCTTCATGCGCGACTCGGAGATGTCGATCTCGGCCCTGTTCTTGTCATCGCGTGCGGCGTCGAGCACGCGGCGGCGCTCCGAAAGCGTAGTGTCTGTCTTTTCCAGCTCCCGCTGACGGGCGGCGCGCTCGCGGCGCGTCTCGTCGATCTTCATGTGCAGCGACTCGGCGGCGATGCGCATGGGTTCGAGATTGGCTTCAAGGGCTTCGATCTCTTGCTTGAGCCGATTGATGCTCTCGTCGTAGGACATCACGCCGCGGCTGCGGCCTTGGATGGTGCGATCCAACTCGTCAATGCGCGTCTGCACGGCCTCGGACTGCGAACCCGCGTGCTCGATCTGCTGGGTGATGCTCGACACCTGAATGCGGCACTCGGTCAGGTCCTGGCTGAGTTCGCTGTAGATGCTTTCAAGTTCGTGCAGCAGCGTCGATTGCTCTGCGGTCTTTTCGAGCAACTGGTTGCGCGTGTAGATGAGTTCCTGCAACTCCTCGGTGAGCGACTGGCGCGTCTCATCGTCGCCGGATGTCAGGGAGGTCAACTCGCCCAGTTCACCGGTCACAACGTTGAGCCGTGCGCGGGCACGCTCCGCATCGCGGCTGACGGACTGATACTCGCCATCGGCCTGCGCGGCCTTGCGGCGGTTCTCATCCAACTCCTGACGCGTCTGGTTGATGAGCACGGTCAGCTCGCTCGTGCGGGCGTTCAACTGCTCCAAACGGCGGCGATCCTTGCCGATCTTTTCTTCGAGCGAGGAGAGCTGCTCCGACGTGTCGGCGATCAACATGCGGCGCGCGAGCGGACTGGAGACCTGGTTGTCGGGCATCCAGAGTTCGACACAGCCGTCGGGATGGAAGATCGCCCCGTCGCGGGTCACGACGCAGCAGCCGTCGGGGATCGGCTGCGGCACCGCATCGAACGTATCGGCCAGAAACACTTGGCCGAGCAGACGCTTTGCCGCCTCGGCGAAATCATCGGAGACCGCGACATGGTCCAGAAGCGGCGTCAACCCTTCGGGCTTAGCACACGGAGCCCGCCCCTCCCCTGCCGCCGCCACGAGACGGGTGGCGGCATGGCTGCCTTGGGCAAGCAGCAGCCCGATCATCTGGCGCGCCGCAGCGGCATCGCGCACAACCACGGCATCCAGCCACGCACGCAAAGCGGCCTCCAACGCGAGCCGCATGTTCTGCGGCGCGTTGAACTTTTCCGCCAGCGGCCCGAGCACGGCATGCGCGTCGAGTCCCAGCGGGTTCGCGGGGTCGAGCAACTGCTTCGACCCGGCGGCGTACTCGTCGGAGGCTTCGCTCTTGTCGGTCAGCAGGTCGATCTGCGCACGTTTGGCGGCGGCCTCGGACTGCATTTTGGAGGATGCGTCCTGCACCGTCCGCAGCTCGGACGTGGCGTCAGCCCGCTCCTCTTCCAGCGTCTCAAACCGCTCGAGCACGCTTTCGGCGTTCGTGCGGAACGAGTCGAGGCGGGTTTTGACTTCGGCGCGCGTCTGATCGACAGCCGCAAGATTCTCCTGTACTTGGCGGTGCTCGGCCGAGAGGCGATCGCGCTTCATCAGCAGCTCGCGCTGGCGGGCTTCCATCTCGGCGAGGGTGTGCTGGATCTGGGCGGAGCGCCGTTCGCAGTCCACCGAGCGCTGGCGGTCCTGCTGCAACTGGGTGCGGGTCTGGTCGATCTGGATCTTGTGCGCGTCGAAACGGGCCTGGGCCTCCTCCAGCTTCGAGCGCTCGACCCCGGCGGCCTGCTGCATCAGCAGACGCTTCTGGGCCAGCGACTCGAGCTGGAGGTGGAGGTGATCGATCTGCGTTTGGGTTTCGGAAATCTCACGGTTGTCGCGCTCGGCCCACGCGCGGTATTCGGCGATGCGCTGCTCGTTGACCTTGATGACCTCTTGGGCGCGGATGTAGCGGTTGTCCGCCTGCGCGGCCTGCTCGGTGAGGGCGGCGATGCGCTCCTCGGTCTCGTGTATAAGCCCGTGGATGCGCGAGGATTCGGCCTCGGCCTCCGCCACAAATTCCTGATGCGAGATAAGCTGCTCATTCAACGCGTGGATCGAGGTGTCCAGCTCGCGGATGCGGATGTCGATCGCGGCCAAGCGCCGACGGGTCAGGAAAATGTCGAGGCCGCGCAACTCGTCGCGCAGCTCTTTGTACTTCTGCGCCTTGCCGGCCTGGCGCTGAAGCGTGCCGATCTGACGTTTGACCTCGCGGATCACATCGGCCAGACGCAACAGGTTGGCATCCGTCTGCTCGATCTTGCGCAGGGCCTCCTTGCGGTCGGCCTTGAACTTGGTGATGCCGGCCGCCTCCTCGAAGACCGCGCGGCGGTCCTCGGGCTTGGACGACAGGATCGCGTCGATCTGGCCCTGGGCCATGACGGAATACGAGGTGGTGCCGATGCCCGTGCCCATGAAGAGCCGGTGGACGTCCTTCAGGCGGCAGGGGTTCTTGTTGATGAAATACTGGCCTTCGCCGGAGCGGAACACGCGGCGGGAGATCGTGACTTCGTTGAACTCGGTGTCGAGCAGCCCTTCGCAGTCAGCGAACGTGATCGCGACTTCGGCCATTCCGAGCGGCTTGCGCGAATCGGTTCCGTTAAAGATCACATCCGGCATCTTGGCGCAACGCAAGGCCGTGGGACGCTGTTCGCCCAACACCCAGCGGATGGCGTCGGAGACGTTGCTTTTGCCGCAGCCGTTGGGACCCACGATAGCGATCATGCCCGGCTCGAATTGCAGCCTGGTCTTTTCGGAAAAACTCTTAAAACCGGTGATTTCGATCTGTTTTAGGTACACGGAAACCTCAAAAAACGGAGAGGGGCGGAACAGCCACAGGAACAGAGGAAATACGGCTCTTTTCCGACCTTGGAATTCCCTTATTTAGTATCATAATCCGAACCCGAGTGAAAGCCTAAACAGGGACGGCACATTTATCCGGCCCAGGCGCGGCGGCGGATCTCGCGCGGCGGTTGGCCCTGCACGCGCCGGATGCAGCGCGAGAAGTGAAAAGGGTTTTTGAAGCCGCACTGATCGGCGATCTCAGCAACCGACAAGCCGGTGTCAGCCAGCAAGCCCAAGCCCCTCTCCGTCCGGAGCCGCCACAGGTGTTTCGCCGGGGTTGTGCCCACCGCCTCGGCGAACTTATAGAGCAGCGCGTTAACCGAGCAGCCCGCGGCACGCTGCGCGCCGGACAGGCAGTCGGACTCACCCAGATGGTCTTCCATATAGCGCAGTGCCCGATCCGCACAGGCGTCATCCCGAACCGTCACGGACGATGAGTCCGCCATATTCAAGAACTCGGAAAAATGCGCTATAGCCAAAGAGTCCACGACTTGCGCAGTTGCGGCGGACGGACTCGTGCGCAACAAAAAGGCCGCAGAAACCATGCGCGAGAAACATTCAGATGGGGAGTGCCCCTCGCTGGCTGCGTCGTCAAGCGCATGTCGCAGCGCGGGAGTCAGACCGGCAGGCGCGGCCGAGCACCAGAAGTGATGCGTTTGCGTCTGGGCGTCAAAAAGGAAGTGTTCCCGGTGTCCGGGTTTGAACAGGTACACGTTGCCGACCTTGAGCGTGCGGCGGGATTTGTCGATCCGCAGGTCACACGAGCCGGAGTAGAGCAGCACCAGTTGGTAGTCGCGCTGAACGCGTGGACCGCAATAGCCGCCGGGCTGGTAGCGGACCTGGCCAAACGTCACCTGTGGCGAGCGTATGCTGCGCTGCTCCCACTCGAGATTGACACCGTCATAGGTCCGATTGACATGGTACATGGTTTCAATCGTATCAAGTCGGACTCCAATTCTACAAGATCGGTTGTGACAGCAGATATGATATTTGTGATCTCAGGTATTCTCATACCTTTTTAAACGCGGTATATTAAAACCATCAATGTGATATGAGACATGACGTGTGAACCGTTAAGAAAAGGTCATCGGATGAACAGCAACGCGCGTTTGCAAGCGGCATTGAACCATCGGCAACCGGACCGCGTACCGGTCGATTTCGGCAGCACGGCGGTCACCGGAATCCATGTGGCGGCGCTACACCGGTTGCGTCAGGCTGTGACGGGGGATACGGACTGGCGCGTCAAGGTCATCGAACCCTACCAGCTGCTGGGCGAGGTGGACGATGAGTTGCGCGACGCCCTGGGAATAGATGTGGTCGGCCTGACGCCGCGCAAGACCATGTTCGGCTTCGAATGCACGGAATGGAAGCCTTTCAACCTGTTTGACGGAACACCCGTGCTTGTGCCCAAAGCATTCAACACCACAGAGGATGCCAATGGCGACATCCTGATCTATCCCGAAGGCGACCTGACGGCGCCACCGAGCGGACGGATGCCCAAAGGCTTTTATTTTTTTGACACGCTGATCCGTCAACCGACGATCGATGAATCCCGACTTGACCCCGCCGACAACCTCGAAGAGTTCGGCGTGTTCAGCGACGCCGACATCGAATGGTATCGGCGGCGGGCCAGCGAACTGGACGCGCTGGGGTCGGTCGGCGTGACGCTCACCATGCCCGGTACGGCTTTCGGCGACATCGCCTTGGTGCCGGCACCTTGGATGAAACGTCCGAAAGGGATACGGGACATTGAGGAGTGGTATGTGTCGACCGTGATCCGCAAAGAGTACGTGCAGGCCGTGTTCGAACGGCAGTGCGAGATCGGACTGAAGAATCTGGAGACGCTCATCGGGATATTGGGAGACCGCGTGCAGGCGGTCTTTCTGACGGGCACGGACTTCGGCACGCAGCGCGGTTTGTTCATTGGAGCCGACGCCTACCGGGAACTCTTCAAACCCTACCACAAGCGGGTGAACGCCCTCGTTCATGCGCGTTCGAACTGGAAAACCTTTATCCATTCCTGCGGGGCGGTTGCGGAATTGCTTCCGGAGTTTATCGAGGCCGGGTTCGACATCCTAAACCCTGTCCAATGCTCCGCAGTCGGAATGGACGCACGCACGCTGAAAAAAGAGTTCGGCAAGCATCTCACGTTCTGGGGCGGCGGCGCAAACACGCAGCAGACGCTGCCGTTCGGCACCCCCGAAGAGGTCTACCGCGAATGCCGCGAGCGCATCGACATCTTCAACGAGGGCGGCGGGTTCGTCTTCGACGCCATCCACAACGTGCAGGCCACAACGCCCACCGAGAACATGCAGGCGATGTTCAGGGCTATCGCCGACAGCAGCCGCTGACCCACCAACGAGGAACATTCATGCAACGCACACTCCGATTCACAACCGTCATACTGTCCGCCTGGGCTCTGACCTGCTCGGCCGAATCGTCCGCGCGGCGCACGCTGTCACTCGACGGACGCTGGCAAGTCGCCGAGGGCGGCAGCGGTCAAATGCCGCAGACCTTCGATCATGAGGTGCCGGTGCCGGGGCTGGTGGACATGGCGACTCCGCCGTTCGCCGAGCCGGGGCCGAAACTGGCGAATAGCGCGGAGCTTCCGCAGAAGGACCCTCGGCGGGAAGCGTTCTGGTACAGGCGGACATTCGTGGTTCCGGAGCCGATTCCTGCGGTGGCGACCCTCAAGGTCGGCAAAGCGATGTTCGGCACGCGGGTCTTCTTGAACGGAAAACTCTTGGGCGAGCACGCGCCGTGTTTCACCCCGGGATTCTTCGACGCGCGGGGCGCGCTGCGGAGCGGCGAAAACGAAGTGGTCATCCGCGTCGGCGCTGACCGCGCCGCCGTGACGGCAGCCGTTCCGTCGGGATTCGACTTCGAAAAGACGCGCTACATTCCCGGCATTTTCGATTCGGTGGAACTGATCCTCTCCGGCACGCCGAACATTGTGCGCGTACAGGTCGCGCCCGACGTGTCGAACCGGCTGGCGCGTGTGCGCGTGGAGCTGAGGCACGCGGTTGACGGCGATGTGACGGCCGAGATTCGCGAGGCCAAATCAGGGAAGGTTGTCGGTAAGGCGTCGGCACGCATGACGGCCTCGCCGGAGCAGACGCTCGACCTCGCCGCAGCCGTTTCAGACTGCCACCTGTGGTCCCCGGAATCCCCGTTTCTCTACCGGCTCATCGTGCGAACGGGCGGCGATGAATTCACCACGCGTTTCGGCATGCGCGAATTCAGGTTCGATCCGGCGACGGGCCGCGCGATGCTGAACGGCAAGCCGTATTTCATGCGCGGCAGCAACATCACGCTCTACCGGTTCTTCGAGGACAGCGAACGCGGGGCTCTCCCCTGGGACGGGAAGTGGGTGCGCCTGCTTCACCAGCGCGTCAAGGAGATGCACTGGAACTGTCTCCGCTACTGTATCGGCTTTCCGCCGGAGGTCTGGTATGACATCGCCGACGAGGAAGGCGTTCTGATCGACGACGAGTTCCCGATCTGGTTCGGCGGCGACGTGCCGAAAGACATGCCGGCCGGCGAATTGGCGGCGGAATATGCGGAGTGGATGCGCGAGCGCTGGAACCACCCGTGCGTCGTCATCTGGGATGCCTGCAATGAAACGCTCAGCCCGAAAACCGGAGAGGCCATCAAACAGGTGCGCGCGCTGGATCTCTCGAACAGGCCGTGGGACAACGGCTATTTTTCTCCGCAGGAGCCGGGCGACATGTTCGAGTCGCATCCGTACCACTTCATCAGCCCCGACTTCAAACTTGCAAACCTCGCGGCTGCCGACCCGATCCCGCAAGGAAACCTCTGCCGCAACGATGGCCAGCATGCGGCCGTCATCAACGAATACGGCTGGCTCTGGCTGAACCGTGACGGCACGCCCACCACGCTTACCCAAGTGCTTTATCGGAATCTGCTCGGGACGAATTCCACAACGGAACTGCGTCGTCGGCTTTACGCCCGCCACACCGCAGCCGAGACGGAGTTCTGGCGTTGCCACCGGTCTGCGGCGGCGGTGATCCACTTCACCGCACTCGGCTACTCGCGGCCCGACGGCCAAACGAGCGACCATTGGCTCGACGTGACGAAGCTCACATGGGAACCGGAGTTCCAACGCTATGTCCGCGACGCCTTTGCGCCGGTGGGCCTGATGATCGACGTCTGGGACGAGGACTATCTCCCCGGCAAAATGCAGAGCTTCCCCGTTGTGATCATCAATGACCAGAGCGACTCGTGGAAAGGGGATGTGGTTTTCCGCATCCTTCGCGACGGCAAGAGCGTGTGTGAACAGAGGCGGCAAGTGGAAGTCGAGGGGCTTGGCTTGACGAACGTGGTCTTCGCCGTTGCCATTCCGGACAAAACCGGCGACTATCAGGCCGAAGCGGTTCTGCCCGTCACGCCGGAAGGGAAGGTCAGCAGCCTGCGCGACTTCCTTGTGCTGTCGGCCGCGGAGCGGGAAGCGCGCCGCGACCTCGCCAAAGGCCGCCCGGTAAAAGCGTCTTCGGCGGTGACGAAAGATGGACAGGCCTACCGCGCCGAACTCGCCGTTGACGGCAGGGGCGACACCCGCTGGTCGAGCGAGTTCAGCGATCCGCAATGGCTCGCCGTCGATCTCGGCGAAACACTGACCTTCTCCCGCGTCCGCTTGGCGTGGGAGGCCGCATACGCGAAGGCCTACGCGATTCAGGTCTCGGCTGACGGCGAGAACTGGAACACCGTTTACACGACCGACACCGGCGCCGGCGGCTCCGAGGCCATCCGGATCGCGCCGACGCAAGCCCGCTGGGTACGCATCTACGGCACGCAGCGCGGATCGGCCTTCGGCTACTCCCTCTGGGACATCGCCATCTTCCACTGAGCACCTGCCACACCAACGACTGAATAGAAGGAGCGGACATCATGACACATCCCTATCGTCTGTTAACACCGTTCACAACCCTGTCACTTTTGCTCTTCAGCCCAAGGGTTCTCGCCGCAGCAGAGTCCGCAGACTTCCGCTATGCGCCGCCCGAGTGGCAGGCGGCCATCTGCCTGCCGGATGACTCGCACAAGTCGCTGGTGGACAAGAGCGGCGAGTTGCTTTATCACTTCGGCCAAGGCGGCCGTGAATTTGCGACGCGGATCTCCATGGAGGTCGTCAGCCATGCGGTCTGGCAGAAGCAGCAGCTCCTTTCGCCGCGCGTTCCGATCATGCAAACCTTTCGCGCGGCCGACGGCTTGGAGATCATCGAGGAAGCGTTCGCGGTCACTGACCCCCTGAAGTCAGAGCTTCTGACAGGAATTCTGCGGCGCACGGATGACGGGACGGGCAGTCGCAACTGGGCAAACCCCGGTGCCGGCATTGATCAGTCGCTGAAGGATATCGCCTTGCATAACATCGGTTCGATCCGCTACGAGGTCTCCGGAAAGACGTTTCGGGTTGCGCTCGCGCTGTGTGAAGGCTGGTGGAACGAGGCGGGCAAGCGCGTCCAAACTTTGCGCGTGGAGGGTGCGGAGCCGAAGACGGTGGATACCGTCGCAGACATCGGCAAGAACAAGGCCGCGGTTTTCTGGTTCGACGCCAAAGACGCCAACGGGGATGGACATATCGACATTGAGGTGGAGTCCGCCGACAACGGTGCCGATAAAAACACGATTCTCAACGGGCTCTGGATTTTTCCAACGGGCACCCCAATCGATGACGCCGCACTGCTCGCCGGGAAACCGGCAGTGAAACCTTTGGCACGGATGTCGCTGACGGACCGAAACGGCCCGCCGAGAAATGATGTGATACTCGTCCACGTCACAAACACCGGGATAACAGAGAGGACTATTTCGCCTCAAATCATTGTGGACACAACGCTGGATTGTGAGCTCAACGACCAGGCCGCGGTCGTGAACGGGTGCGAGACGATCACGACAGCGCTGAAAATGAACGGGCTCGCAGAAGAGACAAAATCGCGGCATGTGATTCAACTCGAAAACGTTTCGATCAAACCGGGAACCACCGCGGATTTCTGCGTTCTCTATAACAGCGGCGGTGCGATCGTTCACTGGCCTACGACCGCCAAGCAGGCCGCGGAGGCACGCGATCACGCGGTCGCCTACTGGGAAAAGGCTCCGCTGCCGTATGGGCGCATCGAGGTTCCCGATGTCGGTATTCAGGCCCTGCTCGACTCCTCCATCCGCAACATCTGGCAGGCGCGCGAAATCAAAAACGGCATGACGGCCTTCCAAGTCGGGCCGACCTGCTATCGCGGGCTGTGGATTGTCGACGGCGCTTTTTTACTTGAAGCCGCGACGATTCTCGGCGCGGGCGATCAGGCCCGCAACGGCGTGGCCTACGAGTTGACGCACCAGAAACCCGACGGCCGCATCGAAGTGATGAAGGATTTTTCGAAGGAAAACGGCATCGTTCTCTGGACCTGCGTACGGCACGCGCTGCTCACGCAAGACAAGACGTGGCTCGAATCGGTCTGGCCGAAACTCACGCAAGTCGCGGAACACATTCGGACGCTCCGCCAGCAAACGCTGAAGAACGCTTCGCCGCTCGACGACGGCCTCGTTCCTCCCGGTTTTCCGGACGGCGGCATCGGCGGTGTACACGATGAATACACGAATCCCTATTGGAACCTGGTCGGCCTGCGCGCGTTCATCGAGGCGGCGCGCTGGCTCGGGAAACCCGGAGAAGTCGAAACGTGGCAGAAAGAATACGACGACTTCATGGCCGCGTTCCGCAGGGCCGCCGCGCGCGACATGAAGGCAGACCCGCTTGGCAACCGCTATCTGCCGATCCGCATGGACGGCCAAGACTTACCGCAGCGCGGGCAATGGGGTTTCTGCCACGCGGTCTATCCCGGACAGCTTTTCGCAAAGGACGACCCGCTGGTTGCCGGCAACATGGCGATGCTTGAAGCCACCGAACGGGAAGGCATGGTGTATGGCACCGGTTGGGACGCGACCGGAATCTGGAACTATTTCGCCTCGTTCTACGGCCACGCCTGGCTTTGGCAAGGCAATGGCCGCAAGGCCGCGCAAGCTCTCTACGCCTTCGCCAACCATGCGTCTCCCGTCCTCGACTGGCGCGAGGAGCAGTCGTTGAAGGGTGAGCCGTTCAAGAAGGTCGGCGACATGCCGCACAACTGGGCCAGCGCCGAATTCATTCGCCTCACCGTCCACCTGCTCGCGCTTGACCGAGGCGCTGAACTCCACCTGCTCGAAGGCCTGCCGACCGAATGGACAAAGCCCGGCATGGCTACGAAGCTCAACGGCATCGCCACGCCCTTCGGTCGGCTGACGATGGCGCTCACGATCGCCGCCGACGGCAAAACCGCCAGTCTGCACGTTGAACCGCTCAGCGACACCTCGTGCAAGCGCATCGTCGTGCATCTGTTCGGTTGGGCCAACGCGGACACGAACGCCGCTATCGAACTGTCACCTGACAAACGAAGCGACCGGGTCATCCCGCTCGCGTTGGACAAAGCCGGCAAAGACAAATAACCCACGAGAAGGATCAAATCATGATCACTGAGAAACGCTTCATCCCCCTCCTTGTCACCTTATCCGTCTTGCTCGCGGCGTGCGCAGAAAGCCGGGCCGCTGAACGCCAGACCGTGTCGCTCGACGGCCAGTGGCAAATCGCCGAAGGCATGTCGCCTACGGAGATGCCGACCGCATTCACTCACACCGTTCCCGTGCCGGGATTGGCGAATCTGGCGGAGCCGGCGTTCAAGGACGTGGATCGGTTCATCAGCCGTGAGAACATGGCAAGACGCATCACCTACAAGCTCGCGCCCGACGATTGGCTGCAAAAGTACTGGGTTGGCAAGGTGGATCAGGAGCGGAATTACTTCTGGTACCGCAGGACGTTCCGGGCGCCCAAAGAGCGGGCCGTCGCACTGCTCAAGATCAACAAAGCGCAGTTCGGCACGGCCGTCTGGGTCAACGGACAGAAACTTGGCGAGTACTCCGGCTGCTTTACGGCGAGCGTTTTCCCGCTCGCGAACCTCATCCGCTGGAACGCGGAGAACATGCTCGTCATCCGCATCGGCGCGCATCCCGCCGTGTTACCGGACACCTACCCCGCCGGCTCGGATTTCGAAAAGAACCAATGGACACCCGGCATCTACGACAGCGTGTCGCTGGCCTTCTGCGACAACCCTGCCATCGAGACCGTCCAGGTCGCGCCGCGCGTCGCCACGGGCGAAGCCGTGGTGCAAACCCGAGTAAAAAACCACTCGGCGTCGCCGGTCACGGCGTCGCTGTCCCACACGGTCAAGACGTGGAAGCGCGGCAAACAAGTCAGCGCGTGCGAACCGGTCGCCGTCGCGCTTCAGCCCGGCGAAGAGAAAGTTATCACGCAGACGATCCGGATTCCCGACGCGCATCTCTGGTCGCCGGAGGACCCGTTCCTTTACGTCGTTGAGACACGCACAGGCGGAGACTCGGTGACCATGCGTTTCGGCATGCGCGAATTCCGTTTCGACGCGGCCACAAAGCGCGCCTTCCTCAACGGCAAGGTCTACTACCTGCGCGGCTCGAACATCACGCTGCACCGGTTCTTCGAAGACCCGCTGTGCAAGGCCTTGCCGTGGAATGAAAAGTGGGTGCGCAAGCTTCTCGGCGACCTGCCCAAGAAGATGCACTGGAACTATTTCCGCTTCTGCATCGGACCGGTCCCCGACCGCTGGTTCGACATCTGCGACGAAGAGGGCCTGCTGATCCAGAACGAGTTCTTCGTCTGGACGGGTGGCCCGGGCTGGTTCAAAGGCTATTCGCGCACGTATGACACCGACGAGATGATCCGCCAGTACAAGGACTGGATGCGCGACAACTGGAACCATCCGAGCGTCGCGGTGTGGGACGCCAACAACGAGACCAAAGACGACAGCTTCGGCGACAAGATCATCCCCGCCGTGCGCGCGCTGGACCTCTCGGACCGGCCGTGGGAAAACAGCTACAACAAACCCGCCGGGCCGAACGACCCGGTGGAAAACCATCCGTACCTCATGATCAGCGGGTGGCACGACAAGCTCACGTTCAAAATGAGCGATCTGGAGACCATGGACGGCAAGCCGGGCAAAGGCTCGCTGCCTTCCGACACGAATCCGCCGATCATCAACGAATACGGCTGGCTCTGGCTCAACCGCGACGGCTCGCCGACACTGCTCACCGAAAACGTCTACGCGCAGCTTTTGGGAACAAACAGCACGGCGCGCCAACGTCTCGACCTGTACTCGTATCTGCTTGGAGCGAAGACCGAGTTCTGGCGCGCGCACCGCCAATACGCGGGCATCGTCCACTTCGTCTACCTCACGTGCAGCTATCCGGGAGTCTACACGGCCGACCACTTCTCGGACGTGACGAAGCTCACGCTGGACCCGGCCTTTGCCGACTACATGGGCGAAGCCTTCAAGCCGCTCGGCGTCTACATCAATTTCTTCCAGCCCACGCTGAAGGCAGGCAAGGCTCACACCTTTACGGTCATGCTGGTGAACGACGAATCGCAACCCGCAAAAGGCACGCTCACGCTCTCAATCGAAACCGAGAAGGGCAAAGAGCTGGTCCGCGCCGAGCAGCCCTTCGACGTGAAGGAGCTCGGGGACGCGAGCTACACGCTGTCGCTGACCGTTCCCGATTATGCAGGCAAGTGTTTTCTCAAGGCCACGGCGACATCTGACAAGAAGCCAAAGATCAAACCGACCGTCAGCCGGCGCTGGGTAACGGTGGAGCGCTGATGTTAAGCGGTTGCGAACCCGCAAAAGCGGGCGGCGTCACGTAACCGGATATCGGCGGTGAGCAGGTGCGTTGCCCGCAGCGAAAACGCGGTTGCCAAATGGATGCCGTCCAAAGTCCGCAGGGACAAGGACGGTTTTTTGTCCACCAGGCAGCGGTGAGCAAGAGATACCGCCAAATCACGAACGGTTGCGCTAATGGGGACAAAACGAATCTGCCCCTGGGCCGCATGGTTTCTCAGAAGCTGCACGAGTTCGGCCGCCGCTCCTTTTTTCAAATACCCGTCCGCCTCTTTCCGCGTGAGGGCGAAAGCGAACTCCACCTCGGCAAGCGCACTGGTAAAAACGGGAGCCATCTGCTGACGCAAAAGCGCGAGATAAACAGGCGAGTCGGATTCTGGCACATACAGTTTCAACAGACACGACGTGTCCCAGTAGTTCACAGCCTGTCCTCCCGGAGTTCTGAGACGACCTTCTCCGACGCGGGTGAATCTTTCCCTCGTACGCGATAGCACGATTGAACTGACTCGAGTTCCCTCACAAAATCCTTGCCCGAAAACCGCGGCTCGGTGTCCATCGGACACAAACGCGCTTTGGGGTGTCCCCGCACGGTAATGACCACCTCTTCACCGCCCGAAGCCCGCTCCACGAGTTCGCTCAGTTTCGCTTTGCCTTCTCTCAACGTAATCTGCATGTGACCAATGTAGTCTCTTTTGGCAAAGGAGGCAAGCCGGTATTGGGAGAATATTAAGGACAACTTCCCCATTCGGCATTACGCAATGTTTTATGACTGGCTGTGGGCTTGCGGGATAAAGTGCGGGGACGTATACTGGAACTTAGGTCGGGTAAGCGAGGGGGGAAGTTTATGCGTAAGATCGAAGTGCTGTGTGGAGCCGTGTTGTTTGCTGGAATGTCTTTTGCGGTTTCAGACGGAATTGTGGTGAAACGTGTGGCAGGCAAGGGCAATGAGAGCGCACTTAAACCGCTCGTTGCGGAGCAGGCCAAGCCATACGGCAACGGCTTCATCCGCGAGGGCGAAACCTATGTGTGCGACAACGGCACGAACGCTTCGGGGCAGCGCGGCATCTCATGGTCGGTCGAGTTGAACCAGACGTCGGCCGTGCCGGTGATCGCCTCGGCCTGGGCTAAGTCCGAAGGGGTGCAGGGATCGCCCGGAGGCGACTTCTCGCTCTATCTTGATCTGGAATACATGGACGGCACACCGCTGTGGGGACAGATCGCCGCGTTCGACGTCGACTCGGAAGCGGGCTGGCACCGGCGCGAGGTTTTGATCATGCCCGATAAGCCGATCCGCCGCGTGAGCTATTACCTGCTCTCACGGTATCACGCCGGCAAGGCGCTGTTCAAAGAGCCGCGCTTCGGTGTTCTGGAGGCTGACGATAAGCTGCGTTTCGACGGCGTCGTGACCGAGCAGGCGCGCCCGCCTGAGACGGGTTTCCTGCTGCGCGACGTGGCGCAAAACTCCGACTTTGTGGCGCTCGGACGCGAGGCGCTGGGCGTGAAGCAGACCACCCGGACGCGGCGCGGCGCGGGCGTGACCTTCTTCGAGGTGACGCTGGAAGACCGGACCGGCAAAGACCGCGCGCTGACGCTGGTGTACACGATACCGCTGAAAAAGGGCGGACTTACGTGGTTTCAGCACCCGCGCCGCTCCATTCCGCTGGCCGAGGCGAAAAACGAAATCATGTATACGACGCTGCAGCCGGTCGGAGCGAACGGCCGGCTATCGCGATACCCCTTCGGCGCCGTGGCTTGCGCAGGCAAGGGGCGCGCCATCGGCCTCGATCCCGCGACACCCCTGGTTTTCCGCGCAGGATGCCAGCCGGTCACGCGTGAGCTGTTCTTGGCGTGCGACATCGGCCTCACGCCTGAAAAACCCTCCGCTTCGTTCCGCTTCTGCGTGTTCGATTTCGACGCCGCCAGCGGTTTCCGCGGAGCGCTGTCGCGCTACTACGCGCTCTACCCCGATGCGTTTGTGACGCGCATCAAGCAGCAAGGTGTCTGGATGCCCTTCGCAAGCATCAGCAAGGTCGAGGGCTGGGAAGACTTCGGGTTCCGCTTCAAGGAGGGCGACGACGAGACCGCGTGGGACGACGCGCACGACATCCTGACCTTCCGCTATACCGAGCCGATGACCTGGTGGATGCCGCTCTCGGGCGACGGGCCGCGCACGCTGGCGCGTGGCGCAGAGGAGGCCAAACTGCTGGCGGCGGCGGGCGACAGAGCCGCGCAGGCGTGGGTCAGCAGCGCGTTTGCCGATGAGAAGGGACGGATACCGGGCCGCGTATTGGATACGCCGTGGTGCAACGGCGTGGTCTGGAGCATGAACTCCGCGCCGGGCGTTGCGGGTGCGGTCACCGACTTCACGAACAAATGGAGCGCCGAGTACGTCGAGACTCAGTATGGCGCTGCCCGCAAGGCGACCTGCGACGGAGAGTACATCGACTCGTCCGAGGCCTATGTAACCGAGAACCTCGACTTCCGGCGCGGCCATTTCGCGGGCGCCGAACGTCCCCTCTGTTATGCGCTCGGCTCCCGCAAAGTGGGCCTGTTTAAAGGCATGATCGGCTTCGAGTACGTGCGGGCGCTCGAAAAGGAGATGCACGCACGCGGTCGCAACATGATGGCCAATGGAACGCCGATCAGTTGGTGCTGGCTCGCCCCTCTGCTGGATGTGATGGGCACGGAGACCGACTGGAACAATGGCGGAAAATGGGACCCGATGTCCGACGAGGAACTGCTCTACCGGCGGGCGCTGTGCAAAGGCAAGCCCTACTGTTTCCTGATGAACACCGACTTCTCGAAATTCCCTTACGAAGCCTCCGAAAAGTTCATGAAGCGCGCGCTGGCCTACGGCATGTTCCCCGGCTATTTCAGCGCCGACGCGTCGACCGGCCACTACTTCACGCGGCCCGAGCTGTACAACCGCGACCGCCCGCTCTTCAAGAAATATGTGCCGCTGTGCAAGAGCGTGGCCGAGGCGGGCTGGGAGCCTCTCACAGGCGCCGTATCAGACAACGAGTCCATCATCGTGGAGCGGTTCGGCTGCCCGCCCGGCCGCAGCTACCTGACGGTCTACAACTTGGCAGAAACCCGGCAGAAGGCTACGGTGACGCTGACCGCGCTGACGGCTCCCGGCGTGTGCCGCGAGCAGGTGACAGGCGGCGAGATCACATGGAAAGATAAGCACACGCCGATCGAACTCGATGCGGGGGACGTGCGCGTGCTCGAGTTTGCAGGCCCTCAGGCGGAAGCTAACAGGTGACTTTGTGCGGGTCTATTTCAACTCTTTGATACGCAGGTTGCGGTACTGGATTTTCATCGGCGGACCCGCGTGCATCTGCAGGGTGATGAAGCCCTTGAGCGGGTTGTCGGGACGGTGGTCCTCAAACTCGCAGGTCTTCATACCGTTGACGAAAAGCGTGATCGCCGGGCCTTTGCAGATGATGGTGTACTCGTTCCAGTCGTCCCCCTTGAAGACCTTGTCCTGAAGCGCCTTGCTGTCGGCGAACCGCTCGACGGTTTTCTGACCGTTGGCGTCGATAACGACCTTTGCGCCGCGCTCGCCCACCAGATGCTGCGCGGGGTGGTAGAGAAAGCCGACGTAGTCGCCGCCGCCGTTCATATCGGCCTGGTAGCCGTTGTCGCCGATCTCCTGATCCTTGCAGCGGAGCTGGATGCCGGAGTTGGCGCCAGGGCTCAGGCGGAACTCCGCGCGCATCTCGAAATCGCCGGGTTGTCCGCCCGTCCAGATGAGCTGGCTGTTCTTCGTACACGGCTTCTCTTCGGAACTCTGAGCCTGAAGGATGCCGTCCTTGACCTGCCACCAGCCGTCGCCGCCCTTCCATTGATCGAGGTTGATGCCGTTGAACATCGGCTTGAAGCCCTGCTCGGCGAACTGCCGCCGGGTAACGGTGAATGCGGCCGTGAGAAAGGCCTTGTCCTCGTCGCGGACCGCCCACGACTGCGCCTGTTCCAGACGGGCGATCTGCTTCTCCAGCGGAATGGTGAAACTCAGCTCCAGTTGACGAACGAAGCCGCGCAGGGCGAGAATCTTCAGGCGGTCCGTGGGCGCGTTCTGGGAAAAGGCGGCGGCATCCTCGAGCGCTTCGGGAGTGGTCCACTCGGCAAGCGCGCGGACGGCGGCCTCGCGCAGTGCCGCATCTGACGTCTGCGCCGCGGCGGCGCGGGCGACGGCAAGCCCCTGATCATTCGAGAGCGCTGTCAGCACCTTGAAGAGGGCGAGTTTCTCCGGCCCCTGCGCGGCGTCGTAGGCGGCCTTGACCGGAGTCATCGCCACCGGCAGCAAGGTCTCACCGCTCAAGTGGACGGAGTCGTTCTCGCGCACCTGGACGCTTTTCTCAGCGCCGTCGAATAGGTAGACCATGCGCAGCGCCTTGGGTTTTCCCGGCGCGGGATCTTCGCTGAACCCGTCCCAGCGGCAGAGGCGGCCCGAGGCCTGGATAGTGATGGAGCCGGCGTCCACGAGCTTTTGGACATTGGCGGTGACGTCTTGGGTCAGGTCGTTCTCGAAGTTGCCGTAGAACGCACTCTTGATGACGGTCTTGCCGCCGCGGGGGCGCGCATAGCGCGAACAGAGGGAGGAGAGCGCCCGGATGGCGGTCTCGCTCTGCGGAGCCTTCGCGAGGACGGCCAGCAGCGCCGGAATCTCCTTGTCCGTGCCGAGATCTCCCACGCCCTTGACAGCGGCATCGAGGATCTTCGCGTCGGCATCGGAGGTGAGTTTCACCAGCGACGGCACAGCCGAGGCCATGCGACGGCGCAGCGCCATGTCGATGCCGGCCAGACGGGTGGCGACGTCGGCATCCGCCATCATGACCAGCACGGCGTCGTCCGCGGCTTTGCCCGCGAACCCCATGATCTCATCCTTGGCGGCATCGGCGATGGCGCGGTCCTCATGTTTGGCCAGCGCCAGCAGCGGGGTCATGGCCGAGGGGTCGTTGAGCGTCGCGAGCGCGGCGGCCGCGACGAGGCTGCTCAAGGGGCTGACGGCGCCCTCGCCCTTGGCCAGTGCGGCCAGAGCCGGAACGGCGGCCTTGTCGCCGCGCTGGCCCAGAATGGTCGCCAGACGCGTCTGCACCGCAGGCGCCTTGGGGAGTGCCGCGGCGAAAGCGGCGGTCGCCTTTTTGCTCTTCGGGAAATCCAAAGCCGCGCGCAGAGCCGCGTCCACGGTGTCGGCATCCGCGCTGGCGACGGCCTCTTCCCAGAGTTTCACGCCCTTCTTATCGCCCGCAGCGACGATCTCCCCGCGCAGAGCGGCCAAGCGTGTGCCGGGAGTGACGTTGTCTTTGGCGTTGCGGATATCGGCGTAATAGGCCGCAGCTTTGGATGGGTCGGCATCCGCGACTTTTCCGGTGCCGTTCAGGTAGGCCACCGCCACGCAGGTGTTCTTGCCGAGGCCGGCTTTGAGCGCGGCCATCGCCTTGGGCGTGGCCAACTTGCCCAGGGACTGAACGGCCGCCTCCACGACGCCGGTGTCGTTGTCAGACATTTTCCCGCTCAGCACCGCGACCGAACGCGCGTCGCCGCGGTTGCCCATCGACTGCAGCACGCCCACCAGCGCCGGGCCGGTAAGGCGTCCCGCCACCTCGCAGAAGGCCGTCTCGACCGCAGGGTCGGGAATCATCTCCAGCCCGTAGCGCGCCGCGTGGCGGAGAACCGGCTTCTCGCTCGCGAGGAGCGCGGTCAACGGGGCGATGGCCGTCCGGGACCCGCACCAGCCGAGATTCTGGCAGGCTGTGACCTTGTCGTTGTCCGATGTCTCCGCTTTCTGCAAGACCTCGATCAGCTTCCCCTCGTCCAAGAGGATACCCTTGTCCAACTCGGCCGTGGCGCAGAGCGCCGCCAGCCCCGTCATCACGCAAAACAGTGTTTTCATTGTGAAAGCCCTTGTCGGAAGAATCGAAGAAATCGAGTGAATCGAATGTTCAGAAACGGGTTAAACGATCTGCCAGCCCTCGCGGGCTGCGCGGGAGCGGAACCGGTTGGCCTGCTCGTCGTTGACGAACTCCTCCTTGACGGGGTCCCAGGTGAGGTCGCGCTTCAGCCACTGGGCGATGTTCGCGCAGTGGACGGTGCTCATCGAGCGGTGCATGAGTCTGGGGTTGGCCACGGTGACGGTGCGGTTCTTGACGCACTTGAAGAAATCCTGCATGTGCCCGACCACATGCCCCGTGCGGGTGAGGTAGTCCTGAAGGATCTTGTTGTAGTCGGCCAGCATCGCGGGATTCGAGACCTCCGGGCGCGCGTAGCCGTCGGCGCAGGCGCACCAGCCCTCGCTGCCGACGTAGCGGACGCCGCAGGTGCCGCGCCACCCCTCCTGCTTCTGGATCATGGTCACGCCGTTCGCGAAGGGCATCGCCATGCCGTCCGCCGTCGGGTTCGTGACGTAGGGGTAACGGACAGGGGAAGTGTTCTCCATGCCCAGCGCCGCATGACACTGCGCAAAGGTGTGCGAGCCCCACTCGCCGATGACGCTGGTGTAGAAGTCGTGCTGGGCATGCCAGCCGCCGCGGGTGTAATCGATGTGGAAGGGGCGCCACGGACAGGGGCCGAGCCAGCGGTCCCAGTCGATTTCCTGCGGGTCAGGAAGCGGCTGCCCCGGCAGCCATTCGCGGCTCATGTTGACGTTGCCCCACGGCGCGAGGTGCGCGTAGACGGTCTTGACCTCGCCCAAGCGGCCCAGACGCAACAGCTCGTTGCAGACGATGAAATTCGCCTCGCTCAGGCGCTGCATGCCGGCCTGGTAGACCCGGCCGTACTGCTGGGCGGTCTTGACCACGGCCTGTCCCTCGGCGATGGTCATTGAGGCAGGCTTCTCGGTGTAGACGTCCTTCCCGGCGCGCATGGCGCGGATCGAGACGGTGGCGTGGAGGCGGTCGCTGGTAGCCGTGAGAATCGCGTCGATGTCCGGGCGCGCCAACACGTCCATCATCTCGATATAGGTCTTGCAGTCGGTGTTGCCGTACTTTCTATCGGCCATCGCCTTGATGGCTTCGCGGCGCTCGCGCCGCACATCGCAAATGGCCACGAACTGCGCCTGCGGGTCCGGCAGAATCCAACTGTCCAGGTCTCCGGTGCCGCGCCCCCCCAAGCCGATGCCGGCCATTACGATTCGGTTGCTCGGCGCCACGGTGCCATCACGCCCCAGCGCTGACGCCGGAATGACAAACGGCATGGCGACCGCCCCGCCGGCAACCGCCGCCCGCTTCAGAAACTGACGGCGACTCACCGCCCCGCTGCTCCCCTTTTGTTCCGTCCCCGGCAAACGCATCTTCATGTTACGCCCCCTTTTTGAGGAAATGTTGATCAACTGTACGTTTGGACTTTACGCTTTTCCGTTTACTGCGTCTTGTAAAGCACTCCTAAAAATGTGTACACTATCCGCATGAATCCGAAAACGCTACAGAAGCGCTTTCTTGCGCAGATCGGGGAACTGGACTCCTTCCACAAGCTCATCGATCTTCTGCCGGACGTCGGCTTCTTCATGAAGGACAGCCAAGGTCGCTTCATGTTGAACAATCTGCGGGCCTGTCAGTTCTGCAATGCCGACAACGAGATGCAGACCATCGGTAAAACGGATTACGACTTTTTTTCGAAAGACCGGGCCGATTTTTATGTCCAGGGCGACCAGGCGGTGATGTCCACCGGCATCCCCATCATCAATCAGATCGCGCCCGCGCCTGAGCACTCGGACCGGCTGATGGTCCACAGCAAGTTCCCGGTCTACGACAAGAAGGGCAACCCCATCGGCGTGGTCGGCTTCCACCGCATCGTGGACGATCTGCGCGACACGCCCCGCTGGCACGGGCGCTTCGCCCAGGTGGTCGCCCACATCCACACGCACTACGGCGAGAACCTCGACATCAAACGACTGGCCAAGCTCGCGGGCGTCTCGCAGAGCCAATTCGAGCGTCGCTTCAACCGGATCTTCGGATCAACGCCTTACGAATATCTGCTGCGCGTGCGTATTGCCGCCGCACGGACCTTGTTGGAAACGACCGACCGCACGATCGCGGACATCGCCTGCGAGACCGGCTTCTACGATCACAGCCACTTCACCCGCACCTTCAAGCGAATCATCGGCGTCTCTCCCGGCCACTACCGCAAGAGCCACCTTTCCGAAGCGCTGTGAAAAGTCGAACGGCTGCTCACGTTCAATCTGACTCATAGTTGAAGAGGTCAAGGAGCGTATAGGTCTTGTTTGTGGCGGCGTTGAGCGCGGCAAGGACGATGGCCTGCGTATTCGGCGTCAGGCGTCGGCCCTTGCAGGCCCGCGACACCATTTTGTGCGTCATCTGAACAGGCGAGGCGGTCACCAGGTCATGGGGTTTAAGCCCGGCCTCCTCCATGATGCGTGCAATGGGCTGCTCACCCAGATTCCGCTCGATCGCGTCTTCCTTCATTGTTTCGTCTTTCATTTCGTGACTCGTGAAAGCCATGCGGCCGCAAGTTCAGGCCACACGTCCGTGGTCTTGCCCATTTTTCGCAAACCATACCCGTGCCCGCCGTTCGGGAAGAGGTGCAGCTCCGCCGGCGCCTTCGCAGTCTTGAGTGCGATATAATAGGCCAGACTGCTGTCCACATACGGGTTGTCATCTTCAGCCTGTACCAGGAAGGTCGGCGGCACCTGCGCCGTCACCGGCAGTTCCGGCGCCATCGCATAGCCGTCGCGGTTCAGATAGGCGGGATAGATGATGAGCGCAAAATCGGGCCGGCTCGGCTGCTTGTCCACCTCATCGACCGCCTCATAAAAGCGCTTTTCAAAGTTTGTACACGTGCGGACTGAGAGATGCGCACCCGCCGAGAACCCCATGATTCCCAGCCGCTTCGGGTCGATGTTGAGCGACTGGGCTTGGGAGCGGATCAGCCCCATGGCCCGCTGCGCGTCGCACAGCGCCCCGTCGCGGTTGCCGGGCACGCGGTACTTGAGGATGAACGCGGAAATGCCTTGGCTGTTGAGCCACGCCGCGATCTCCGTCCCCTCGAGGTTCCATGCGAGAATGCCGTACCCGCCGCCCGGGCATATCATCACCGCGGGATTGGGCTTGCCCGTATCCTTGGCGAGAAAGACGGTCAGGCTCGGCACGTTCACATCCGTCAGGCGGATGATGTCGTCCGTGGAAGGGTTCACCTTCTCCGGCGCATCGCTCGTCTTGAGAGGCGTCTTGCCCTCCGGCCACACGGCGATCACCGGCTGCTCGGCGCATGCCGCCGACACCATCGCGCACACCGTCACCCATGCCATACATCCCCTATTCATCGCACACGTCCTTTCTCACTTGTTCAACGCTTACGCATCCGGCCAGAGCTGAGCGGCCGTTTCACGCAGCTTGTACTTCTGGATCTTCTGGCTCGCGGTCATCGGGTACGAAGCCACGAAGCAGATGTGCTTCGGGATCTTGAACCAGGCGATTTTGTTGCGGCAGAAGTCCATCACGTCCTGTTCAGTAATCTCCGCCCCGGGCATGCGGATGATAAAGGCCGCAGGCTGCTCGCCATACTTCTTGCTCGGCACGCCCACAATCTGCACGTCCTGCACACCCGGCACATGGCAGAGGAAATCCTCGACCTCCTTGGGCGAGATGTTCTCGCCGCCGCGGATGATCAGGTCCTTGAGGCGTCCGGTGATGAAAAAATAACCGGCCTCGTCCATCCGCCCGATATCGCCCGAATGCAGCCAGCCGTTCGCGTCGATGCACGTCGCGGTCTGCACCGGCATTTTGTAGTACCCGGTCATCGTGTTGAACCCGCGGCAGCAGATCTCGCCCTGTTCGTTGAGCGCGCAGATCTCGCCCGTCTCGGGGTTGATGATCGCGACCTCGATCCCCGGCAGGGCCTGGCCGATCGAGGTACACTTGCGCTCGATGCTGGTCTCAAAATAACGTGTCTGCGTCATCACCGGACCCGATTCGGTCAGCCCGTACGGGATCGTGACCTCGCGCATGTTCATCTGCTCCACGCACTGCTGCATGCGCTTGACCGGGCAGGTCGTGCCGGACATGATGCCGGTGCGCAGCGAGGAGAAAGCGAATTTGCTGAAGAGCGGGTGGTCGAGCATGGCGATGTACATGGTCGGCACGCCGTAGACGGCGGTGCAGCGCTCCTTCTCGATCGACATCATCACATGGACCGCATCGTACTTCTCCACCAGCACCATGGTCGAACCGTGGTTGATGCAAGCCATCACACCCAGCACGCAGCCGAAACAGTGGAAGAGCGGCACCGGAATGCACACGCGGTCAACAGCCGAAAGGTTCTGACACGCCCCGATCCAGAAACCGTCGTTCGCGATATTCGAATGCGTGAGCTGGACACCCTTGGGGAACCCCGTCGTGCCGGAGGTGTACTGCATGTTCACCACATCGTGACACGTCAACTCTCGCTGACGCGCCTCGTACGCGGCAGGCGTCGTCTGCACCGACAACGCCAACAGCTCGTTGACTGAGAACATGCCGCGGTGCTTTTCCGGCCCCAGGAAAAAGACGCGCTTCAAACGGGGATACTTGGCCGACTTCAACGCGCCGCGCGGCTGCTCGCGGAGTTCCGGGATCAGCTCGTAAACCGTCTGCAGATAATCGGTGTCGCGGAACCCGTTGATCAGAAACAGGTTTTCCGCATCCGATTGCGCGAGCGCGAAATCGAGCTCGGCGGCTTTGTAACTCGTGTTCAGCGGCAAAAGCACCGCGCCGATTTTGGCGGCCGCGAACATCAGCGGAATCCAGTGGGGAACATTCGTCGCCCACACGCCGATCTTTTCGCCCTTCTGCACGCCCAACGCCATCAGGCCGCACGCCAGACGGTCAACCTCGATGCCGAACTCGTACCACGTCAGCCGAAAATCGCGGTCCGCGTAGACCAGCGCGTCCAGCGGACCGCAGCGGGCGATGGTCTGATCCAGCAATTGCCCCAGCGTGTAATCGCGCGTCACAGGCATGTTGTTCCAAGGCATGCCGATTGACACCGACTGCCTGAACGGCGGTTTGAAAGGTGCGGTTCCGAACGGGTCCGTCAGCTTAAAAGGCGTGCTTTCCATACGCTTGCTTCCCGTCACAGAGGCATAAAGACCACGGCGTAGATCGCCGCCGGCTGACCGTCTGCGGCTTTAACGAGATGCTGCACGACCGAGTTGTAATAGGCGGAATCGCCTGGCTTGAGCACCTGCGTCACGCCGCCGTAGACCAGTTCGACAAGGCCCGAGACCACCACGATGAACTCCTCGCCTTCGTGCGACGAGAGCGGCGCGGAGGCATCGGCCGCGATCTCGATATAGAAGGGCTCCAGATGACGGTCGGTCTTGCCTCGGCCCAGCGGGAAAAAGCTGAAGCCGCCCGTCGCGCACGTCTTCTGCGAGGCCCGTTCTCCCGCCCGCGCGTCGGCACGCACGATCACCGGATCAGGCGCGTATTGGTCATCCATGAAAGTTCCCAGCCGCTGCCCCAACGCGCGGGAAATTTTGATCAACACCCCAAGTGCGGGATAGACCTCGCCCGCCTCAACCGCCGCAACCACGCTCGCGTTGACCCCCGACCTTTCGCCAAGGTCCTCAACCGTCATCTGCAAGCGCTCGCGGTAGGTCCTCACACGCCCCGCCACTTTACATCCGTTAGCCATAATTCGTGAGAATAGCAAAGCCTGTGCGGATGTTCAAGTACGGGCTCAAATTGGGGGTTGACTTTTCCCACTCCCCTCGCATAATGAGTGCCAACCATGGGTTCTGGAAGTTTCGTGGTTACGCCAGACGGCGTGCGATTTTTTCCGGTTCTTGCTGTGGGGCATGATCGACGCGATAACTTATACTTATGCAACCTATCCAACTTCAGTGGATCGATTACACCGTTCTCATCGCTTACGTCGCCTTTGTTCTCGGCATCGGATGGACGCTCGCGCGCTACATGAAAACCTCGGCGGACTTTCTCACGTCCGCCCGTTCCATCCCGACATGGGTGACCGGACTGGCCTTCATCTCGGCCAACCTCGGCGCGCTTGAACTGGTCGGCATGGCTGCCAGCGGCGCGAAATACGGCATCGCCACCGCGCATTTCTACTGGGTGGGCGCGATCCCGGCCATGATCTTCTTGGCCGTGTTCATGATGCCGTTTTACTACGGCTCCAAGGCGCGTTCAGTGCCTGAATATCTGAAGATGCGTTTTGATGAACGCGTCCGCGCGCTGAACTCGGTGGCCTTCGCGGTGATGACCATTTTCGCCTCCGGCATATCGATGAATGCGCTGGCGAAATTGTTGAACCAGTTGCTGGGCTGGAATTACGACTTGGCCTTGTGGATCTGTTCCGGCGTGGTGCTGCTCTACGTGCTGAAGGGTGGCTTGACCTCGGCCATTTATACGGAAGTGCTGCAGTTCTTCATGATCGTTCTCGGTTTTGCGCCGGTTGTTTATCTCGGCCTCAAAGATCTGGGCGGCTGGCACACGATGAACAGCACCTTGCAGGGCGTGGCCACCCAGTCGGCGGCGGCGGGCACGCAATACGCCGCGAACGCCTGGACGAGCGCCTGGACGCCGCTGCTGTCCGGACCGGCCCACAACCCGATGGGCGTTGATCTTTTCGCCATGGTTTTCGGCCTCGGCTTCGTTTTGAGCTTCGGCTACTGGTGTACGAACTTCCTCGTCGTGCAGCGCGCGATGGCCGCCAAGAACATGACCGCCGCCCGCAACACCCCGCTGGTGGCCGCTGTGCCGAAGATGCTCTTCCCGTTCCTGGTCATCGTCCCCGGCATGATCGCCATGGCGCTGACCTCGCTGCCGGATAAAGGCTACCGCATCCCGCCGCCCGTCATCGCGCAGGAGAATTACGCGAAGGCCGTAGCGGCCGTGAAGCAGGCCGATCCGGCGAAGGCCGGCGCCACTGTGGCCGCCGTAACCAGCGCTTTGGGCAAGAAAACCGACGCCAAGAAACTCGAAAGCCTGATCGCCGACAACGCGAAGCGTAAGCTGACTGACACGGAGATAGAGACCGGCATCTATAACAGCATCGCCGAATACGACTACGACGGCGTCATCCTCTCACTCGTGAAGAAATACTGCCCCGCCGGCCTGCTCGGTCTGGCGTTGACCGCGCTGCTGGCGTCGTTCATGTCCGGCATGGCCGGCAACGTGACGGCGTTCAACACGGTCTGGACCTACGACCTCTATCAGGCGTACTTCGCGCCGGGCAAGAGCGACAAGCACTATTTCTGGGCGGGCAAGGTCACCACGGTCGCAGGCATTGTTCTGAGCATCGGCGCGGCCTATTTCGCTTCGATGTACAACAACGCGATGGACATCATCCAGCTCGTGTTCGGCTTTGTGAACGCGCAGCTGTTCGCGACGTTCCTGCTGGGCCTGTTCTGGAAGCGCACCACGGGCACCGGCGCGTTCCTCGGACTGTTCGGCGGCATCGCCGGCTCGGCTCTCTTCCACGCCGTGACCATCGCGTCAGGCAACGCGCCCGGCGTCAAGGGCGGCTATCTCTCCGTCATGCAGTCCTTCCCCAGTGAGATGGCCCAGAACTTCTGGCTCGCGGCCTTCGCCTTCACCACCTGTCTGGTGCTGACGTTGGTGATTTCACTGGCGACCAAATCACTGAAGACCGACGATGAACTCAGGGGCCTGGTCTATTCCCTCACGCCGAGAACCGTAGACCACAACCAGGCCTTCTGGCAGCGGCCCGCCTTCTTGGGCATCGCCCTGTTGATCTGCTGCGTGATTCTGAACGTCATTTTCTGGTAAGCCGAATCAACAACTGAAAGGAACGGTTTTATGGGACTCGATATCCGCTGGCCAATCGGCCTCATGTTCACGCTGATCGGCGTGCTGCTCACCGGTTACGGCGTGGCCAAAGCCTCCGCCTCCATGTCGCTGGGCATCAACATCAACCTCGTCTGGGGCGTCGTGCTTCTGGTGTTCGGGGCGGCGATGCTGCTGGGCGCCTGGCGCGGCAGCAAGACCGACGCGAAGTAAGCGCACGCTCATGAACCACATGCGAGCAGCCCGCCCGGCACCGTCATAGGGGTTGGCGGGCTGTTTACTTTCAAGGGTTCAGAGCGATCCCTTTGGAAACCAAATAGCCTCTAAATCACATAGATGAAGCGACTTGACTCACAGGAGGCCCTGCCGCTTCGCTTCATTCCAAACAAATGGAGAAAGCTCCTTAAGCAAACAGGCGTCTTTGTTGCGCACATACCAACTAAAATGCTTGGCACGCATAGCCTTGTGCTCGGGACTGTTTAGCGTGAGACGACGAATGGTTTTTTTCACTGCGGCTCCAACCGCTGGTCCATGTGCCGGATTAGCCTTTATGCACCCTGTCACCAAATTGAGAATGAACGTGTCAGGTGCCAAACTAAAAGGATCGAGCACATCATCGAACTTGGTTTTGTTTCTATTCGCACCCATGCAACACAGACGATAGTTGTTCCACTCGTAGGCGTCGCCCGCGTGCCGCGACTTGGCAATGAAGTGATCAGTTGAACTCGCGCCAGTCACCCATTCAAAGTAAATGGCCAAGTATGCACATACACCAAAATATGCTTCCCAGAGTTGTTTGTTGGAACACCTCCAATACGTAGGTAATATCGATGCTTTGGGCGGTGCCTTGGTCAGCGCGATTCCCTTTTCGCCAAGCCAAGCATGACCCCTTTGGCGGACATCCGTATCAAAATTTTCCGGTTCGGGCTTGAGGGTGACGGGAATCATCCAAGCCACCCCCTTTTCTTACAGATATAACGCCAACTAAACAAGAAATCGTCCTTTGGACTCAAAGCAGACACCAGACGTTTATTCATCTTCTCGATTTCATCACGACTAGGAGATTCATTATCTATCATCGCTGAAGCTCTTTTGATTAAGTCTTCGTATTTAATCGACCTGCCGCTAAACAGATCAAAGGCCTCGCTGATCAACCACCCCCCCGCATCGCCATGTTTCTCAAAGCCACGAGCTCTCAATACAACTTTCTTGCGCTCAAAGTCTAAATCAAACCAGACGTCTTTTCGTTCGTCAAAAAACGGTTCGACAGAAGCCATAATAAGTGGCGAATGTGTTGCGGTAATGATCTGAACATTTGCCTCATTGATAAGATGTTTAGCCGTATCAAGCAGCGCTGGAATGATTTTTCGTTGCCATTGTGGGTGCAGATGAGACTCCACCTCATCTATGAGGAAGACAACCTGATTTGTAGTCGGCTCATCCAACAATTTCGCGGCCTTCTTATGTTCCTCCCAGGACCAAACAAGAAGATATGCCAATGCAAGAATTCGCCGTATGCCTGCTGAAGCGTGGATTACGGCAACGTCTTGACCATACGGCATTCGTATGGTCGGAATGTCGCGAGAATCATCTAAGCTGATGCGAGTAAGATGCCCAGGCTGCAAGGGTTCTTTGTGAGATGGCGATAGCACATCAAGAACAGTACAAAGGTTATTGAAGGGTGCTTTTCTTTCTTTTTGCCAGCCAGCCCAGTCTAAAATCAGACCATTGCAAATAGGTTTCCCGTCTTTACCAGGCAGTCCATCCCAGACCTCGGCGGCATCAAAAACATAGGCCGGAATGCGATCTTGTATATCCATTCCATCTTGAGTACGCCAATAATTGCGTGCAGGATCCCAAACCGCGAAACTACCATCCGCCATCGCATAAAAGACCAAGCCTGGATTAGACGGTCTCCCTGGACGGCCAGTCCATGTCTGTTCACGGCGTAGAAACGTACTGGTATAATGCTCTTCTGTCTTTTTTGCCGTGAAAGAAAAATCGATACAGGCTGCTCCGTCAGAGCTGGGCAAAGCCTTCTTGCCAGCCGTCAAACGTGAATTGATTTCCACAGGCCATTTTCTGGTTAAGGTCCACCAAGCGATATCCAACAAAAAACTCTTACCCAACCCATTGTCACCTGTAATCAAATTCAATCGCTCACCAAATGACAGTTCCATGCTTGGCGCAGGGCCTACATTATTCAGCTTTAGATATTTGATCATGCGATTCTCCTTTCACTACACACGCTTGATGTGTTTCGTTTCACTAGCATCTCATAGGATTTCCAAAGAATTCGCATGTTTTTGCGTTTTTGGCCACCCAAAAAGAGTGTGTATTTTGAAAACATCGCAAAACGCCCTGTTAATTGGGTATTTCCTATGGGATGCTAGTGTAGTGTCCCGCAAATAACTAGACAGTGTACCTTAAATTCTTTTGACAGGATGGAAGGATGAAACAGGCTGAATAATGAGTTAGTCCTGAAAATCCTGTCAAACCTGTCAAAAAAAACCGGTTTAAGGTGATTGTCATGTGTATAGCCATTTAAGGGACACTACACTAGTGGTTTCGTTTGACCCAAACAATGAACATAATAACGCGCATGATCACCAAGACTCTACCGCACGCCGAAACGGTACTCGGTCACCGTTTTGTAAACCGCTCCGGGGCGCAGGATCGTGGACGGGAAGCCGGGCTGATTCGGGCTGTCGGGAGAATGCTGGGTCTCCAAAGCCAGACCGCCGCGGTGGCAGAGGTTCTTGCCGCGCTTGCCAGGAACTTTGTCAGTCAGGAAGTTACCGCAATAGAACTGGATGGCCGGCTCGGTGGTCCAAACCTCCAAGTAACGCCCCGTGGTCTTCTCATACAGCGCAGCGGCAGGCGCGAGCTTGCCGCTCTGGCTGTTCAGCACCCAGTTATGGTCGTAACCGCCGCCGAAGCGGAGCTGCTCGTTGTCGGCATCGATGCGCGCGCCGATCAGCCATGGCGTGGTGAAGTCGAACGGCGTGCCTTTGACCGGCACAAGCGCCCCCGTCGGAATCAGGCCCTTGTCGACCGGCGTCATGCGGTCGGCGAAAAGGGTGAGTTCGTGGTCGAGGATCGTGCCTTCGGCCTCGCCTTTGAAATTGAAATAGAGGTGCTGCGTCATGTTCACCGGAGTCGCCTTGTCGGTCACGGCCTCGTACTCGATGCGCCAGACATTTTCCGGAGTAAGCCAATAGCGCACCGTGATATCCAGTTTGCCCGGATACCCTTGATCGCCGTCCGGGCTGGTCATGTTGAACTTGATGCCGACGTTCTTCCCTTCGGACAGCGGCTCGCTATGCCAGACGTACGCGTCGAAACCCTTGTCGCCGCCGTGCAGCGAGCAAGGGATGCTGCCCGGCGCGTTGTTCGTCGGCAACGTGTAGGTCGCGCCGTCCAGCGTGAACTTGCCGTTGGCGATGCGGTTGCCGTAGCGCCCGATCAGCGAACCGAAATACTTATCCTGCGTCTCGTATCCTGCGACCTCGTTGAACCCGAGCGTGATATCGGTCTTTGCCCCGGAACGGTCCGGCGTGTAAAGCCGCACCACTTTGCCGCCGTAGTCGATCACATCCATCACAACGCCACCCGCACCGGTCAGCGTGTAATGGTTAACCAGTTGCCCGTCCTTCGTTTTACCGAAGGGCTTAACGACCACCGAAGGTTCGACTGCTCCACTCTTTTTCACGTCCACTCCTTTGTCAGAACAACAGCCTGCCGCAACACACGCCGCGACGCCCGCACAGAGAAACCCTTGCACTCTTGTTTTCATTAAGCCGCTCCTTGAATGTGCGGAAACCGACTCCGCACTCCCGCTTACCTTTACTTAAACGGATTACGATTAAGATCAAGATTAGGATTAAGAGGAATCGAAACCATTCGTAATCGTAATCTTGATCGTAATCTTAATCGTCAAATAACGTTATTCTCTTCGTTCATTCCCGCTCCGCAGGCGGCGGGCTCGTTTATTTCTCGCCGATCTCATAGGCGGCCAGGCCTTTGCCACGCCGCAAATACAAAATACCGTTTGAAACCACCGGTGATGACCAGTGCGGCCCGTTGCCATATTCGATCTTGAAAGAAGAAACGACGGCGTTCGTGTCGGGCTCCACTTTCACCAGCGTCACGGCACCACCGTTTTCATCGTACATGATCAAGCCGACCGGGGTGATGCAGAACGAGGTTTTTTTGGCGCCCGCCACAGAGTAGACCACCTTGCCGCTCTCGGGATCAAAGCAGGAAAGCTTTCCTCCTCCCGAAGAAAAAATGCGCCCCTTGTAAAAGGCCACGCCTTGGAAGTGGTTGTCCCAGGATTTGTCGGACCAGACACGCTTGGCCTCGCCGCCGGACACCTCAAGCACCTCCGCACCATACCCGTATCCGGAGGAGACGAAAAGGCGGTCTTTGCCGCACAGCACCGGCGTGTTGGGATGCACGGCATGCTTGTTGCGATGGGGAAACTTCCAGAGAGGGTGCCCGTCTTTCGCGTCCACTCCAACCACGTTGTCCTCAAGCATCGAGACCACTTGCTGCTTGCCGTTGATCGTCAGCAGCGCCGCCGAGCAATAGGCGCTGCGCTCACCCAAGCCCGTGCTCTTCCACACCACATCGCCTGTCTTGACGTCGAGCGCCACGATCGCGGCATCGGGCCCGCCTGGCTGACAGATCACCTTGCCGTCGTACACCAACGGGTTGTCCGCGATTCCCCAGGTGATGTTGCGTCCGCCGAATTTGGCGTGCGCGTCGACGGTCCAGACCATCTTGCCGTCTTTCGCATCAAAGCAAACGACATGTCCTAAGCCGCCGACCACATAGACTCGCCCGTCCACCACGGTCGGCGAGGTGCGCGCAAACTCGAAACTCTCCGCCCACTCGGGTCCGTATTTGGTCTGCCAAACGATCTTTCCGGTCTTGGCCTCTAACGCATAGAGATAACCCTCGCGGTTCTTTTTGTCCCCCACGTTGCCCGTGATGTAAATGAAGCCTCCCGCCACCACCGGTTCGGAGTATCCCTCGCCGGGCAACTCGATCTGCCAAGCCTGCGCGGGGCCTTTCTCAGGCCAACTCGCCAGCAACTTCTCGTCCGTCACAATCAAATCCCGGTTGCTGCCACGCCACTGGGTCCAATCGCCCGCACAAACACGCAGTACCGTACAGCACGCCAACACAACCGTCCATTGAATATCGCGCATGGTTATCCCTTATTTCGAGGCAGAAATGCCAGTTAACATGCGTCTAAGTGTAATGAATCTCCGCACGGATACCAAGCCGAAATTCGTTGTTTACGCATGCCGACAACCTGGCGTAAAATAGAGATGTCATGCAGGTCAATTCTCATCGAATCCTCTGTTTTTGCGCGGCGATCTCCGCGTTAAGCGTCAAGGCGCTTCCCGTGGAAGACCTGAGAAGGATTGTGACTTGCCCGCTCCCCGACGTCGGACTCACTCCCGAGGGCCTGACGCGCGTCTCGGTGCCCGAGTTCGAGCCCGATGTGCAGACCGGACTGCCCGTGCTTCCCGTGACAGGGGTCTCGTTCGACATACCCGCAGGTTTAGAGGTTGCTTCCGTCACCCTCACCCCTGTGCTGCTCAGGGAAATCCCACTCGCCGCTCCTGTCCAGTGGGGGCTGCCGCCCGTTCAGCCCGGAGAGACACTTCCCGCCATTCACCCTGATCCCGCGATCTACCAGGCGGCGGCCCCGTTCCCCGATTACGACCGCCCTGTCTGGCGCACCGACACCCTGGGCGAAAGCACCTTGCTCTCGGTGCAGGTTCACCCGGTCCGCTTTGATCCGGCCCGCCAGGTGCTGTTGGCCGCAACCTCTGTCAAGGTCTCTGTTGTTCTCCGTCCCATAAACGCCCCCCTCCCTCAACGCGGCCTGTTCGCCGCAACCCGCTCGCCGCTCGCCCCCGGAGCACACACGTATGTGATCGTCTCCACCTCCAACCTGCTTTACAATGCACCCGCGCCCTGGAACTTCCAAACGCTTTGCGCGGCCCGTGCCCGCGCCGGCTTCACGCCCGCGATGGTGGCGACCGAGTGGATCTATTCAAACTATGCGGGGGCTAATCAGGCCGCGAAGATTCGCGCGTTCGTGCAGGACGCCTACCACACGTGGGGGCTGAGATACCTGCTTCTCGGAGGCACCTTCAACCTGTTGCCCGTCCAGAAACTTTCCGTCTCTTTTACCGACTTCAGCTTTCCCCGCAGCGCCGAAATCCCCGCCGACGCCATCTATTACGGCTGCCTGGAAGGCTCGTACGACAACAACGGCAACGGACGTTATGGCGAAGTCAACGACGGCGTGAACGGCGGCGACGTGGACCTCACCGCGGAGGTCATGGTCGGCCGCTTCCCCGTAGACAACGCCGTCGAACTCGCCCACATGGTGCGCAAGACGCTGCGTTACGAATGCGCCACGGCGCAGGACCTTGCGCCCAACGCGTTGATCGCCGAAATAATCAACATGGGGACGACGGTCTACGCCACCGGCTTTATGGAGGAACTCCGTTGGGGCAGCACGACCTACGCCATCAACTCCCTCGGCTTCGAAAACTCGCCCTATGCGGAGGCCTTCGACACGAGCCACACGCTCTATGACTCCGACGCCTTCCTTTGGACCACCGCCAACGCGCTCGCCTTCCTCAACCAGAACTTTCAGACGGTCAACCAGCTCGGACACGGGGCCATCCAGCAGTGCATGAAAATCTCGCTCGCACAGACGGCGAACCAGACGGCGCTCAGGGCCTTCACAAATGACATGCCCTACTTCATCTATTCGCAAACGTGCAGCGCCGGAGCGTTTGACTCGTCCGACTGCTTCGCCGAGCAGATCGTGACTGTCAGCAACGCCGCCTGTTCGGCCATCATGAACGCGCGCGAAGGCTGGGAATACAACGGCGTGGTCGGCGGATTCTCGCAGCGCTTCCACCGCTGTTTCTGGGACGCGGCCTTGCGCGGCAACGCCACGCGTTTCGGGGAAATCAATGAGCAGTCCCGCCGCATGAACCTCTACCTGCTCAGTTCCTACTCGGCGAACTACTGGCGCTGGGTCTACTACGAACTCAATCTGTTCGGTGACCCCGCCACCCCGTTCGCCGCTGCCGTGAACATGACTCCGCCCGTGATCAGCCACACGCCGCTCGTCAACACGTATGATACGCAAACCCTCCACCGCGTCGCCTGCACACTCGAACCCGTCGGCATCTTCGACCCCGAAACGGTCCGGCTCGTGTGGCAGACGGACCGCGAGCCAGATGTCATTCATACCCAAGCGCTGGCGCAGGTCGTTGGCACTCTCTTCGAAAATTATATCCCCCCGCAACCCGCCAACACCCGAATCGCTTACGCCCTCTACGCCCGCAACCACGCCGGATACCAAACCCGCTGGCCCGAAACGGGCGATTCTGTTTTCTATGTCACCCGACGCCTTGATCTGGATATCCGCGGCTCGCCGTTCGACTTTGGCACCGCCACGCCTGACTACGGGACATACCACTTCGCCTCCGGCCTCGTGGCAGTGGCCTCAGTAGCCGACTTCTTCATGATCGACGAAAACACGCGTTACCGCAGCACCGGTTTCTTCGGGACCGGCAGCGCCCCCCAGAGTGGCACCAACCGCACTGCGACCTTCCGAATGGACACCTCCTCCCTGCTCGTCTGGACCTGGCAGTGCGAACATCGGCTGACGTTGTGTTCCGACAACGGCGCTTTCCCCACCCAAACCTTCTGGGCCAGCGAGAACAGCCTCTTCCCCGTGCCGCCCGTACCGCAGACCGTTTCAAACGGCAGCGCGTATGCCTTTGCGGAGTGGCGTCTCGACGGCGCGCGTTCGCCTGCGGCGCCCGGCTATTGTTCGCCCGCCTTTGGCGATCTGCTCATGGACACGCCCCACACGCTCGAGGCGCGCTATCTGCCGCTGACCCTCGACGCCGACACCAACGCGATCCCCGACTGGTGGGAATTCCGCTATTTCGGCGCCAACGGCAACGACCCGGAATCCGACCGCGACGGTGACGGCTACACGCTGCTGGAAGAGTATCTGGACCGTTCAAATCCGCTCGACCCGGACAGTGTGCCCGCGCCGCCACGTATCATCCATACGCCTCTCGCCGAAACACAGACGCACCCCGGCCCCTTTGACATTCAGGCGCTCATCACCGATACCCACGAGGTCAGCAGCGCCGCAGTGCGCTGGCACCGCAGAGACGAAGCCTGGCAACTCACGCCGATGCAATTGGTTTCAAACACCCTTTATGAAGCGAGGATCGGCACCCTTTCCGGCCCCGGTGACGACTTCGAATACCAGCTCCTTGCGTCTGACCCCTCCGGCTTTTCCAGCCAAACCGACCTCACCTTTTTCTTCCTCAAATATCCGGTCGCCGACAGCTCCCGCTTCCACGACCTCGCTTTCGTATCCATCCCCACCCAGGCCATCGTCTCTCAATACATGAATTTATATAATACGGGCAATGCGGATCTGGTGTGGACCATGCGCTTCGCACGCGTCGAAAGCATCCTCAGCACGAACCTGCCATGCTGGAACAGAGCGTCGCTCGGGCAGCCGTGGCAAGTCTCCACCAACCGCTCCGCGTCTGCGCCCTACGCCCTCTTTAGCCACCTCGTCTCCAACGCCTCAACAAATATCCCCGTCCGGTCCACGATCACCCTGCCGCCGGTTCTGATCGGCCCCGGTGCCACACTCTCGTTCAATTACTGGATATTCTCCGAAGTCTTCAACAAAACGACACGCGCCTTCGATGGCGGCATCGTCGAATACTCGACAGACTACGGCGCCACCTATCAACAGCTCAAAGGGCCTTACACCCACACCATCTACGGCTGGGAAGCCTCGCCCTGGCCTGATGGCACGCCTTGCCTCGCGGGCAACGGCACTGAGGGCTGGCGCGCCATCACGTTCGATCTTCTCAAAGAGTATCCTGAAATGAACGGCTTCCAAGGACGCGTCCTTTATTTCCGCTTCCACTACGGCGCTGACAACAACACAGACTGCGAAGGCTGGCACATTGACGATGTCACGGTTATGCCGCTCCAATGGCAACAGGGCTTCTCCCACAGCATCGAGTCCACATACAACTACACCGTCGCCGGCGGCGACTACAAACGCATCCTCTGGTGCAACCTGCCCACAAGCATGGATGTCCGCGACGACAACCTGACCGTCTTCTTGTCATCGAACGATCCCGTCACCCCTCTCTTCAGCTTCTACTGGCAGATCAAACTCCGCGATTACCCGCGGCTGCCCGGTCTCTGTGCCTCACAGACCACGACGGGTGACGGCTTCGTGTCGCTCGCCACCGGCGTGTGCGACACCGACGGCGAACCCGTCAACCTCGCCGTGCAGTGGTCGCCCGACAGCGGCAAGACATGGAACGCCGCCGCGCTCACGAACCTTCTCGCCTCTGTCGGAGCCGTAGCGTCTAACGCCCCTGACGGAGTGGTCGCCGACATTCCGACAATCAGCGCATCATCGCCCACCACGAATCAACTCGGCGCCGCATGGTCTTCCCGCCTCATCGCCCCGCCCATTACCGTGAACACACAAATGCTTTTCCGTGTCACCGCCTCCAACGGATATTTCGGAAAAACCTACACCTCCGCACGCCTGACCGTCGATAACGTGCCGCCGACCTTCCTGCCCGGCACGCTCGCTCTCGCGCCTCTCAGCACCGTCGGCCCTTACGCGCTCACCACCAACCTGCTGACGCTCACCTGGCCTGCCGCCACCGACGCGCCCGCCACCGGCTTGCTCACCTATCGACTCACTGACTCCGTCGGCCTGACGACGGGGCTGCTGTCGCAAACCCGCACGACGCTCGAGGTTTCAAACCGGCTCAACACGATCCACGCGTACCAAGTGGTGGCCCTTGACCCGGCCGGCAATGTCAGCCTGCCGCTGACTGTCTCGTCACTGGTGCTGGACGCCCTCGGCGACTTCGACGGTGACGGCATGAACAACGCCGACGAAGAAACAGCCGGCACTTTAGCGACTGATCCGTTTAACCGTTTCCTCGTCGCCATGCAGCCGGTGTCCGGCAAGCCCGGCATTCTCGCGCTCTCGTGGAACAGTTCCGTCGGACGACGCTACACCATCGAGGCCACACCCACGCTTCAACCCCCCGCGTGGCAGCCTCTTCCAGGCTACACCGATATCCCCGGCACCGGCGCGCCACTGACCATCGAACTCTCCGGCGGCCAACCTTCCCGTTTCTTCCGCCTGCGTGTTTACAACCCATGAACAACCATTTCTCATTCATCCTTCTGCCTTTGTCCTTCTGCCTTTTACTGATCGGCTGCCGTCCCGCTCAACCCGAGCCCCTGCGCGTCCAATGGACGACCATGGGAACCATCGCCGCCGTTCAATGCGTAGACCATGCCGCCGCGCCGCCGGCCCGCGACCTCGCGCAAGCCGCTTTCGACGACCTCGACCGCGAACTCTCTGCCTGGAAGGACAACAGCGCACTGGCCTCGGTCAACCGGGCAGCAGGCGCCAGCAACGCGGTCGCCCTCTCCGCCTCGTTCGCCAAGGTGCTCGGCTACGCCCTTGCGACCGCCAAAGAGAGCGATGGCGCCTTCAACCCGCTCATCGGTCCGGTCATGCGCGCCTGGGGTTTCAACGGCGCGGACCCGCGGCCCGCCCTGCCCGACACCGCGGAACTGGAGGCCGCGAAAAGCCTTTCCGATTGGCGCAAGGTCGAATTCTCCGCCCGCCAGGGCGGCGCCGATGTGCGACTGCTCTTGCCGGGCATGCGGATCGATCTCGGCGCGATCGCCAAAGGCTACGCCGTGGACGTCGCATGGGAACGTCTCAAAGCCGCAGGGCACACCAACCTGCTCATCGATCTCGGCGGCAACCTGCGCGCCATCGGCGAAGCCGCGCCTAAACGCGGCGGCTGGCGTGTCGGCGTACGCAACCCCTTCAACGAAAAAGAGCTTGTCGGCTATTTCATCCTGCGCGATGGCGAGGCGGTCGCCACCTCCGGCAATTACGAGCGCTTCGTCGATATCAACGGCATCCGCTACGCGCACATCATGGACTCGCGCACGGCTTCTCCCGTCACCGGCATGGCCGGAACCACAGTCATCGCGCCCAACGCGATGGAGTCCGACGCGCTCTCCACCACGCTTTTCGTTCTCGGCTCGCAAAAAGGCGCCGCTCTCCTCCGCAACCACTCCGGCTGCGAAGCGCTCTGGATACCCGACACGCCGAACAGCCTCACCCTTTACGCGACTCCTGGACTCGCCGCACGTCTCACCCCCACAGGCAAGACGCCCTACACACTAACGATCATCAAGCGGTGATCCGGAACGCTCAACGCTCAAGTGGCTCCCAAACTTGAACGTTGAGCGTTTTTTCGCCACGTCTTTTGATCCTGCAAAAACGCGCTTGTAACAGGGTTAAGTGGCGAAATCTTAGCCGCGAAACGACGCCAATTAAATAGGCTCTGTTATAAGCTCCGTTATAAGCAGCCCTTTTTCGCCGCCCAATAAAAAACATAAGTACCTTATTTACAGGTGCTTATGAAGATGGAGCGGGCGATGGGAATCGAACCCACGTGTGAAGCTTGGGAAGCTCCTATTCTGCCATTGAATTACGCCCGCAGAAATTGTTTTTGTAATGTACCAAAAAACGTCCGTCCGTCAAAGGCGATTTTTTTGGAAATCACGGGCATCCGAAATGATGCCGTCGCTTCCCCGAAAGACAGGCTGCGCTTAAAAAGGCGGCTTACTTTTTCTTTTTCGGCACCTTGCGCGTCAGATCCAAGAAGGGCGCAAGTTTCAACGCGTCTTCGGTGATGAATTCGGCATCCGTCGCGGGCATAACCTCAGCGGCACCGGCCACGACGGGCGACCGCCACTCCCCTCTGGGTTGAGGCCGCAGAATATCCCACAGGCGCTGCTTGAACTGCGCGACCCCGGGGTGGTCGGCATCGATCGCCGAGATCTGAAGCGGCGTCACCTTGGTCTTCTTGATGAATTTCGGCAGATTTTCCGTGGCCGCATCCTCGTCCATCTTGTTGGCCAACACCAGCGACGGACGCTCGAGCAATTCGGCATTGTGCTGCTCGATCTCGCGGCGGAGCGTCAGATAATCTTTCCACGGCTCCCGGTTGTCGGTGCCGGCCATGTCGATGATGTAGACCAGCACACGCGACCGCGCCAGATGCTTCAGGAAATCGATGCCGAGGCCGACACCCGCGGAAGCGCCTTCGATGATTCCCGGCACATCGGCGACCCGCAACTGCGAGAAATCGTCGTACCGGATCGTGCCCACAATCGGGTTCAGCGTGGTGAACGGATAGCTGGCGATCTTGGGATGCGCATCGCTGACACACGCGAGCAGCGAGGACTTGCCCGCATTGGGGAAACCGAGCAATCCCGCATCGGCGATGGTCTTGAGTTCCAGCCGCAGCCGGAACTCCTCGCCCATGTCACCCGGCGTATGTTCGGTCGGCACCTGATGCGTGGAGGTGCGAAAGTGGACGTTACCGAGTCCGCCTTTGCCGCCGTTCGCGATGATGACCTCTTGGTCGTGGTCCACGATATCGGCCATCTGCACGCCGGTCTCCGCGTCGAGCACCGTGGTGCCGCACGGAACCCGCACGATCAGATCCTCGCCCCGGCGGCCGTACATCTTCTGCCCGCGGCCCGCCACGCCGTCTTCGGCGAAAAGCTGCGGCGCGAAATAGAGGGCGATCAGGGAGTCGACGTCATGACTTCCCTTAAAAATGACATGGCCCCCACGACCGCCATCGCCGCCGTCAGGGCCACCTTCGGGTACACACGCCTCGCGCCGGAAACTGCTGCTTCCGTCGCCGCCTTTGCCGGCGCGCGCATGCACCTTGACATGATCTACAAACGTTCTTGTCTTCACTAGACTGTCGCCAACGGGGACGGACCAGCTTATTCCGCCGCAACTGCGGGAAGAATGCTGACCACGGCACCGTCTTTCTGAAATTTAACGGAGCCATCCACCAAAGCGAACAACGTGAAATCACGACCGCATCCGACATTCGTGCCCGGGTGAACCTTGGTCCCGCGCTGACGGATGATGATCGAACCCGCTGTCACAACCTGACCGTCATAGCGTTTTACGCCCAGACGCTTGGAGTTGCTGTCACGACCGTTTCTTGCTGCTGCTGCACCTGCCATAAATCACTCTCCTTAAGCTTAGGCGATCGCCTTTACCGTGGCAACTGTCAACTCCTGACGATGCCCGACCTTACGCTCGTAGCCCTTCCGGCGTTTTTTCTTGAAGTTGATCACCTTCTTGCCGCGCTTATGCCCGACAATGGTGAGTGTCACCTTCGCGCCCTGAACGTACGGCATGCCGATCTTCAGCTCTTTACCGTCCGAGACAGCCAACACCGTTTCCAGTTCCACGTCATGTCCGGCTTCGGCATCCAGAAGCTCGATCTCAACCGTGTCGCCCGTGGTCACACGATACTGCTTGCCACCGGTCTCTAAAACCGCATACGCATCCATGTTATGATCCTTCATCAGATGAGGAATTCGCCAACTCCGGGAACTTTCCACCGGAATGAATAGGGCGTTTAATTTACCTGATATCACCATCCGCTGTCAAGCGTGGCCAAACCTTTTTTATGAGGCGCGGCTCACCCGAGCGACAACCCCTCGTTCAGGCTGCCCGTGCGGTACCCTTGCAGATCCACCGTCACATACCGGTAGCCCGCCGACTTGACGGCCCGCACCACGGCCCCGCGCACCCCGCTGTCCAGCAGGCGCGGCAAATCCGCGACGGGGACTTCGATGCGCGCGACCTCGCCGTGATGCCGCACGCGGCACTGCACAAAACCGTTCATCTGCAGCGCTTCCTCCGCCCGCTCCACCTGCGCCAGCACCTCGGCCGTCACAGGCGTGCCATAAGGAATGCGCGAAGCCAGACACGCCATGGCCGGCTTAGTCGCGGTCGGCAGCCCCGCCCGCGCGGACAGAGCGCGGATCTCCGCCTTGGACAGCCCCGCCTCCATCAGCGGGCTCTTCACTCCCAGCTCCTGGGCCGCACGCCGTCCCGGCCGATAATCCCCCGTGTCGTCGGCGTTGTTGCCGTCGAGCACACAGGCAAAGCCCCTCTCCGCGGCGACCGTGGCGACCAGCTCAAACAGATGCTTTTTACAGAAGTAGCAGCGGTCCGCGGGATTCGCGACATAGAACGGATCGTTGAGTTCGCCAGGATCGACCACGACACACGTGGCGCCCATACCTTCAGCGAGACGCAGCGCCTCCGAAAACTCGAAGCGCGGCATGCTCGGCGTGTCGGCGATCACCGCCAACACATTCTCCGGCCCCAAGACATCCAACGCCACGCGCAGCAGCAACGTGCTATCGACGCCGCCCGAATATCCCAGCGCCACCCGCCCGTACCCGCGCAGCAGGGCCTTTAGCTTCTGTTCTTTCTCTTCCACCGACAAAGCCTCCTTGTACGGGCGACCGGCGCGGCGGGTCGCCCCTACAGCACCCGGTTGTCGATCAGCCGCGTCTTCCCGCAAAAAACCGCGATCAACGCGACGTTGCCGCGCAACGCCTCCGCCACAGGCTCCAGCGTCTCGGCGTCCACGATCTCCACGTAGTCGATCTTCAGCGCATGGTTCTCCAGCACATCGCCCATGCGCCGCCGCAGGGACTCCGAAGCGCAAGGGCCGTCCGCCACGGCTTCGGACGCGAGCTGCAACGCGCGGCTCAGCCCCAGCGCACGCTGCCGCTCATCGCCGACGAGATAGACGTTGCGCGAACTCATCGCCAGCCCGTCCGGCTCCCGCACGATCGGAGCCACCACGACTTCAAGCGGGAAGTTCAAATCGCGAACCATGCGCCGGATGACCGCCGCCTGCTGATAATCTTTCTGGCCGAACACGGCCACATGCGGCAGGACGATGTTAAAGAGCTTGGCCTCCACCGTGCATACGCCGCGGAAGTGACCCGGACGGCGCGCGCCGCACAAGCCGTTGCCGAGACGTTCCTCGGTCACATAGACGCTGGCGTCGGAAGCGTACATCGCCGACACCGGCGGCAGGAACACGGCCGCCGCGCCCGCCTCACGGCAGAGCGCCAGATCGCGGGCCTCGTCGCGCGGATATTTCGCGAAATCCTCGTTCGGACCGAACTGCACCGGATTGACAAAAATGCTGACGGCCACCGCGTCCGACCGCTTGTGCGCCTCGGCGATCAGCGAGAGGTGCCCGGCGTGCAGATAGCCCATCGTCGGAACCAGTCCGATCCGCTTACCCGCCGCGCGCTTCGCCTGCGACCAGGCCTGCATCTCTTCCGGCGTATTGAAAATGGTCATCTTATTGCTCACTTCACCACGGCTTGCGCGAACGCCGCCACATCCTCTTCGCTGTGCGCCGTGGAGATGAAGCCGACTTCGAACTGCGACGGCGGCAAATAGTATCCGCGGTTCAGCATCGTATGGAAGTGTTGCGCATAAGCCTGCGTGTCGCACGTTTTGGCATCCGTCAGATTCTTCACCGGCTGCCCGGAGAAGAACACCGTGAACACGCCGCCGTACTGGGCGCAACGGAACGGCAAACCCTTCGATGCCGCAGCCGTATTGATAATGTCCGCCACCCGCCGGCCGAGCTGTTCAAAGCGCGGATAGGGATTGTCGCGCTCAAGGATCTCAAGGGTCTTCAGCCCCGCGGCCACGGCCAGCGGATTGCCCGAAAGCGTGCCTGCCTGATAGATTTTGCCGCGGGGGGCGAGTTCATCCATAAAGACCGCCGCGCCGCCCACCGCCGCCAGCGGCAACCCGCCGCCGATGATTTTGCCCAAGGTCATGAGATCGGGCTTCACCTCCGCGATCGAGGCATACGATGACAGGTTGAACCGGAAGCCGTTGATCACCTCGTCAAAGATCAGCAACGCGCCGCAGCGGTCCGCATAGTGACGCAGCTTGGCCAAATAACCGGGCTCAGGCATCACAAGACCCATGTTGGCCGCCACCGGCTCCACGATGATCGCCGCGATCTCCTGGCCCTTCTCGCGGATCAGCTCATTGACCGCATTCAAATCGTTGTAAGGCACCACAAACGTGTCGCTCGCGACATGCCGCGAAATGCCGGGGGAGGTCAGCGTGCCGCCGGTCAAGAGTCCGCTGCCGGCAGAGACCAGCACGCTGTCGCTGTGCCCGTGATAGCAGCCGTCGAACTTGATGATCCTTTTGCGTCCCGTCACCGCACGCGCGATGCGCAGCGCCGTCATCACGGCCTCGGTCCCCGAGCTGACCAGCCGCACGCGCTCCAGACACGGGACCAACGAACAGAGCTTTTCGGCGAAGCGCACTTCGAGTTCCGTGTTGATGCCGAACGTCGTGCCCTTCTCGGCCTGCTTCTTGATCACCTCGACGATCTCGTCGTTGGCGTGCCCGAGAATCATCGCGCCCCACGAACAGCAGAAGTCGGTCAGCACGCGCCCTTCGGCGGTCTTGATCTTCGAACCCTTGCCCGACTCGACGTACACCGGCGTGCCCCCCACGCTGTTGAAAGCCCGAACCGGGCTGTTCACTCCGCCGGGAATCACCTTGCAGGCGCGTTGAAACAAACTCTCGTGCGTCATCATGTTCACCTCAAATGAATTCGATAGTCGCTTTGTCTTTCAGCTCATCGACATAGGCTGTCATCGCCTCGCCGCGGCGGGCATGGCGGATGAAGTCGCGGATCTTTTCACGCACGGCGTCGAAGTCCGCATCCCCCGCTTCTTCGTGCGCGGTCTTGAAAATGATGTGATAGCCGAACTGCGTCTCGATGATGTCGCTGACCTCGCCGTCCTTCATCGCAAAAACAGCCTCGTCAAACTCGGGAACCATCATTCCGCGCGCGAACCAGCCGAGGCTGCCGCCCTCTTTGCCGCTCGGACACATGGAATGCACCGCAGCCTCAGCCGCAAAATCGTTACCGGCGGCAACACGCTCGCGGATCACCGTGATCTTGGCCTTCGCCTCATCCTTGGAGTGCGCCGTATCGCCGTCGGGCGTGATCAGGATGTGCTGCGCCAGCACGCGTTCGCCCGCCTTATACTCCTCCTTGTGCGCCACGAAATGCGCCAGGATGTCGTTCTCGGTCGGCTCCTCCACGCCCGTCACCGCCTTCTCCACCAGCTTGTCCACGCGCCGCCCGCGCCGCAACTGTTCGCGGAAGGTCGGCACGTCGGTCTTCTGCTGCGCGCGAGCGGCATCGAACGCCTCCTGCCCGCCGACCTGCCGCATGATCTTCTCGATCTGCTCATCGACCTCCGCGTCGCGCACCGGCAGGTCGAGCCTGTTCGCCTCGTCGATCAGCAGCTTGGTGCCGATCGCCTGCTCGGCGGCCTTCTGCACCAACGTCTGCAACTGCGCGCGAATCTGCTCCTGCGACATCCCATGCTCGGTATAGAAACGGACAAGCCGCTCCAGCTCGAATTGGATCGCCTCTTCTGGAATCACCTGTCCGTTCACTTTGACTTTCTGCATATCCTCGTTACCCTTTTTATAAATACTGTTCCCAGTCTCTCTTAAACGCCAAGACATCTGGCCGCAACTCTGATGCCTTCCGGTAAGCCGCCTCGACCTCGCCATTGGGAAAATTAAGCCATTTAGCGACACTCCCAAGGTCATGCCAAGCATACGCTTGTCGAGTTTCATCAGGTGTTAATTGGATAACCCGTTCCAACAATTCACAAGCTTCGCGGAGCAAACGACGATTCGTTGTTTGCCCCAACTGGTTGTGACGAGCCTCCGCTCCCAGTCGAATTTTTGTTTGGGCAAATTCGTGAGCAGCGCGAGCGTCGTTAAGAACAGCATCACCGGCACGCTCAAAGTACTGGTGCGCCAATTGTTGATTGCCGAGCCTTCGCTGCAGAATAGCCGAGTCTATTGCATCCTGTCCTGCCAAAAGCAGCGATTGCTTCTTTAGAACATCTTGAGCTTCCTGCTGACGGTCTGCTCCCAACAAAACATCTGCGTACACATTATTTACGAAAGGATGATGCAATACAGGCGCTCGCGATGTAAACGTTTCCCAGACGGCACGCGCCTCGCTCCAAGCATCACGAGCGCACAAATCACGAATATGTTCAGCAGCCAATGTGGGAGACGTGGGCAAAGATTTCCAAGCCTCCGCAACACGCGAGTACGCCGCAGTACCATTACCGATTGCCTTGAGATGCGCGGCATCTCTTAAAGCAGAAATCGCCAAATACTCCGGATGGGCCGGGAGCGTCACACGAAAATAACTTCGAACCTCATCAAAATCGAACGACGGAGCATCGGAACCGTTTTCCTGCATGACTCTGAAAATTTTGGGCAGACCAGTCCCGCGTCCCTCTGCCAACCGCAATTCCTTGAGAAACTCACCGATTCGACGGTTACGCGCAGGAACCGGTGAAAGATGCCCCCCGGGCAAAAGCTGCTCCTTATTAATGCCTGGAACCGGACCTGGGTAACTGATGATCTCCATCCGATCCGCGTACAAATACACTTTTACCGGTTCTTGCGAAGCTTCATAATCCCGATGATAGACCGCATTCACCAAGGCTTCACGTAGGGCCGGAATGGGAAAACTGACCCAACCTCTAACGCGGAATGTATGGTTCGATTTCGCAAGATGCGCGGCCGACAACAACCCACTTAAATAAACCAGCGCATCCTTGAGTTGCTCATGGATACCTCCTCGAAAAATCTTTTCCTCTTGAATGTTACCGGATGTTGAATCGGCAAAATGTACGACCTCGATCCTCGCTCCAGGAAACCACCGTTCGGGATTGTCGCTAAAGAAAAGAAGCCCGATATTTTTCGGGGCATCATGTCCGTTGACCGGGACGGCGATCCTCATTTTTCGGTACATCTCCCGCGTGTTGTTTTCCAAATACAAATCACTGCGGATCTCGCGGAGAAATTCGCGAGCCTTGCTCTCCCTCATATCTTCCGTGACAACATTCAGAGATCGTCTGTCATCAAATGGAACACGAGCGGTCATCTGCATCAACTGGGGAAGCATGCCGTTCCTTTCGGCATCCACAGACTCCGAACCGATGCGCACAAAAAACTTTCTTCCTTCGTCGTTTCCACGATCATTCGGTGCCCTGTGCGGACGAACATCGCTGCCCGGAACCCAGATCACCAACAGCCATTTATCACCAATTCGCTCGGATGACAAAACAGGCTGGTACACGGGGTCAATCTGATTGCAGTGCCCCCGAATCCATTTCTGAACCGAATCCAACTTGCCTGGATCAATCCCTACAGGTGGCAAAACAGCTTGTCCATTATGTTCGGCCACGCCGACGACGACATATCCGCCATTCAGGTTCTGGAGATCGTTAGCAAATGCACAGATGGTTTTAATAATCTGCGGACCCGCTAAATTCTCGTCCCACGCGGCCTTAAACTCGATGCGAGAGGATTCAACACCTTGAGCGTGCAGCAGATCCTCAACATTGATGGGAAGTACGCTCATTTCACTGCGATCCTATTTCGCGCTTGTTTTTCCCCACGAATCTTTCAGTGTGACCGTGCGGTTGAAGACCGGTTTCCCGGGCAACGACTCGCGCGAATCCGCACAGAAATAACCGATACGCTCGAATTGGATCTTGTCCCCGGGACGCGCCTCGGCCAACACGGGCTCGCCATACGCGGTCACGGTCTTGGAGGACTCCGGGTTGAGAAACGAGAGGAAGTCGCGGGACTCGTCGCCCATCGGATCAGGCACCGTAAAGAGCCGGTCGTAGAGACGCACCGTCAACGGCACCGCATGCGTCGCCGACACCCAGTGGATCGTTCCCTTGATTTTCCGTCCGTCCGCCGCGTTCCCGCCCTTGGAGTTCGGGTCGTATGTGCCATGGATCTCGGTGATCGCGCCTGCCGCGTCTTTCACAACGTGCGAGCAGGTGAAGAGACAGGCGGCGCGCAACCGCACCTCCTGGCCCGGAGCCATACGGAAAAACTTTTTGGCCGCCTCCTCCATGAAATCTTCGCGCTCGATGAAAATCTCGCGCCCGAACGGCACCGGACGCGTGCCCGCACCGGGGTCTTCCGGATTGTTCTGCGCGTCCATGTATTCGACCTGACCTTCGGGATAGTTGTCGATCACGACCTTGACCGGATCGAGCACCGCCATGCGCCGCAGCGCCCGCTTGTTCAGGTCGTCGCGCAAACAGTATTCGAGCAGCGCCACGTCGGTCTCGCTCTCGTACTTGGAAACGCCGATGCGCTCGCAGAAATCGCGGATCGCCTCGGGCGTGTAGCCGCGGCGGCGCAGGCCGCACACCGTGGGCATGCGCGGATCGTCCCAGCCGTCCACCAACTTTTCCTGCACGAGCTGCAACAGCTTGCGTTTGCTCATCACGGTGTAGGTGAGGTTCAGGCGCGCGAACTCGCGCTGCTGCGGGCGGATCTTGACGCCGTTGCGCACGACCAGCAACCCCATCTCGTCCATGCGGTCGATGACCCAATCGTAAAGCGGACGATGCACCTCGAACTCCAGCGTACACATCGAGTGCGTCACGCCTTCGTAGGCGTCCTCGATCGGATGCGCGAAGTCGTACATCGGATAGACGCACCATGTGTCTCCGGCGTGATAATGGGGCACGTGCATGATGCGGTAGATCACCGGATCGCGGAAATGGATGTTGGGCGAGGACATGTCGATCTTCGCGCGGAGGACCTTCTCGCCGTCCTTGAACTTTCCGTCGCGCATTCCGCGGAAGAGCTCGAGGTTTTCGGCA
>JANYBJ010000223.1 GCA_025360845.1 bacterium
GACAGCGCACCGTCTCACGGCACGTTGACTCTGGCGAGCAACGGGCGCGTCACCTATCAGCCGGCAACGAACTTCTACGGAACCGACACCTTCACCTACCGGGCGGTCTACGGCGGCGTCTTCCGCAGCCGGCCGGCCATGGTCACGATCACGGTGCGGGCCGTCACTGATCCGCCCGTGGCCCTCAACGACGCTTATGTGGTCAACGGCAACGGTTCGATTTCCGTGCCCGCGGCCGGCGTGCTCGCCAACGACACGGATACGAAAGGGCACCCGCTCACCGCGGTCCTGTCAGCCGCTCCGCACGCCGGAGCGCTCTCTCTGCACGCGGACGGCTCATTCATCTACACGCCTACAAACGGCTTCCGAGGCGCGGACTCGTTCCGGTACGTGGCCAATAACGGCCTCTTGAACAGCGCCCAGGCCACGGTGGTGTTGAACGTCACGAACGCCCTGCCCGATTATGTGGTGGGCAACATCGTCCTGGCGCCGCTGCCGGTGAGCGCAGGCGGCACGCTCATGGCTACGGTGACCGTAGTGAACCAAGGTACCGCCGCAGGCGCGGCCGGACGTTTGTCGGTCTGGGTGGACAGCCCCGGCGCCGACCTGCCCGCCGGCAGCGCAGGGACGGCTTTTGTCAACCTCGGCGTGTTGAACGCCGGGGCGTCGACCAGCATCGTGTTCGCGGCGCTGTCGCCTCCTGCCATCGCGCCGGCGGGTGTCGGCCAGATGTCCGCGACGTTCCGCGCCTTTGTCAATTCGACCGGCGCGCAGACGGAGTTCGCGCAGAGCAATAACCAGCTCACCGCGCCGTACATGGTTTCCGCAGCTCAGGCGTTCGTGGATTACTGTCCGCCGGACATCGATGGAATCGACACGGACGGGGACGGTAACGTCAGCAACGACAACGTCTGCGTACACCTGGCGGCGGGCGACGGATTCATCAAGATGGCCGATGGCCGGGACATGTACATCTTCGGCTTCTCGGATGCGACCGGCAAGTCGGACGGGGACACCATGCTGCAGAACATGCTGGCGGCAAACGCGCCGGCACACACCCTCGTGTTCCGGGAAGGCCAGCACGTGTACCTGCGCTTGACCAACGTCGGCATGATGATGCGGCCCGATCTCTTCGACCCGCATTCCGTACATTTCCACGGCTTCCCCAACGCCGCGCCGATCTTCGACGGCGAGCCTATGGCGTCTATCGCCGTCAACATGGGCGGCTCGTTCACCTACTATTACGAGCCTGTCGAGCCCGGCACCTACATGTACCACTGCCACGTCGAAGCCTCTGAGCACATGCAGCAAGGGATGGTGGGCATGCTGTGGGTCGAGCCGAAACAGAACATGCTGCCGAACGGAGCCAATCTGAACGGGTTCATCCATCACACCGGCTTCAAGTACGCCTACAACGACGGGGACGGCTCCACGCACTTTGACAGGCAGCTCCCGTTGTTCATCTCCGGCATGGACAGTAAGTTCCACGACTATGAGCTGAACATCCAGCCGACGCACCTGGCTGCCATGAAGGATGATTATTTCCTGCTGGGCGGACGCGGCTACCCGGACACCGTCAACACGAATGTCCTGCTCAACAAGAATGGAGCCCCCAGCCAGCCGGTGAATTCGAAGTTGGTCGCCCACGTCGGGGAGAAGATCTTGCTGCGCATTTCGAGTTTGGCGACGGTGGATTTCACCACGCTCTCGTCAACCCTGCCGATGAAGGTTGTCGGACGCGGCGCGCGGCTCCTGCGCGGGCCGACCGGTAAGAATCTTTATTACATGACCACCTCGGTCACGCTGAGCGGAGGCGAGAGTTACGATGCCATTGTGGATACCACGGGCGTGGCTCAAGGCACGTATTTCATCTACTCCTCCAACCTGAACCAGTTGAACAACGGGACGGAAGACTACGGCGGAATCATGACAGAGATCGAAGTGCGGTAATCACCTGAAGCCCTTAACCTTGGAGCGAATCATGAAAACTGAAACACGGAACAGCGGGATCATCTGGCGCATGGGCCTGGCCCTGAGCCTCGGCCTGGCCGCACCTCTGGCGCAAGCGGAAATTGACGGCATCAGTGCCACCGTCGTCAACCTGACAGCCAAGAGCGGCCACATTGCCACCCCGGACGGCAACAGCCTTTTGATCTGGGGCTATGCCAATGGCAGCGGGGTGGCCCAGTATCCGGGTCCCACACTCATTGTCAACCAAGGGACCGCGGTGACGATCACCCTGCATAACCAGTTGACCGTGCCGACCTCGATTGTGTTCCCGGGGCAGACCGGGGTTGCCGCCACGGGCGGAACACAGGGCTTGCTGGCACGCGAGGCCGCGGCCGGCGGCGGTACCGTCAGCTACACCTTCACGGCCTTGCAGCCCGGCACCTACCTGTACAACAGCGGCACGCGGCCCGACCTGCAGGTGGAAATGGGGCTGGTCGGCGCCATCATCGTACGCCCTCCTGTGGCCGCGCGGGCCTACAATCACGCCGACACCGCCTTTGATACGGAGTTCCTCTTTCTCCTCACCGAGATGGACCCTCGCTTCCACGATCTGATCGAGCAGGGCCGCATGGCGGAGGTGGACACGACCACGTTCTTCCCGGTGTACTGGTTCATCAACGGGCGGTGCGGACCCGACACGCTCGCAGACTCCTATGTCTCTTGGCTGCCGAGCCAGCCTTACAGTTGCGCCCCCATGATGATGCCCGGCCAGAAACTGCTGATGCGGCTGATCGGCGGCGGACGTGACCCGCACCCGTTCCATTTCCATGGAAATAACGCCACGATCATCGCGCGTGACGGGCGCATGCTGGAAAGCCATCCGGGCGTGTCGGGGCCCGACCTCGCGGAATCGGATTTCACCATCACGGCGTATCCCGGCGGAACGGCCGATGCCATTTACACCTGGACAGGCGCCAAGCTGGGATGGGACGTGTATGGCCACAAGCCGGAGGACCCCCTCATGCCGAACGAATACGCCCCCGATCACGGCAAGCCTTTCCCCGTCGCCCTGCCCACCCAGCAGTCGCTGACCTATGGCGAGCACTTCGGCGGAGGTCCTTTCTTGGGAACCCCCGGCGCCTTGTTGCCGGGAACGTTCAATCTCAACCCCGACGGTGCGTATATGTATATGTGGCATTCACATGCTGAGAAAGAAATTGTTAATAACAATGTATTTCCTGGCGGCATGATGACCATGTTGATGATCACAACACCCTAACCGAGCTCATAGGGAGGCACACACATGAGAACAATACTTGTAAACAGACTGTTAGCCGGAATGCTCGTCACAGTGACGCTGACGGCCGCAACTCTTAAAGCCGCGGAGGTTTTCCTGCGGGCCGACACCACCACCCTCCGGATGCCGGACGGCACAACCGTGGCCATGTGGGGGTTTGCCAAGGACTCCGCTTTTGGGGCCATGGACGGCATCGTGACCGTGCCCGGCCCGACGCTGACGGTCATGCCCGGCGATCCCGTGCTGACAATCCATCTGGACAACAACCTGCCGGAGCCGGTTTCGCTGGTGATTCCCGGCCAGGCCATCGTCCCCTCTCCCGTGCGCATGGGTAACGGCCGCGCCCGTTCGTTCACTACGGAAACGCCTCCTGCAAACGGCGCGCCGGTAACCTACACGTGGAACAACCTCCGCCCGGGCACCTTCCTGTATCAAAGCGGCTCGCATCCCGCTGTCCAGATCCAGATGGGGCTCTACGGCTGCGTAAGGAAAGACTACGCCTACGGGCAAACCTATCCCGGCGTGATTTTCAACACCGAGGTCACGCTGTTCTACAGCGAGATCGACCCCGCCCTGCACCACGCCGTCGCGACCGGCAACTACGGCCCGGGCCAGGCGATGACCAGCACGGTGGACTTTGCCCCAAAGTACTTCCTGATCAACGGTCAGTCCTACACCAACGGCCTGGCGCCTGTTCAGGCCGGCAATCCGGGCGACGCCGTCATGCTCCATTTCCTGAACGCCGGACTGGAGACGCATGTGCCGATCGTGAACAACGCCTATCTCCGCCTGATTGCCGAAGACGGTTTCCAGTATCCCTACCCGAAGGACCAGTACTCCGTGTTTCTGACGGCCTGTAAAACCATCGACGCACTGGTCACGTTCAGCACGAGCGGCGTGCTCGCCATCTACGACCGCCGGCTGAATATGATGGACACCCAGGTCGCGGTCACAAACACTATCAACGTGCTCGCCGCCCATAACCGCCAGCCGGCTGTGGCTGCCGCACCCTCCCCGCCCGGCGGCGGGATGTTGACCTACCTGAGAGTCACAGATCACCAGAGCCCAACCAACGTCCCGAGGTCGTGGGTCATCCAATACTTCGGCGCGGGGCCCGTGTATCCGCCCAACACGGTGGGCGCCACGGATGATCCGGATCACGACGGCTACGACAATCTGGCCGAGTACATCGCCGGTACGGATCCGACTAACGCTCTGTCGGCTCTAAAGATCACGACCTTCTCGGTTCCGGCGGCGGGCAATGCGGGCCCCGTCGTTTTTGAACCCACGGCCGTGGGACGGTACTACGGACTGGAGTTCAGAACCAACTTGTTGACCGGCGCATGGACACCCGTTTACACCAAGGTTCCCGGCTATCCGGGCAGCATGCAATTGACCGACCCACGGTCCTTGGGCAGCGCCGGTTTCTACCGCATTAACGTGGATCTGAACCCATGACATTGAATCTGTGCTCAATGAACGGTTGCGCGAGAGCGCTCTTGCTTGTTGGCTTGGCTGCGGCAGCGCTCCTCGCGGACGGAGGGTGTGCCACAGGGCGCGCCACCCAGAACAGGCCCCTGTCCAGTTCGATCACGAAGAAGCATCAAGCCGCTTTGCGTGAAAAATGGGGCATCGAGATCGCGAGCCTGCGGATGTCCGGGCATGGCCATATGATCGATTTCCGCTACCGGGTGATTGATCCGTCCAAGGCGGGGATACTGGCGGACGTCCGCTACACTCCCTGCCTGGTCGACCAGGCGACAGGCATCAGGATGAAAGTGCCCAACACGCCGAAACTGGGGCCCCTGCGGCAATCCGCGAAAAACCTCGAGGCCGGCAAGATCTACTTCATGCTCTTTGCGAACAACGGGCTCCTTGTCAAGTCCGGCAGCAAGGTCACTGTGCTGATCGGGGATTTCAAAGTCGAGAACCTGTCCGTGGAATAAGCGGCACAAATGAGGGTGACACACATCATGAAAGAGCGGTACAACGCCCCGATTTATACAGGACTCACTCCTTTAATGGCGGCGCTCTTGGCCGCTGTTCTGGCACCCGGCCAGAGCCAGGCCTGCGGCTGCGGTTGCAGCACCTTCGATGTGCGCACCAGTTCGATGTTGCCCACGGCTGAGGGCGGAGTCGCCTTTCTGGAGTATAACTTCGTGAATCAGGACAGGAACTGGAGCGATTCGTCGAAAGCTCCCGCCGCGGATAATGGCGACAAGCAGATCAAGACGGAGTTTTATACCGTCGGCGCCCAGTACCTGTTCAATCGGAGTTGGGGCGTCATCGGAGAGCTTCCCTATGAGCACCGGACCTTCAAGACGGCCGGAAACACTGGCGAGGTGATGAGCTTCAAGAAGGACGGCTTCGGCGATTTGCGCCTCAAAGGCATCTACTCCGGTTTTTCGCCCGACCTGTCCTCCGGCCTCACTTTCGGCCTGAAGCTGCCGACGGGCGACCATGATCAGCCCGGCTTTGACCGGGACACTCAAATCGGGTCCGGAAGCACGGATCTTCTCTTAGGCGGATTCCTCAGGGGCTCGCTTCCCGTTGTCAACAATTGGAACTGGTTCCTCTCCGGGCAACTGGATCAGCCGGCCCTGACCACGGGCGGCTACCGGCCCGGCTCCGAGGTCAATGGAGTAGCCGGCATCTACTACAACGGCTTGAACGTGGGAGGCGTCAAGATCGCTCCTGTCGCGCAGGCCATAGGCACGCATCACTGGAAAGACAGCGGATCAGAAGCGCATGCCGCCGACAGCGGCTATGATCGCGCGCTGCTCGCGCCTGGCGTGGAGTTCGACTGGGGCAGCGTCTCGCTGTACGCCGATGTCGCCTTGCCTGTTTACCAGGACGTCAACGGCAATCAACTGGTGGCAAACGAAATGTGCACAGTCAGGCTGTCGTACAGTTTCTGAAGAGGTGGCGCGTGTCCCGGACACTATTTATGCTGAGGGTACTCAGGCACCGCAAGAGCCTTTGGCGACTCGCGGCGGCGGCGACCGCAGTCATCGTGTCCGGAGTCCTGTCGGCACAGGCCGCCTCCACGTCTCAGATTCTTTCCGCCACCTGCCGCTTTGAAGAGCCCGTACTCGCGACCGACGCGAACGGGATCACGCGCGTCACCGTTTCAGCCTGCGAGCCCTTGCTGCGGACAGGCCTGCCCGTGCTGCCGTTCCGGACCCTGTGGCTGGCGCTCCCTCCCGGCCTCACCGCAACCGGCGTCGTGGCACGCACACCTTCGCCGGCGGTGACATGGCCCGGTACATGGCAGGTCGAGATCGCACGCGAACCCGCGGCGTTCTCGCCCTCCGGCTCGCCCGCATCCGCTTCGTCCGTTCAGCCCGCTTCCGGCCCCTATCCCGCCGCCATGGCCGAACTGGCCTCGGTCCAACGCATGGCGGGGTACGACATCGCGATCGTCCGCGTTTTTCCGCTCCAGTACACCCCCGCGCTGCGGCGGCTCGCCTTCGCGGCCGAAGTGACCGTCGAGGTCACTTTATCGACCGCGCCCGAACAATCCATTCCGCCCTCGCCCCGCCTCGCCGAACAGCAGCGCGTACTGTCCGCCATCGACAATCCCGAAGCCCTCTCCGCATACACCCGTTTTCTCCCGACGGCCATCGGCGACCCTTCCACCAACTACCTTCTGATCACACGCGCCGCCCTTCTGCCCGCTTTCCAGCCGCTGATCGCCCGGAAACAGGCCGCCGGGCTGACGGTCATCACCGAGACCATGGAGTCCATCACCAACCGCTTTACGGGACGCGATTCCGCTGAACGCTTGCGCAACTACATCCGTTATGCCTATACCAACTGGGCGGTCCAGTATGTCCTGCTGGGCGGCGACATCACGATCGTCCCTTACCGCGGCGTGTACGCCCGCTGCGCGGGAGTGACGCTGAACACGATGCCGTCCGATTTGTACTTCGCCTGCCTCGACGGCTCATGGAACCATGACGGCGACGGGATTTGGGGAGAGCCCACCGATGGCGAGAACGGCGGCGACGTGGATCTGCTGCCGGAGGTCTGCGTCGGCCGCGCCCCCGTAGAGACCGCGGCGGAGGTCACGAACTTCGTTGCGAACTGTCTTGCGGGAGAACAGGTGCCTGCGTCCCGGTTCCGCGCCTGTTTCGCAGGCGAATACTTGTTTAACGCTGCAGCACAGGGCGGCAACGCGCTCGACACGCTGCTGCCTGCTTTCAACGCCAGTTTCTGCCCCGTCACCTGGCTCGATGACCGTCCGCAGCCAGCCGCCGTGTGGTCCGCAACCGACGCGCTGGGAGCGTTGAACCGAGCGCCCCTATTGGTGGCGCACTTCGGCCACGGCAGCGATTCCGTTTACGACACCACGGTCATGCGGCTCGCCGGGTCGGATCTTGACGCGCTCACCAACACGTCGCCTTTTTTGCTCTACAGCTCAGCCTGCAATGCAGGCGCGTTCGACAACGACCAGTGGGGCGATGACTGCATCGCCGAAGAGCTGGTCAAACGCAACACGCACGGAGCGTTCGCCGTGTTGGCCAACTCACGCGAGGGCTGGTATGACAGCACCCACGAAGCGCGGTACAGCGGTGAGTTTCAGGGCCGGTTTTTCAGTCGCCTGCTTGCGAACGAACAGACCCGGATCGGCGTCGCACACCAGCTCGCGAAGCAGGATCTGCTCGGCTGCGTCGAGACCTCCGGCAGCAGCATGCCCTACCGCTGGTGTCTGTTCGGCATCACGCTGTTCGGCGACCCGCAGGCGTCGGTCCGCGTACCGCTCTCGCTGCGCTTCCACATCACCCCCGGCGAGCGTACGGTGACGTGGAACAGTTGGTCTAACCGCACCTATAGCGTTTTCCGCTCGACAGACCTGACCGCCGGCCCCGGCACCTGTATCGCCAGCAACGTGGTCGCCACGCCGCCGCTGAATGTCTGCACCGATGCCGCACCCGGACTGGTCCGTGCCTTCTACCGGGTTAGGGCCGAGTAGCACGTGCGTGGGCGTATGGGGTAAACTCCCCATAGCGGAAACATGCACGATCTTCTAGAATTTACTCACTTAACTCACTTTACGTAAAGGCCTCTCCATGAAAAAACCCATATCCATTCCGATCGCGGTTTGTTTTTGTTTGGCAGTCCTGACGGGCTCGATCACCTCGGCGCAGACCAACTGGCAGGTGCTGGGTTGGAACAATCTGGGCATGCACTGCATGGACAATGACTACTCCGTCTTCTCGATCCTGCCGCCCTACAACACGATTCATGCCCAGATCGTCTGGGGCTACAACGGCACAGCCCACCTGATTCAAACGGGAACCGGAGCGGCCGTATCTTACGAGGCCGTTGCAGACCCGACCGGCTCGATCAACACGACCTCGATCGGCAAGGGCAACTTCTGGACCTACGTTCCGCTCCTGCTCGGACAGACGCTGCCACCGGATGCGGGCGTGGATTTGTCGGGCTTCGGCTATCCGCAGTCGTTCATGCCGGGCGCAAGCAATACCCCCAAGCACATGAACTACGAAGCCGGCTATCGCTGGTTTGCCTCCTATGGCGTTCCGATCACCCCGTATGATGACCTGCTGCGCAAGAACGCGTACCCCTTGATGCGGCTTTCGGCCAGCAACGGCAACGTACGGGTCGCCACAAGGGACATCGTGCTGCCCGTCTCGGATGAGATGGACTGCCGCCTCTGCCACGCCTCGGGCTCGGGTGCCGCAGCCCTTCCGCCTGCGGGCTGGGTGTGGGACCCGAACCCGACACGCGACTACCGCCTCAACATCCTACGTCTCCACGACGCGGTCCGCTTTCAGAAAATGCCGGCCCAATACCGTGTCATTCTCGCCGCGTCAGGGTTCACGACGAACGGGCTATACGCCTCCGTGGTCAAAAACGGCCAACCGGTCTTCTGCGCCTCCTGCCATCTCTCAGAGGCTGTGCCCGGCACCGGTTATCCCGGTGTTCCGCCGCTCACGACCGCCGTGCATGGGCTGCACGCGACAGTAACCGACCCCATTAGCCATCTGACGCTCGACTCCAGCAGCAACCGTTCTTCCTGTTACCGTTGCCACCCCGGTTCCGACACGCGCTGCCTGCGCGGCGTCATGGGCACCGCCGTGGCCGCGAACGGCGACTTGGCGATGCAGTGCCAGAGCTGCCACGGCTCGATGAGCACGGTCGGCGCGACCAACCGCGTGGGGTGGCTCAACGAGCCCACCTGTCAGACCTGCCACAGCGGCGATGCGGTCAGCAACAACGGCCAGATCCGCTACACTTCCTCCTTCACCAACGGCGCCTACCGCATCGCGGTGAACCAGCGGTTCGCGACGAACACCAACGCTCCCGCCCCGGGGCTCACGCTCTACCGCTTCTCGCGCGGGCACGGAGGCCTCTACTGCTCCGCCTGCCACGGCTCCACGCACGCGGAGTTTCCCGGCGCCTTCGCCAATGACAACCTGGCGAGCATCCAGTTCCAAGGCCACGAGGGCGTGTTGTCGGAATGCACGCGCTGCCATCGGACCAGTCCCTCAACCGTCACCGGCGGCCCTCACGGCCTGCATCCCATCGGCGTCCCATGGGTCGAGGGCCACAAGGACCCCGGCAAAAACCCCTCGAACTGCACCCCCTGCCACGGCACCGACCTCCGCGGCACGGTGCTCTCGCGCTCTCAGATGGATTGGTCGATTTCAATCTTCGACCGCCAGTCCACTTTCACTTTCTGGCGTGGCCAGCAGATCGGCTGCTACACCTGCCACCAAGGCGCGAACAACACCGACCGCAACCCGAATATCGCGCCCGTCGCCCAAACCGTCAGCGCCAGCACAGGCATCAACACGCCTGTTGCGATCCTCTTGCCGGTGACGGACGCCAACGCCAATCCGCTCACCTGCCGGATCGTCAAGCAGTCCGCGCACGGGCGGGTCGGACTCACCGGTAAGACGGCCACGTACTATCCTGACACGGCGTTTGTCGGCACCGACACGTTCACCTTCGCCGCCTGGGACGGCTCGACGGACTCGAATCTCGGAGTCGCCACCGTAACGGTCAGCGGCGGCACGTGCAGCTATGTGATCAGCCCCTCCTCGCAGGCGTTCAACGAACTGAGTCAGGTCGGTTCTGTTCAAATCACCACCGGCGCGGGCTGCGCCTGGTCCGCCGCCAGCGAGAGTTTCTGGCTCACCATCCTCTCTTCCTCCATGCCGGGCTCCGGCTCCGGCGCCGTCGCGTACAGCCTGGACAGAAACACCGGCAGAAACGCGCGGACAGGAACGCTCTCCATCGCCGGCATGACCTTCACGGTGACCCAGGCGGGCGCGCCGGCCGACACCAACCACGACGGTCTGCCCGACGCGTGGCAAATCCTCTATTTCGGCAGCATCTCCTCGACCAATGCGACGCCGGGAGCTGATCCGGATCATGACGGCATGAGCAACCTCAACGAATATCTCTCCGGCACGATCCCCAACAACAGCAACAGTGTTCTGAAGATCACAGCCTTCACCATGGCGGCGTCCGACCAGTCCTTCCAACTGGCGTTCCCCTCGCTCCTTCAGCGCTATTACCAGATTCAGCAGACCACCGACCTGCTGCATCCTGACTGGATGGGCTACACGAACGCTGTGTTCGGAACGGGCACCTTGCTGCCGGTCTCCGGACCGACCGTCTCCAATGCCCCGGCCATGTTCTACCGCGTGCTGCTCGTGCAATGACGACGCTTGAGCCGCGCGACGGACTTCGCGAACAATAAACCGGCAGGGGCAACGTTCATTAGCGTGTTATGACTGTGTCCAGCTCCCAGCCGAAGGTAAGCCCGCCGTGCGCTGAGTTGTTTTTTCTTCTCGCTTTCGCACTGCTGGCGCCCTTTTCATCCGGCGCGGCCCTTCAACCGGCCACACAGATCGATGGACTCGTTGTCGGCAAGCTTCAGCAATTGGGTGTTCAGCCGTCCGAGGCCTGCACAGACGAAGTGTTTGTACGGCGCGTCTATCTGGACGTGATCGGCACGCTCCCGACATTGGAGGAAGTGCGGTCTTTTCTGGAAGACCAGTCTCTTGGAAAGCGTGACGCGCTGATCGACCGACTCTTGGCGCGGGATGAGTTTGCGGATTACTGGGCCCTGCGGTGGAGCGATTTGCTGCGGGTCAAATCGGAGTTCCCCATCAACCTGTGGCCCAACGCGGTGCAGGCGTATCACCGGTGGATACGGACGGGCATCAAGGAGAATATGCCCTATGACCGTTTCGCGGTTGAACTGCTCACGGCCAGCGGCAGCAACTTCCGCACGCCGCAGGTGAATTTTTACCGGGCGGTTCAGAGCAAAACCCCGAAGACGCTGGCGCAAACCGTAGCGCTGACCTTCATGGGAGCACGTGCGGAGCGCTGGCCCGAGGCGCGCCTGGCGGGCATGGCCTCTTTTTTCTCGCAGGTGGGCTATAAATCCACGTCGGAGTGGAAGGAAGAGATCATCTTCTTTGATCCGGCCTCAACCAACGCCCAGATGTCCGCCGTTTTCCCAGACGGCACCTCCGTTGATTTCTCTCCCGATCAGGATCCGCGCGAGGTGTTTGCCGGATGGCTGGTGAATCCCAAGAACCCGTGGTTCGCACGCTGCGTCGTGAACCGCGCCTGGGCTTGGCTCATGGGGCATGGCATCATCGATGAGCCCGACGACCTTCGCCCGGATAATCCGCCCGTCAATCCCGAACTGCTGGCCTACCTGGAGCGGGAACTGCTCGTTGGCCGCTATGACCTGAAGCGAATCTTAGAGATGATCCTGAAGTCGAAAACCTATCAGCGCTCCTGCCTTCCCAAGACGGACAATCCCTTATGCGAGAAGAACTTCGCCTTTTACCCGGTGCGCAGGTTGGACGCCGAGGTGCTTATCGACGCCTTGAACCAGATCACCGGGTCAACCGAGAAGTACACCAGTTCCATCCCTGAACCGTTCTCCTTCATTCCCGAAAACCAGCGCACCATCGCGTTGGCGGACGGCAGCATCAGCAGCCCTTTTCTCAGCTTGTACGGCCGTTCGCCACGCGACACCGGCCTGCAGTCTGAGCGCAACAACGACCCGACCGCATCCCAGCGCCTACACCTTCTGAATTCGAGCCGTATCCAACGCAAATTGGAGCAGGGCAAGAAGCTCACCGCATTGTTGCGGCAGCCCGTCAAGCGACCGCGTGACACCGTGGACGCGCTCTATCTGACGATCCTTTCCCGTTACCCGACGGCAGACGAACTGGCGGCCCTGACCGCCTATCGGCAGAAAGTTTCCGATAGCCGGCGTGTGGCGCTGGATATCGCTTGGGCGCTCATCAACACGGCGGAGTTCCAATGCAGGCACTGATTCCATGAACACACCCCTGACACGGAGAGAGACGCTCCGCCGCACGGTGCTCGGCGCGGCGGGCCTGTGTCTGGCAGACAGACTGCCTCTGCACGCATGGGCGGCGACGCCTGCGGCCAAGCGCGGCGGCACGGCGAAGTCGGTCATTCAGCTCTGGCTGTGGGGCGGGCCGTCCCATCTCGACACGTTTGACCCGAAGCCCGAGGCCGGCAACGATTACGCCGGTCCGTTCAAGGCGATCGAGACCAACGTGTCCGGAATCCGGGTCTGCGAACTCTTGCCGCTGCTGGCCAAACAGGCCGACACGTATTCGCTCATCCGCGGCATGACGCACGACAGCAACGCCCATGAGACGGCGACCTACCTGGTGCAGACCGGACGCAAGGCCGGCGAGCGCGTCATTTATCCCGGCGTCGGCGCGGTCGTGTCGAAATTCCGCGGTGCCGACGGAGGTTACACCGGGCAGGTGCCTCCGTACATCGTGTTGACGGAGCCGCTGGGGCGGTTCGACGAAGCGGGGTTCCTCGGCGCGCGCTACAAGCCGTTCGCCACCGGCGGAGATCCGTCGCAGCCCAAGTTCCTGGTGGAGGGCATCGCGGCGCAGGGCATCTCAGACCAGCAGCAGCGCGACCGGCGCGAGCTGCTCGGCAAGCTCGACACGCTGCCGCGCGCGTTGCCGGAGAACGCCACGCTCCAGGCGCTGGCGCGTTCGGAGGAGCAGGCGTACGACATGATCCTCGGTGACGGCGCGAAGCTTTTTGATCTCTCCGGCGAAAAAGACGGGTTGCGCGAACGGTATGGCCGCAACAAATTCGGCCAGTCCTGTCTGATGGCTCGCCGCCTGGTGGAGAAAGGCGTTCCGTATGTCACCATCAACCACAACGGCTGGGATACGCATAAAGACAATTTCACGACCCTGCTCAGAAAGCTGCCCGAGTTGGACAAAGGTCTGGCGACGCTGCTTCAGGATCTGGCCGGGCGCGGCCTGCTGGCCAGCACGATCGTGTGGTGCGGCGGCGAGTTCGGACGCACGCCCAAGGCAGACTTTACGGCACCCTGGAACGGCGGGCGCGGGCATTGGGGCAAGGCGTTCAGCACCTTGGTCGCAGGGGGCGGCTTCAAAGGCGGCCAGGTGGTCGGCGCCACGGACGCCCGAGGCGAAGAAGTGAAGACGCGTCCGGTGAGTCCTGGCGACGTCATCGGCAGCATGTACACGCTGCTCGGCATCGATGCGCAAGCGAAAACGCTGCACCCGCAGGGCGACGAGGCCCGCGAGCTGCCGGAGGCCCCGTATAATCTTCTTAAGGAGATCATGTAGCCATGGGAATTCTAAGACGGGCTGATGCCCGCACTCCAACGATCTGCGGTCGGGACGGAGACTGCCCCTCCATGGCAACTTCATTGCGGACGACCTCCGTGTCGTCCGCAATGAAACACGCAAAAGCAGGGTGCCTTGTTGTGTCCCTGCTGGTGTCGCAGGCGCTGGCGCAAACGCAGCGTGAAGCGCACATCGGCTATGTTTACCCTGCGGGTGGGCAGCAAGGAACAACGTTCGAGGCTGTGATCGGCGGGGCGAACCTGGGTGAGGCCACGGAGGTGACGGTTTCCGGTACGGGAGTCCAGGCCAAGATCGCCAAACAGGAGCGGCAGGTGACGGCGAAAGAGCAGCAGGAACTGAAAGAGCAGCTCAACAAACTGAAGGACAAGCGGAAGCAGGGCGAGGTGCCGAGCGCCGACGAGATGAAAATGGCGGAGGAGGCCAAGGCCAAGCTGACGGCCTTCGGACGCCGGCTGGCCAACCCGTCGCTCGGGGAGTTCGTCACGCTTCAAATCACGGTGGCGACGAATGCGGTGCCGGGCACCCGCGAACTCCGTCTGCTCTCGCGGGCCGGCCTTTCGAATCCGCGGATGTTCGTTGTCGGACAACTGCCGGAGTACAGCAAGAAGGACTGGAAAAATGTTCCTCAGGCGCGGTTCAGTATGGAACCGAAAATCGATCCGACGCCTGCCGCCGTTGAAATCAAGTTGCCAACCACCGTGAACGGGCAGCTTCCGCCCGGCGGCGTGGACACATACCTGTTCGGCGCGAGGGCGGGTCAACATGTGGTCGTCTCCGTCAGCGCGAGGGAGCTGATCCCGTATCTGGCTGACGCCGTGCCCGGCTGGGTGCAGGCCACGGTGGGCCTGTACGACGCGCAAAGCAACGAGGTCGCCTTTGCCGACGACTATAGGTTCCGGCCAGACCCGGTGATCTTCTACACGATTCCTAAAGAGGGCGTTTACTCGCTCAAAATCCATGATTCGCTCTACCGCGGGCGCGAGGACTTCGTCTATCGCATGACTGTGGGCGAAGAGCCGTTCGTCACCGGAATTTTCCCTTCAGGCGGCAGGATCGGCACGAAGACGACCGTCAGCCTGAACGGGTGGAATCTGCCCTACGGCCAGACCGAGTTGGATTTCAGGGACAAACAGCCCGGCATCTATCCGTTTCAGGCAAGCCGGCTCTCCAATCCCGTGCCGTTGCTTTTGGACACCCTGCCGGAGCGGCTTGAGGTCGAGCCCAACGGCACGCTGACGAACGCCATGTCTCTCGTTCTGCCCGTCATCGTCAACGGGCACATCGACAAGCCCGGCGACTGGGACGTATTCCGCTTCGAGGGGCAAGCCGGCCAGCAGATCGTCGCAGAGGTTTTCGCGCGTCGGCTCGACTCGCCGATGGATTCGATGTTGAGGCTTATGGACCCCTCTGGCAAACAACTCGCGTGCAACGACGACCGCGAGGACAAGGGCTCCGGCCTGAACACGCACCATGCAGATTCCTGCCTTACGGCCAAACTGCTCGCAGATGGCGTTTACACGGTCTACCTCGGCGACACCCAGCGCGGCGGCGGTCCGGCCTACAGCTACCGGCTGCGTCTGAGTGAACCCCGTCCCGATTTCGAGTTGCGGGTGACGCCGTCCGCTCTCAACCTTCGCGGCGGCGCGAGCGTGGCGCTCACGGCCTATGCGCTCCGCAAGGACGGTTTCACGAATGAAATCGCACTGGCGTTGAAGGACGCCCCGTCGGGTTACCGCCTGACCGGCGCAACCCTGCCGGCCAATCAAGACCAGGTGAAATTCACGCTGACCGCTCCGCTGAAGGCTCCTCGGGAACCGATCTCGCTGACAATCGAAGGGCGCTCGATCGTCTTGGGACGTCCGGTCGTCCGACCTGCCGTGCCGTCGGACGACATGATGCAGGCGTTCGCCTACCGGCATCTCGTTCCGGCCCAGGAACTGAAGGTCGCCATCGTCGGGCGCTTCCGCTCCCGCGGCGAAATGACTGTGACCACGCCGTCGCCCGTCCGTATCCAGGCGGGCGGCACGGCCCGCCTGGAACTGAATCTGCCCGTCGGCGGGTTCGTCCGCGACATCACGTATGAACTGCTCGACCCGCCCGACGGCATCGGCATCAAGGAACTGACGAGGGAGTCGCTGGTGCTTCAGGCCGACGCGTCGAAATTGAAACCGGGCCAGAAAGGGAATCTGATCATCGCCGCTTCAGGCGAACCGCCGCTGGCCGGCGACAAAGAAAAGCCCGCAGCGAACAAGCGGCGCGTTCCTTTGGGCGCCTTTCCGGCCGTCTCCTACGAAATCACGCAATAGAACCTCGCGGTTTTCGGGCAAAGCGGACGCGACGTGAAATGGGGTTGCTTTCCCGCAGCAAAAACGGGAAAATATGCCGCGTATGGAACAGCCTCTGACACTCAAGTTTTTCAAAGAAAAGTTCGTCTGGCGGGACGTTGCCGACGCAGCCCGCACCACCATCCGCATGGAGGAGGGCGACAAGGAGCCGAGCAGCGCATGGAAGCGGCGCATCCTGCTGTCGGAGCACTCGCCGATCCGCCAGATGACCTTCAGATGGAAGTGGCTCGACCTGAAGTATTGGGTCAGCGTACACTTCGTCCGCCACAAGATCGGCATCGAACATTTCGTCAGCACGCAGCGGACCGACCGCACCGGCGTCAACCGCGACGAGACTCCCCAGTCCTCCCCCGTGAACCACGAGTGCTTCGCGAACGCGCAGTCGCTTATCTTCATCTCGCGCAAGCGCCTCTGCCGTCAGGCCTCTGCGGAAACCACCGCCGCCTGGAAGATGGTGCTCGCCGAAGTGAAAAAACGTGAGCCCGAACTCTACAGCGTGTGCGTGCCGGAGTGCGTTTACCGCGGCTTCTGCCCCGAGTTTAAGACCTGCGGCTATGCCGGCACCAAAGCCTTTCAGAAAGCATTGGACGCCTACCGCAAAGGTTCTGAAGAGTAGGCGTGGCTCACATAACTGACGGAACGATCGGGACGGAGCCCGACCCTCCATCGCACGAACAGGACGACTGACACGGACTTCTGGAGTCCGCCTACGTTTCACCGCCGGTGAAGCAACCGCCAGAACCAAAAACGAACCCGGGCCCAAAAGCCCGGCCGCGAACCGCCCGGACGGAATCCGGGCTTCATATATTCCCGATCAGAAAGCGCCATGATGAACACGTATAATACCACACCCAGACCCGCACCGAAACCGCAAAAGGACGACGCGGGCGAACGCCTGCAGAACGTGCTCTCGCACCGCGGCGTCGCCTCGCGCCGACACGCCGCCGACATGATCGCAGCCGGCGAAATCACCGTCAACGGCACGGTGATCACGGAGCCCGGCTTCCGCGTGAACCCCGGCAAAGACGACATCCGCGTGCGCGGCGAGCGTCTGTCCAAAGAGACCGAGCGCCTGCGCACCATCCTGCTGTACAAGCCTCAAGGGCTCATCTCCGGCTCGGACAACTCCCAGGGCGAGACCGTCTGCGACCTCATGCGGAAGCACATCCCCGAACGGCTGGTGCCGGTCGGACGGCTCGATAAAGAGAGCGAAGGGCTGCTCCTGATGTCCAACGACGGCGAACTCACGCAGCTGCTGACCCACCCGCGCTACGGCCACACCAAGACCTATATCGCCCGCGTGGCCGGTCACATGGAAGACCGCAAGATCGACATGCTGCGCTCGCGCATGGAGATCGACGGCTACTTCATCCAGCCCGTGGAGGTGGAGATTCTAAAGGTCGGCAAGGACCACACGCACAAGCTGGCGTTCACACTCGGCGAGGGACGCAACCGCCAGATCCGTAAGATGTGCTCGCTGGCGGGCTTTACCGTGCTCAGCCTGACGCGCGTCCGCATCGGCAATATCAAGATCTGCAACATGCAGCCAGGCGAGTGGCGCGAACTTTCGGACTCCGAAATCCGCGCCCTCAAAAAACCCGTGCCGGACCGCGCGCCCCGCCTCCCCGATCCGCAACAGGCAAACAGAGCCCCCGGCCCGCGCCCGCCGCGATACGGAGACCGGTCCCCCACCCCGAAACGGGCGCCGCGTACGGAAGGACTGCTCCATTAGCGAGATCGTGGCGGCCATTCGGGAGGTGGCTCTAGCTCGGGTCGCTTGTCAATGCACGTAAGCGCGAGTGTCATGAAACGCTAACAACCGAACCCCAAGTCCCTGACTTTGGCCCACAGCGATTCAGAGGCATGGGTCAGCAAGGCGCGCGTCGAAGAGAATTCGCGCCGCATCGGATAGGCGCCGCGTTGTGCGTCGAACGCCGCGGCCCGCGCCACATCGTCCGCCACACAGGAGGTCTTCAGCCGCCGCGAGTCCGCCTCGATGTCGTACACGGCCAGCACCCCTTCGCGCAACACCTCCTCGTCACTCCGCCCTGCCGCATCCGCCCGCCATTCCGGCACGGGCGGCGTCGGCAGGGTGAACGGACAGGCCGGCGCCACGCCAAGGAAGGCGCACGCGCGGCGGTAGACAATCGCAGTGCCGTTCACTTTGCCCTCGTAAGAGTGCCCCGCGATATGCGGCGTGGCCAGATCCGCGCGCGCCAGCAGGTCGGCGCGGTAGGCGGGTTCGCCTTCCCAGCAGTCGATGACCGCCCGCGCCACACGCGTTCCTAAAACAGCCAACAGCGCATCGGTGTCGACCACCGGACCACGCGCCGCATTGATGAAGATCACGCCGGGCTTCATCCGCGCGAACTGATCCGCGCCCAGCAGATGCCACGTCGCATCCGAGCCGCTCCGGGTCAGCGGCACATGACAGGTGACGATGTCGGACTCGGCCAACACGCGATCCAACGACACGAAAGCGCGCGCCGCTTCGTCGGCCATGTCGCGCTGACGCGGCGGATCGTTCGCCAGCACGCGCAACCCCAGCGCCCGCATATGGCGACAGACCTGGCGCCCCACGTTGCCTACGCCGATCACGCCGGCCGTCTTACCTTCCAGCGTGATCCCGTGTTTGCCGCCCAGACACAACAGCGCCGCCGTGATGTAGTTCGCCACGCTCTCCGCGTTACAGCCCGGCGCGCCTGTCCAAATGATTTGTCGAGCGCCCAGATAAGGAATGTCGATGTGGTCGGCGCCGATCACGCCGGAACCGCAGAAACGCACCGCGCTGCCGTCCAGCAGCGCGGCATTGATCTTGGTCGTCGACCGTGTGATCAGCAGTTCAGCGTCGCGGACGTCCGCCGGTGCGATCTGTCGCCCGTCTTTGAGCAACACCTCGCCCAGCGTGCCGAAAGCTTCGGACGCATACGGCATGTTCTTATCGCAGACGATCTTCATGCCCGTCCTCCGCTCGAACGCCGGCAACACGCACGCGATCTTACTGTGTGCCCGCATACTGGGCATGCGAAGTGAGGACGGTCGCTTTCTTTCCGTCGGTCGTCAGGATGAAGGAGCCTGCCTTGAAACGGACCCACTCGCCGTCCTGCTGGATGCGCACGATGCCGGGCGGACATGCCGCCACCATGGGCTCGTGCTTGGCCATGACACCAAGTGACCCCACGTACGTGCGCACCTCGACCTGCGTCACCTCGCCGCTGACGATCGTGCCGCCGGGCGTCAGGATACTGAATGGGAATGTGGTCATGATTATTTCAGCGTCTTCGCTTTCTCGTAAACGTCTTCGATCGTCCCGACCATGTAGAACGCCTGTTCAGGAAGTTCGTCGCACTTGCCGTCCAACACCGCCGCAAAGGAACGGATGGTGTCCTCCAGCTTCACATACGAGCCCTTCATGCCTGTGAACGTCTCGGCCACATGGAACGGCTGCGAGAGCAGCCTCTGAATCTTGCGGGCACGCGACACGGTCATCTTGTCGAACTCAGACAGTTCGTCCATTCCCAGAATCGCGATGATGTCCCGCAGTTCCTTGTATCGCTGCAAGACCTCCTGCACGCCGCGCGCCACGCGCATGTGCTCCTCACCCACCACTTCGGGAGCCAGCATCGACGAACTCGACGACAGCGGATCAACCGCCGGATAGATGCCCTGTTCCACAATCGCGCGCGAAAGCTCCGTTGTGGCGTCCAAATGCGCGAACGTGGTGGCCGGCGCCGGATCGGTGTAGTCGTCCGCAGGCACATACACCGCCTGCACAGAGGTGATCGACCCCTGCTTGGTCGACGTGATACGCTCCTGTAATTCGCCCATCTCCGTTCCAAGCGTAGGCTGGTAACCCGCTGCGGAAGGGATACGGCCCAACAGCGCCGAAACCTCAGAGCCCGCCTGCGTGAATCGGAAAATGTTGTCGATGAACAGCAACACGTCCTGTCGCATCTCGTCGCGGAAATATTCGGCCACCGTCAAGGCGGAGAGCGCCACCCGTGAACGCGCGCCCGGCGGCTCGTTCATTTGACCGAACACCATCGCGGTCTTATCGAGTACGCCCGCGCTCCCCATTTCCTGGTAAAGCGCCGTGCCCTCACGTGTGCGCTCGCCGACACCCGCAAACACAGAGTAGCCGCCGTGCTCATGCGCGATGTTGTGGATCAGTTCCTGGATCAGGACCGTCTTGCCTACGCCCGCGCCGCCGAACAGGCCGATCTTGCCGCCTTTGCGGTAGGGCGTCAGCAGATCGATCACCTTGATGCCCGTCACGAGCACCTGCGCCTCGGGGTTCTGCGCCAGGAACGGCGGCGGCTGCCGGTGGATCGGCAGACGCTTGTCGTCCTTGATCGGGCCCTTGCCGTCCACAGGCTCGCCCAGCAGGTTCATCACGCGACCGAGCGTCGGCGTGCCGACCGGCATGGTGATGGACTGCCCCATGTCGCGCACCTCAGCGTCGCGCACCAAGCCGATGGTCGACTGCATGGCGATGGTGCGCACACGGCAGTCGCCCAGATGTTGCGCAACCTCGAGGACAAGGTTGAAAGGCTGGTCGTTCAACAACGCATTGGTCGTCTTCAAGGCGTACAGGAGGCGCGGACGATGACCGTCCGGAAACTCCACATCCACCACCGCGCCCAACACTTGGATGACGCGCCCGCGATTCACAATCTCCGCCGTTTGTTCACTCATATCGCTCTCCGTCCCCGCTCCACCATTCAAGAATTCCACACGCCCATCAATTGAGCGAATCCGCCCCGCTGACGATCTCGGTCAGTTCGTTGGTGATCGCCGCCTGCCGCGCCCGGTTCCGCATCAGGATCAGGTCCTTCTCCATACGCCTCAGGTTCACCGTCGCGTTCTCCATCGCCATCACCCGCGCCGCATGCTCGCTCGCCACGCTGTTCAACAGCGCGAAATACACGCCGAGATGGACCCACTGCCGCGTGATCGCCTCCAACATGCGGTCGTCGTTGGGCTCGATCAGATTCGGCGCGACCTCGGGGATTTTCTCGGGCCGGGCGATCTTCGGTCGCTCCTGATACGGCAGGACACGCTGGACGCGCGTCTCGTTGGACATCGAACTCACGAACCGGTTGCCCGCAATCCACACCTCGTCGTACTGCTTGGCGAGAAAAGCGTCCATCGCATGCCGCGAGATGGCCGCCGTCTCCTTCGCCTGAGGATGCGCGGCGACATCCACCGCCTTCATGCAAGGCGGTATCTCGCGCCAAAGCGCCGTATACCCTTTCTGCCCCGCGTAGATCGCATCGACCTGAATGCCACGCTCCGCGGTCTGTTCCTTGACCCAACGCCGGACTTCGCGTATCACCGAATTGTTGAACGCGCCGCACAGCCCACGGTTGGAGGTCATCACCACCAGCAGCACGCGGCTGCCCTTTTCCGGAGGCGGCAGGCTCACGCGGTGCTTTTCAAACGCCGCCTGCTTCACGACGGGGACCAGAGCCCACAATTCCGCCGCAAACGGTTCGGGCAGATGCAGCTCCGTCTGCGCGCGGTGAAGGTGAGAGGCCGCCACCATCTTCATGGTTGCCGTCACCCGCCGCATGCCGCTCATTGACACCAGCCGCGCACTGAATTCACGAAAATTTGCCATGTCTCACACCGCCCGCCGCCCGTTAACTCTTGCGGTACTTGTTAACCGTCTCTTCGATCAACGTGTCGAGCATCCCTTTGATCTCGTCGTCCAGCACCGGCTTGGCCTGAAACCGCGCAACATACGCTTGTCCGATCTCGCGCATATCGATCGCGTCGTACAACGCTTTCATCGCCTCGCGCAGATGGAGGTCGGGCACCTTCGTAAACGCCCGCTTCGTGCCCGCGTAGAGCACAGCCACCTGCTTGTGAACCTCCACCGGCTGGTTGGGCGGCTGCCGCAGCACATGCATCAGTGAACGTCCCAGCGCCAACTGGTCGAGGGTGTTGGCGTCCAGATCAGAAGAAAAGCGCATGAAGGCTTCCAGCTCGCGGTACTGCGCCAACAGCACGCGCAACGGACCCGCCGCCTGCTTCATGGCCTTGACCTGCGCGTCGCCGCCCACGCGCGACACCGAAACGCCGGGGTTGATCGCAGGACGCTGCCCCTCATGGAACAGACCGGCCTCCAAGAAGATCTGGCCGTCCGTAATCGAAATCACATTGGTCGGGATGTACGCCGAGATATCATTCGCCTGCGTTTCAACGATCGGCAGCGCGGTCAGGCTGCCGCCGCCCTTCTCATCGGACAACTTGGCGGCGCGTTCAAGCAGACGGCTGTGCAGATAGAAAATGTCGCCCGGGAACGCCTCGCGCCCCGGCGGGCGACGCAGCAGCAACGACATCTGGCGGTAGGCCTGCGCGTGCTTCGTGAGGTCATCGTAGATCACCAGCGAATGCCCGCCGCGGTCGCGCCAGTACTCGGCCATCGCGCAACCGGTGTAGGGAGCAAGGTACTGCAGCGGCGCGGGCTCGGAGGCGCTAGCCATAATAATCGTGGTGTAGGCCATCGCACCGTGCTCGGTGAGCAGTTTGTGCAGCGACGCCACGGTCGAAAGCTTCTGGCCGACCGCCACGTAGAAACAGTGGACGCCCTGGCCAGCCTGGTTGAGGATCGAATCGATCGCCAGCGTGGTCTTGCCGGTCTTACGGTCCCCGATGATCAGTTCGCGCTGCCCACGCCCGATCGGCGTCAGCGCGTCAATCGCCAAAATCCCCGTCTGCATCGGTTCGCACACGTTCTTACGCTCGATAATCGAGGGCGAGAAACCTTCGACCGGCAGCCAGGTCTCCGTGATGATCGGCGCCTTGCCATCCAGCGGACGCCCGATCGCATCCACCACACGCCCGATCAGCGCCTCGCCCACCGGCACGGAAACAACGCGCTTGGTGCGCCGGAAAACGTCGCCCTCGCGGACACGTGTCACATCGTCGAGCACGGCGATGCCGACGGAGTCCTCCTCCAGATTCAGAGCCAAACCGGCGACGCCGTCATCCGTCTCGACCAGCTCGTTGTACATCACGTTGGTCAGCCCGTCCACGCGGGCGATGCCATCACCAACGCTCAGCACCGTACCGAACTCGGCAATATCCACCGCACGGTCGGCCATCTGCATCTGGCGGCGCAACAACGCGGAAATCTCATCGGGCTTCAATTGAATATTCATAGCGACTTTCTGCAACGCTCAGCTCGCGACCGCGTCGAGCTGCATCGGTTTCTTGAGTCCGTTCTTGAGCCGGGCGATACGTCCGGCTAAGCTCGCATCCACCTGCTTGTCGTTGATGCGGATACACACGCCTGCGAGCAACGCGGGGTCCACTTTGACCATCAGCCTGATGATCGGACCGTACACCTCGGCGACCCGTTGCCGCACGCGCTCGACTTCTTCCGGCCGCGGCTCGCACGCGAACGTCGCAACCACGTTGTGACGGCCCTGCGCACGATCCGCCAGCGCCTGAAATTGCCCGGTGATCAACGGGATGAGCCGCAAATGGCCCCACTGAGCCAGCAGCTCCAGAAATAGAATCACCGTCGGCGTGAACGTTTGCCCCCAAACCTGATCGACGAGCTGGGCCTGCTGACGAGGGCTCCCCGGCAAATGGCGCATGCAAAAATGGCGCAGTTCGGGAGAACCCTTCCACTGCAGCTCCAGCGCAAGCATGTCTTGCGTCACACCGTCCAACTCGTGACGCAGCCCTGCGGAACCGAGCAACGCACGCGCATAGGCCCGGGCATAGACGCCCTCTGCGATCATAACTTCACCTCGCTCAGAATCTCAGCCTGGTAGGCGCGTTTCTGATCGTCCGTCATGTGTCCCCGCAGCAGACGCTCAAGGGTCTCACCCAGATATGCGGCCGAATCACGGCGCACGGTCTCGGAGGCTTGGCGCTGCGCGGCCTCGATCTCGCGCTCCGCGTCGGCATACCTGCGCGAAGCGACCTCCTTGGCCGCCCGATCAGCCCGGGCGACCGCCGCAGCCGCATCGCGGGCCGCCTGCTCGGCAGTGATACGCGCCTCCTCCGACGCCTTCGCCACCACCTGCCGCCCGCGAGCCTCGGATTCCACCAACTCCTTACGGGCGCGCTCCGCTCCGTCCAAGGCGTCGCTGATCGACCTCTCGCGCCCGTCCACCGCACGCAGAATCGGCTTCCAGAGCATCTTATGCAGGCAGATCGCCGCAATGCCGAACACAACCCAGGTCAGCAGGATCATCGTTTCCGACACCTGCATCACATTGCTCGGCAACCGCTGGATGACCTCCGGCACGCCCGGAACAACAGCCACGGAATGCGCAGTTGCTTCAACTTCAGGCATAGCAACGCTCTCCCCGTCCACGGCACATGCGACTTCTGCACGCACCGTCAGACGTAAATCATTTCGTCATCAGGCAGATGACCAACGCGAAAAGTGCCGTGCCCTCGATGAGTACGGCGGCGATCGGTGCGGGGCTTACCCTGATCGGAGCCGGGATGGGGATCGGACTCCTCTGGGCGTCGGGATTGCAGAGTATGGCGCGTCAGCCTGAGCTTCAGACCAAG
>JANYBJ010000235.1 GCA_025360845.1 bacterium
ACTTCGCCCACGCCCCCAACAGCATGCTCGCCCGCTGATACCTCGCGAGCAGCCGCTCATACGCGGCGGCGTCCTCCTCCGCAGGCTCGTTCCGGTCCGTGACCGCAGAGATCTCGTCAATAATACCGAAATCCTCCCACAGGCCGACGCCGACCCCCGCGACCGCCGCCGCGCCCAGCGCCGCCGCCTGCTGCCCGGCGCGGGTCCGCACAACCGACAGATGATACACGTTCGCATAGACCTGACGCCAGAACCGACTGTTGGAACCTCCGCCGACCAGAGTCAGCGGCTCTTGAACCGGCGTCAGCCGCCGAAGCTCCTCCAGCACGTTGCGCAACCCCAGTGCGACGCCCTCCATCGCGGCGCGCAACAGATCCGCACGCGTGTGCCGCAGGTCCAGGTTCAGGAACGCGCCGCGCACCGCCGGCGTCGCGTCGAGCGAATTGCCGCCCGCCAGCGTCGGGCTGAACAGCACGCCGTTCGCGCCGACGGGCGAGGTCTCCGCCTCGACCGTCATCAGGTCGTACACGTTCACCTTCTCGCGCGCGGCCCGCTCCACGAGGTCGCGGCAAAGCTGGTCGCGCACCCACGAGAACGCCGTCCCCGCAGAGAAGATCGCCAGCGCCGACACGTATTGGCCCGGCACCACATGGTCGAAGACATAGGGCCGTTTGACGACGTCGAGCAGCGGTTCGGACGACGAGACCGCGATCCAACTGGATGATCCGAGCGAGTTGTACGCGCGTCCCTCGCGGAAGGCGCCCGCCCCCAGGCTCATGCAGGAGTTGTCCACGCCGCCCGCCACGACCTTGACCGAACGGGGCAGCCCCAACCCGCCTGCGGCCGCCTCCGTCAGCGTGCCGAGCACCTGCGTGGCGGGAACAATCTCCGCAAAGAGCGTCTCGGCAAACCCCGCCGCCGCGATCAGGCGCGGCGAGTACGCGCGGCGCTTCAGGTCGTACACGCCGGAGCCGGACGCATACGAATGATCCGTCGCCATCACGCCGGTCAGCCGGAAATTGATGTAGTCTTTGGTGCCGAGAACCTTGTGTATCCGGCCGAACATCGCCGGCTCGTGGTCGCGGAACCACATCAGCTTGAAGACCGAATAGAGCGCCGGGGGAAACCCGTTGCCCGTCGTCAGATACCACTCGGACTCGGAAACATCTCTGAAAAATTCGGCCGGCTGCGTGTCCGGCCGGGAGTCGGACCAGATCGGAACCGCCGCACGCAACAGGTTGCCTTGCGCGTCCATCGGCACCGCGCCGAGGCTGTGCCCCGAAATCCCGATCCCCTCGATCCGTGCCGCCGTGCCTTCAGGCATCGCGGCCAGCAGCTTCCGCGTGCTCGTCACCGTCGCCCGCCACCACTCCGCAGGACATTGCTCGTGAAACCCCTGCGCCGGATAGAGCGTCGGGTACGCGTCGAACCCGTCGGCCAAGCACACGCCATTCTCGTCGTAAAGCGAGGCCTTGATGCCCCCCGTCCCGAAATCATATGCGAGAATGAACGCCATGTGGGGATCCTTTCCGAGCCGCACTCACGGTTGTGTGTGTCTTTCTCAACGGGTAGGGACGGTTCCCCGAACCGTCTGCGGACGCCTCGGGGCGGCGTCCCTACCGTTTGGGTTAAGAGGCTTAATATCTCTCTTCCGACGCCCTGCTCTCGCCGCCGGCTGCCGCCTCGAGAATGGTCTGCGCCGTGCGCACGCCGATGCCGAAGCGCCGCGCGCCGCGGTCATGCATCGCCAGCAGCGTGTTCAGGTCGCGCACGCCGCCCGCGGCTTTCACCTGGCACCGCGCGCCGACCGTCCGCTTCATCAGCGCCACGTTCTCCAGCGTCGCGCCGGTCGGCGCCCAGCCCGTGCCGGTCTTGACCCACGCCGCGCCCGCCTCGACGCACCACCCGCACGCCCGCACGATCTCGTCCTCTGTCAGCCAGTGACACTCGAGGATCACCTTGACGGGACGGCCGCCCGCCGCCTCCACCACCGCACGCACATCCCGCACATACAGCTCCTTCTTCCCGGCCTTGAGCCAAGCAAGATTGTTGACCATGTCGATCTCGCCGCACCCCATGCGCACCAGCTCGGCCGCCGTAGCCGCCTTGGTGGCCGTGGTCTCGCCGCCGCCTGGAAAGCTGACGACGCCCCCCGCCAACACGCGAGTGCCCGCCAACTGTTCGATCAGGTAAGGCGTGTGCGCGGGCAGCGCGAACACGCAGATGCACCCGCACCGCTTCGCCAGTTCGGCGGAGTGTCGGATCTCCTCCAGCGTGCTGTCCGCCCGCACCGCGCTGATATCGATCATCCCCGCTATCTCTTGCGCTGTCATGTCAGGATCTCGAGCGTTTGTCCGGCGGCCAGCGTGACGCTGTCCGCAAGGGTGACCGTGCCCCGTCCGTCCGCATAAGCCAGCGTGGCCGCGATCACCTTGTCCCCCACCTTGACTTTGACCCCGGCCGGCGCTTTCGCCGCCGCCAAGACCAGCGTGCGCACCTTCAGTTGGCCCCATTTGACTGCGACGACCGACCTCTGGCCTCCGCCCTCCGTCTTCTGACTGTAGGTCCCCCACCCTTCGGCGGCGGTGAACGGCGCCTTGAAGTTCTCGGGCGTCAGGCGCGGGGCGAAGCCGAGCTGACCTTTGGGCCCGTTGTACTCGAAACCGCAGGCGGCGAGAAACACCCCGTAGCTGGCCATGGAGCGGGCGTAGTGGTCGCCGCACTCGACCTCGTTCCACGGGTTGCGCTTGGAGGCGTGATAGCGGTCATGAACGGCGCGTTCGACGGCCAATCCCTCCTGCACCATCCCTTCCCAGATCATGTGGCCGGCCACCTGATGCTCGAAGCCGTTCATGCACTCGTTGAAGTACATCGCGGCCCAGGCGCCCGCACCCGCGCCGCCTTTGGCCTTCTCGTAATCCCAATCCTTGCGCGGGAAGGTACACATCAGCAGCCCGGCCTCGCCGGCGACCGCATACCAGCGCCCGGGCTTGTTGATTTCGCGGTACGGCCCGACATCCGGCGAGAAGTTGTAGCGCCACAGCGCCTTGAGCGCCATGCGCGTCTCTTTCTCCGGCAGAACGCGGGGCAGACCGACCTGGAAGGCCCAGCTCTGTCCCATCACCTGGTCGATCTCGCAGCCCGTGCCGGAGTTGACCGTGTCGAGATGTTTCTGATCCACCTTGTTGTAGAAATACTCGCCGTCGAAAAGCTCGGCGATGATTTTCGTTTGGCCGCGCTGCAGAATGTCGCGGCACTTCTGCGCGAAGGCGCGGTCCTTCATCTCGTCCGCCATCGCCGCAGCCGCCTGCAGGGCCGCCAGGTAGAGGCCGCTCAGCCACGCCACCGGCCCGTACCAGTCCGTGTCCAGCGTGTTGTGCTGCGCGCCTTCGAGAATCCCGTCGCCGTTGCCGTCCTGCGCGATGAGCCACAGGGTCGCCCGCTTGACCCCGGGCCAGACGCGCTTCAAGAAAGCGTCATCGGAGCTCATCTGGTGTTCGCGCAGGGAGCGAAGAATCACCCCGGCCTGGGCGTCGATGGCGGGGCCGCCGTTGTTTTCGCCCCTGAAGCGGATCGCCCCGCCGGGCTGCATCGCCAAGCCGAAATCCGTCCGTTCGCGCAGAATCCGCTCGAGTTCCGGGAACTGGCGGCCCATCGCCTGGGCGTAGTGCCAGACATGCCCGCACGTGCCCGCGCAGCAGCCCACGCCCTCCCAGGCCCAAAAGCGCCCGTCTTCGAAACGGAAGCAGGTCGAAGTGGCCAGGATCGAGGTGTTCAAGAAGGTCCGGTCCAGGAACCAGAAGGGCAGCGTCGAGTCATAGCAGGTGTCGCGCCACAGGAGCGTCTGCGAGGCCAGCCGCTCCATGTTCGTTGCGACATACCGGGCGACCGTCAGCGCCGAGTCGAAGCGGCTCGCGTAATGGCGGCCCTGCACGGGAATGTCGGGAATGTTGTTCAGGTTTGGGAAGAACCATGTCACCAGGAACGTGACGGTGGCCGACTGCCCCGCTTCGAGCTTCAGCTTCCGCCCGAGTTCGCCGACGAGCTTTTCAGACAGCGGCACGGCTTTATCGCCGGACGTCGTTTCCGCCGGAGCGCCCAGCAGCGCGAGCCCCATCGTGCCGTAGTCCGGCAACTCCTCGAACACGCCGTCAGAGGATGCCTGGTCTGTGAAAAGGATTCGTCCGACGCCCACGTTCCCCCAGGCCGCGGCCTGGGCGTCCACGACCTCGAGCGAGGCCTGCTTGCCCTTGAGGTCCCGCACGGCGAAGCTCTGCATCTCCATCCGGTTGTTGTCTTTGCCGGTGGCGCTCCTCACGACCTTGCCGTCGACAACCAGGTTGAGGCAGGTCGCGTCCTTGCGGGCGCCGCCCCCGATCCAGAAGCGGATGTAGTCGCGCGTGATCGTGAACGCCCGGCTTTTGAGTTTGCCTTGGGCGTTGTCCTTCTCGCCGACATCCTTGCCCGGAGCGGTCGCGTGAGAGTTGACCACGTACTCGGTGTCGCCGCCGACATCGCCCTGGTAGGGAGGCATCGCCGCTTTCTTGACCGGCCCGGTGCCGAACGCCGTGCCTTCGGCGGTCCAGCCTTCGTAGGTTCCCAGGTGCCAATCCTCGAAGAGAATATCCGGCTGCGGCTGCGCCGCGACAGGGTCGGTCTTTTCCGCCGAACATTCGAGGAAGGTAAAGCCGTTTCCGGCCACGCACCGGTTGCGCCGCGTCGCCTCAGACTGACGGTGCTGCAGGCAGACCGCGTTCTCCAGCACGCCCGACAGCGTCGCGTCGATGCCCGCGCCCGAGGTGTTCTTGACCGTGAACCGCAGGACCGTTGCCGGAAGGCTGGAGTCGCCGGCGTTGAGCGGGATAAAGGGCGAAAAGGCCTCCAGCTTCACCTCCGCAGGCACGCCGGGGTCCTTGTAGGTGACCGTGCCTACGGGATACTGCCCGAGGAATGAGATGTCCTTAAAGCCGGTCTTGTCGAGCGGAAAGTCTTTGCCCGCGACCTTCAGCACAAAGGACTGATCGAGGGGCGAAAAGGGTTCGGGCGGCTTGGCGTAATGGCCGTCGCCGGTGCCGACAGTTTGATTAAAGATATCCCAGCACCACAGCTTGCCGTCGCCTCCCAGGTAAAGCTGGCCCGTGCAAATCCCGCCGACCGGCATTCCGATATAGTTGAGGTCGGCTCCCCGGTACACCGTCGGCGCGCCGCGCTCAGAGAGCGACTTCACCCAGGCCGGGTCCAGCTTCTTATCGGCCGGCACGAACTTGTCGAAGTCCGACGCCTCAAACGGTCCCGCCATCACCGGCAGCCGCGACGCCAGCAAGGCAAGCGAGCCGGCGCCCGACACCCGGAGAAAATTCCTGCGGCTGGTTCCGCTCCCGCAGTTGCCCGAGCAACACCCCTCTTGCCTCATCCGAATCGAACTCATCTTTAATCTCCTTTGCGTACGGGCGACCGGCGGGTCGCCCCTGCCCCTACACACACGTAAACCCGCCGTCGATGACGACATCCGATCCGGTCATGTAGCTCGACGCGCCGCTCGCGAGATAGACGTACAGCCCCATCAGCTCCTCCGGCTTACCCAGTCTCCGCATCGGAATCTGTGGCTTCCACAGCTCATGAAATTCGGTCAGCGGCTCGACCAGCTCGGTCATGATGTAACCCGGGCTCACGCTGTTCACGCGGATGCCGTGCGGCGCGAACTCCACCGCCATGGCCTTCGCCAGCTGCATCGCCGCCGCCTTGGAGGCGCAGTAGTGGCCGATCTTCTGCGGTGTGTTGATCACCCGGGCCGACATCGAGGCCGTGACGATGATGCTGCCTCCGCCGCCCTGCGCGATCATCCGCCTGGCGCAGGCCTGCGCGGTCAGGAAAACACCGCTGACGTTGACTTTCTGAATGCGCTCGAACTCCTCCAGCGACATCTCGTCCAGACCCCGAAGCGTCACGATGCCCGCGTTGCAGACGGCCACATCTATCCGGCCCCATTCAGCAATCACGCGGCTGACCATGTCGGCAACGGACACCTGCGAACTGACATCACAGGCCACCGCCATCACCTCCGCACCGTGCGTCTGCTGCAGCTCCTTCTGCGTTGCGGCGAGATGCCCATCGTCGAGCGCCGCAAGCACCACCCGGGCGCCAGCCTGCAGATACCCCAGCGCGACGCGTTTACCGATACCGCAGGAAGCTCCGGTGACCACCGCCACCTTGCCGTCCAACCTGAATTGATCCAATACGTTCATTTCCCTCTCCTTTGGGCGACCCACCGGTCGCCCCTACGTGTACGGGCGACCGGCAGGTCGCCCTTCTCATCCCGCGTATCCCATCCGCCGCGAGATCCGCATCGCGCCTGCCCGGATCGTCTCCCCGATCTTCGGTATCCGCTCCGGCTTCACGCGCATGTCGGGCCCGGTCACCCAGATCGAGGCGATCGGATAGCCGCTCCGGTCGAACACCGGCGCGCCCACACAGTAGATGCCCGCGTACTCCTCCGCATGGTCGATCGCATAGCCGAGTTTCAGCACACGTTGCAGCTCTTTCCGAAAGGCCTGTGGCGTGGCGATCGTGTTCGCGTTGAAGCGGATGAACTCCGTCTGCGCGATCACCTTCTCGCGCCGATTCTCAGGCAGATTCGCGATGATCGCCTTGCCCGGCGCGGAACAGAAGGCCCGGATGCGGTGTCCGGCGTTCACCGAGAAGCGGAAGAGGTGCGAGCCCAGCGCCTGCTCCAGCACGATGATCTCCGTCCCGTTCAGCACGCCGACCAGGACCGTGTCCTCCAGCTCATCCCGCAGTTCGCGCATCACCGGCAAGGCGCAACCGATGAGGTCGGTCTCCGAGAGCGCCTGCTGCCCCAGCATCAGCATTTTCTGCGTGTGCCGGAACACTTTGGTTTCCGGGTCACGCTCCAGATAGCCGGACTTTTCCAAGGTCAGCGTGATACGGAACACGCTGGTGACCGGACATTTCAAAGCCTGTGCGATCTCGACCTGGCCCTTGCCGCCGGGATGATGCGCGAGATACTCGAGAATGGCCAGCCCGCGCTCCAAACTCGGCGCGTTGTAGCGGGCATCGTCTTTTTTCGTCATCTCAAATTCCTGCTGTCTGCGCCTCTCTCAAACCGCTCCGGTCAGCGCGGGAAGGCCCCCGCGATCTCCTTAAGGCCGACGCCGAGCTTGGCCTTGGCAATGGCGTCGAGTCCGGCTTCAGGCCCCTGGATGTGAATCGTGCGCATGACGTGGCGCATCGTCCCGCCGGGCTTGAGCGGCGCGGCCGGCGACGAGGTTTCGAGCTCGTAGAACGGGCCGAGCGGCGGCTTGCCTTCGCCGGGCGAGCCGTCGTTGTACGAGTTGAGCACATCGCCCGCAAAGGGCTCCTTCTGCGTTTCCCACATGGAGTTCACGAACCCCGCCGGCGCGGGCTGGAGGTTATACGTCACGAGATTCAGCGTCTTGCTGTCGGCATCGTAGCTGCCCGCGAGGCCGAGCGAGCGTTTCGGGCTGAGGCCGATCTTGCCGCGGCGCGTCCCGTCGCCGCGGAAGAACAGCACGTTGTCCTTCACGACCAGATACTGCGGCGGAACCTTGCCGAAGTACGTGTCGTTCACCTTCGGGCCGAGCGCGGCCTCGTCGCCGGCCTTGAACGGGATCACCACCGTCGTGCCCGGCGACGGCTTGTACATGCCGAGCAGCCAGATCGAGAGCAACCCCTCGGACTGTGTCCAAGGCTTGTCGCCCGTGTTCGTCAGGATGTTTTCCGTTTCATACGCGACGGACTTCGCCCCGGCTCCCAACGTGATACCGAACGCTTTCGCCGCGGCCGCGTCGTCGAGCAGCCGGACCGTGCGCTGGACGCCGCCGTTCAGCAGCGTTCCCAGACGGTTGCGGAGCGCGAACGTCTTCGCAAACGTCGCCTCCGTGTCCGACGCCTTCACGACCTCGAACGGCTCGGTGTCGATGACCGGCGGCGTGTGCCAGTTGTCAAAGGTATAGTCCGCACCCGGCGCAAAGAAGATCGCGTACTGCCCGCCCTCGGGGCCCATCCAGAAGCGCTCCTCGCCGCCGAAGATAACGATATGCTCCTCGAGCTTGCCCTTCGCCTCCTCCGGCTTAGGCACGCCCTTCTCGATCACCGGATAGTTCAGCCAGCCGTAGCTCGCGCCGCCGGCGCCGCCGGCCGTGCTCGTCATCACACGGCCCTGATACGCCGGCGCGAGCAGCACCTGCGCGTCGCCGCGCTTGAGCGTGAGGGTCTTTGTGACCTTCGCTACAAATTCCGCATCGTAGCCGAACGTTCCCTTCTCCGCCGCCTGCGCGGCGAAAGGCAAAAACGCCGGCATTGCACAGAGCATCACTTTGACTGTGTTCATAAGCGTCCTTTATTACTCCCTACTTCAGTTGAAGCACCGTTCCGGGGGCCGCGTAATAGAACGTGACCTTACCGAGCGTATAATCATACCGAACATACCAGTCCTTGGGAAGGTTGTTCGCGACAAACGCGCCCGTCAGCGTGCCGGAACAGGTGACCGGCGTGTAGGACGTCTGTTTGCTCAGCAGCCTGAGATCCGCGATCTGCAGCGCGAGTCCCGCCAGCGACAGGTTACCGGAGCTGACCAACCGGTCACAGGTTCCGTCCGTCGCCACGTCGATCCGCAGCGTGCCGCTCAGGGAGGCGGACGCCACGCCCATGCTGCCGATGCTGTTGCCGGCGGGCGTGATCGCCTCCGTCACGGTCAATGCGCCGTTGGACACCGTCCCGCTGCCGCTCACGGAGGTCAGCGTCTGTGCCGAGCCGGCGAGGTCCAGCGCCGCGCCGGAGGCGAGTTCCACGCGGCCGGGGACGGCCTGCCACTTGCTCCGCAGGTAGCTTTCGACGCTGACGCGCTCGGCGTCGCTCAACGCGGTGTCGAAGACGAGCACCTCGCCGATCTGGATGTTTCCGGGGAAGGCGTTGCCGGGGCTGATGTTCGCCAGCGTGAGCGAGGCGAACCCCGCGTCTTCGGAGGACGTGAAAGCGGGCAGTCCATGGGTGCCGTCGGACAGGCCGTTGATGTAGACGTAGGAGCCGCCCGCCACGCCGTTCTTGAGTACCGCCGTGTAGATCAGGAGGGCGTTGGCGCTCATCCCGCTCACCGGCGCGCGGTCGTTGTCCGTGGCGATCGGATTCCCGTCCGGAAGCCCGCCCGCCGCGAAATTCAGGAGCTGGAAGCGGTCCCAGCCTCCGTTGTCGTGGCCCCACAGTCCGCTGTTGGCCGTCTTCGTTACTTGACGATACGCCATCATCAGCGTCATGTTCGGCAAACTCGCCTTGTTGATGTCCAGCGCGCTGGTGATGTCGTCGTTCACACCGTCGAACTGGAGCACGGGACGTCCGGCGAACTCAGACACCCCTGTCACGTAAGTGGGTCGGCGGGCTGCGTCCGCTTGCGTGGCGGGCTTGCCGTTGCCGCTGAGATCCGCCCAGTAACCGACGGGCTGACCCGATGTGGTGACCGCGCCACTTCCGTCGGCAACCGCGCCAAGGCTCAAAATATCCGAGGCGTCCAGCCGGAGCTTGAGGTTGCCGAGCACGCTGTTCGTGAGGGGAACCGCCCCACCCGCCGGAAGAACCGGCCGGGCCGGAGCGGAGCCGCCCAGCCACTTGTTCCGCAGGTAGCTTTCGACGTTGCCGCGTGCGGCATCGTTCAGGGCGGTGTCGAAGACCAGCACCTCGCCGATCTGCACGTTGCCGCGGTAGCCGTTGCCGGGGCTGATGTTCGCTAGCGTGAGCAAGGCCTGGCCTGAGCCCTCGGAGGACGTGAAGGCGGGCAGGCCGCTGGCGCCGTCGGACACGCCGTTGATGTAGACGTAGGAGCCGTTCGGCACGCCGTTCTTGAGGCTCGCGGTGTAGATCAGGGTCGCGCTGGTGTTCATGCCGTTCACCGGAACGCGGTCACCTGCGCCCGCGATCGGATACCCGTCGTACTGCCCGCCCGCCGAAAAGTTCAGAAGCTGGATGCGGTCCCAGCCGCCGTCGTCGTGGCCCCACAGGCCGCCGTTGGGCGTCTTCGCCACCTGCCGGTAGACCATCACCAGCGTCATGTTCGGCAGGTTCGCCTGGTTGATGTCCAGCAGGCTGGTGATGTCGTCGTCCACGCCGTCGAACTGGAGCACCGGCAGGCCGTTGAACTCAGTCAGCCCGGTCACATAGACGGGACGGCGGGCGGCGTCGCCCTGGAGCGCGGGCTTGCCGCTTGCGCTGAGGTCCCCCCAGTACCCGACGCTCTGACCCGAGTTTGTGATCGCGCCCGTCCCTTCGGAAGTCGCGAAAAGGGTCGACGCATCCGACGCGTCCAGCCGGAGTTTGAGGCCGGTGAACGCCAAGGGGTCGAGCTTCAGGGTACCCGCCTCGACCCGCGTGACGCCGCTGTAGGTGTTGCTGCCGCTCAGCACCAGCGCACCCGAACCCTGCTTTGTAAGGCTGCCGATGCCGGCCAGATCCGCGGCGATGCCCGCCGTGAACCCGTCCGTGTCGATCACCGCGCCGTCCGCCCCGACGTTGCAGGCCAGGTTCGCGCCGTTGACGAACGTCGGGTTGTTCGCCCGCGCCTTGAGCGTGCCGCCGTTGAAGTTCAGCGTGTTGGTGCCGTACGCGCCGGCTTCGAGTCGGACGAGCGAGAGCGTGCCGCCGTCCAAATTGACCGTGGAGCGGCTCACGGTTCCTGCGTTGGCATTCCCGAGATAGAGCCAGCCGCGGCTGCCCCACGTGGTCGCCGTGTCTGTGCCGGTCCCGACGTTCACCTCGCCGCCCGACAGAGTGAGCGTGGCCGTGCCGTTGGCTGCCGAGACGCCGTTGGCGTAATGCGCGCCCATGTTCATCGAATGCCCGACGTTCACCGCGCCGCCGCGCACGGTCAGCGTGCCTGCCGAAGGCCCGCCGTTCGCGGCGATGCGCAGATATCCCGCGCCGGCCGCCATGCCCGTGAAGTTCAGCGAGCCGCCGTTGACCACGACCGCGTTGGCGTTGGCGTTGTCCACGCCGATGAAGTTGGCCACGCCGTGGCCGTTCCCGCCGAAACTCGTGACCCCCGCGCCTGAAGCGAGCGTCAGGGTCTGGCCGCCGTTCACAAGCAGACGCCCGCCCGTGACAAGGCCGCCGCCCGCGCCGAAGGTCACGCTCGCGCCGCCGTTCGGATTCCAGTCCCTCGACGTTCCGTAGTTGACCGTGCCGTTCTGAAGGACGGTGCCGTTGGCCATCGCGAGCCCCGCGTCGTTCAGCGTCTGGCTGTTCCCGCCCAGATCGAGCGTGCCGCTGTTGAGCCAAATGTTCCCGCCTGTGCTCAGACGGTTGTCGCCGCCGGAGAGCGCCAGCGTGCCGCCGTTGACCGTCGTCCCGCCCGCGTAGGTGTTCGCGGCGGTCAGGGTCAGCGTGCCGGCACCCGTTTTGGTGAATCCCGCAGAGCCTGTCAGGACGCACCCGATGACCGCATGGGCCGCCGCCGCGAAGACCGGCGCGCCCGTCAGCGTCAGCGGCCCGCCGCTCAGCGTGTACGCTCCCGTCACGCCGGAGTTGAAGATCAGCCCGCCGATGGTGATGCCGCCCGCATCGAGGTTCACCGTGCCCGCTGTTCCGCCCACGCCGAAAGCCGCCGTGTCGCCGTTGGCGTTGTTCCACGCCGAATGCGCGTCACCCGCGCCGACCCAGTTCTGCGAAGCGGTGTCCCAGGTGCCCGCGCCGTCCACCGCAGCTCCTGTGGTGCCGGTGCTCCACGTGTAGGTGTCCGCAAACACGCTTCCCGTCCAAACAGCCGCCGCGGTCACCCACAGCGCCGCCATCCGCCGAACCATGCGGCGGAACCATTCCTGCTTCATCCGTTGACTGTCTTGCATGAGCCCATCTCCTGTTTTTACCATTACCTCACTCCGGGCACCGTCGCTTGCGATGCCCGGAAAACCGTTTTTACAGCACGCGGATCATCGTTCCGCGCGGAGCCCAGACAAGCCGGACGGACCCCGCTCCCGGCGTGCGGTTATACTGAAGAATCCAGTTCTCGGGCAGGTTGGTCGCTGCGAGCGAGCCCGTCAGGGTGCCGGTGCAGGTGACCAGCGTGTAGCTCTGCCGCGTGTTCAGAAGCCCGAGTTCCGCAACCTGCAGCGTGAGCCCGTTCAGCGACAGGTCGCCGGACACGGCCAACTGGTCATGCGAGCCGTCCACCGCCACGTCGGCCAGCAGCGTCGCGCCGTTCAAGGTGGCGGCGCAGGCGAGCGACAGCGTGCCGATCACATTCGCGCCTCCGGGCGCCACCGTGCCCGTCACGGCCAGCGTGCCGTTGATGACCGTGCCACCGCCGCTGACCGAGTCCACCGTGTGTGAGCCGCCGTCGAGATTCAGCACCGCGCCCGTCGCGACCTGCACCGCGCCGTTCGGCGGCAGGGAGGGCGCGATCGGATCGGAAGCGCCCAGCCACTTGTTGCGGAGATAGGCTTCCACATTGCGGCGGGTGACGTCGCTCAGCGCGGTGTCGTAAACCAACACCTCGCCGATCTGGATGTTGCCGCGGTAACCGTTCCCGGCGGAAATGTTCGCCAACGTGAACGAGGCGTTGCCGGTGGTGTTCTCTTGCGATGTGAAGGCAGGCAGGCCGCTGGCGCCGTCGGACACGCCGTTGACGTACACGTACGACCCGTTCGCCACACCGTTCTTAAGGCTCGCGGTGTAGATCAGAACGGCGTTGGTATCCATGCCCTTCACCGTGATGGAATTATTATTCCCCGCGATGTTATTGTCTCCGACGATACCTTGGAAATTCAAAAGCTGCAAGCGGTCCCACAAGCCATCGTCGTGCCCCCACAGCCCGCCGTTCGACTTGTACGTCACCTGCCGGCAGACCATCACGACCGTCAGATTGGGAATGTTCGCAGCATTGATGTCCAGCAGACTCGTGATGTCGTCGTCCGCGCCGTCGAACTGGAGCACGGGCAGGCCGTTGAACTCGGACACGCCCGTCACATAGGTGGGCCGGCGCCCCGCAGCCGCCTGCGAGGCGGGCTTGTGGTTGCCGCTCAGATCGCCCCAGTAGCCGACCGGCTGCCCCGAGGCCGTGACCGCGCCTGTCCCGTCCGCGTTCGCGGCCAGCGTCGTGATGTCCGACGCGTCCAGCCGGAGCCGGCAATCCGCAAACCCGAGTTTGGATAAGGTTAGAGTGCCCTGCGTCACCGAAGTCTCTCCCAAACCGGCATTATCCCCATACAGCACGGCAGTTCCCGCGCCGCTCTTGGCAAGGCCGCCTCCGGCGAGGTTGGCCTGGACAGAGCCCGAGCCGGTCAGCGCAAAAGAAGAGGCGTTCAGAGTGCCGTTGATGATCGAGCCCGAACTCAGTGTCACGGCTCCGTTGGCCACGGTGAAGCCGCCCAAATCGTAGACGCCACCCGCAACATGCACCGCGCTGCTCGTGCCGATCGCGTTCGCCACCCCCAGCCGCAGCGCGCCGCTGCTGATTGTTGTAGTGCCATTATAAGTGCTCGCGCCTGCAAGCGTCAGCGTGCCGGCGCCGAGCTTGGTGAGTCCGCCATCGGAAGAGGCGCCCAGTGCGGCATCATGCAGCAGGGGCTGGCCGACGGTGACATCAAAACCGACGGTGTCGAAAAGCGCTCCTCCGAGCTGCACGTTCGCCGCAGTCAGTCCTTGCATGAAGCTCCCCGACGACGCCAGGGGCTTCAACAGGCCGCCGTTGAAATTGAATGTGCCCGTACCCGAGCCCGTCAGACCTCTCTCCAAGTGGGACAACGCCAGCGTGCCGCCGGCCAGATCGTAAACCCCCGAATTCGGCCCGCCGCCGTTGAAGTGCATCCCGCTTGTCGCCGTCACGCTGCCGCCGAGCTGCGTGTAGGTGCCAACCCCGGTCCCCTCACCGTACCCGCCCACGTAAAACCAGCCGTTCACCTGCAACGTTCCGCTGCTCTGCACCCCGCTGCTGGTGCCGTGCGCGCCGATCACGAACTGGCTGCCGGCCGTAACGGAGCCCGAGCTGAAAATGAACGACGCGGGGCTGTTGACGGCACCGACATCAAAATATGCGGCGTTGGAAACCGTGCCCCCGTCGATCACCGTCGTGCCGGCTCTCAGGAACGTATTCCCGGCATAGGTGTTGTCGCCGGAAATCGTGAGCTGCTTGGGGCCTGTCTTGACCAACCCCGCGGCGGCGGGCACGCTGAACTGACGGCCGTCGTAAACATAGTTGCCGGCCGTCGTGTCGAACCCGAACAGCGTGCCTGCGCCGTAGACACCGGTGCCGATCAGCGCGGCGATCTCCCCATCCGACCAGTTCCCCACGCCGACCGACAGGCCCGCGCCAGCCGCGAGTGAGACCTTGTAGCCGGGCAGTGCAGCCGCGCTCTGCGCAACCACGATCCCTTCATTCACCGTCGCTGTGCCGCTGTAGGTGTTCGCGGCCGCGAGCACCATCGTGCCCGCGCCGGTCTTGGTGAAGCCGGACTCGGCCAGAGAGCCGGGCCTGTTCATCAGCGGCGCGCTCACCGTCAGATCGGGGCCCGGGCCCGTCGGATTCACGATGAAGCTGACGTTGCCGCTACCCAAGTGAACGCCGGTCAGATCAGAACCGGCGGTGGCGATCGTTGAGCCGGCTGTTCCCGAGACCGTCACGCTGCCCATCAGGTTGAAGGTTTGGTAGTTCCCGACAACGCCGTTGCCGCCCGTGAGCGTCGCTCCGTTCCTGAGCGTGATGTCGGGCAGGGTCACGAAGTAGCTGCCGTGATCGACCGTCCCGCCGTCGACGATGAAAGAGGCGTTCTGCATCACGGTGGCGCTGCCGATCGGATCGTTGCAGGAGAATTGCAGGGCTGCGCCGCTATTGACTTGGACCTGCCGCCCGACGGCCGTCATGTCGCCCAGCGAGGTTGCGGCCGGGGTGCCCGTATTCTCCGCAAGGGTGTCGCTCACCGTTCCGCCGCTGATGACGAGGTTGCCGCTGAAGGTGCTCGCGCCATTGAGGGCTAGCGTGCCGGAGCCAAGTTTGGTCAGGCCGCCGGCTCCGCCCATGGCCGGAATGACAGCCGCGTTAAAGCCGTTGTTGTCGATGGTCGCCCCGCCCGACTGGAGGGTGACCGTCAACGGGCCCACGCCATCCAGGATGTTGACGCCTTCGGCGGCGGCCTGCAGCGTGCCGCCGTTAAAATTGAAGAAGGCCGGAGTGTCGCTGCCATTGGCGATGGGACGCGCGGTGCTCAGCGTGCCGCCGTTGAGATTGAGCGTGCTGCCGCTGCCGCCCCACGCGTTGAGCCAGAATCGGCTGGCGTCGCCAGCGACCCCGCTGCCGCCGGCGGCCACATTGAGGGCGCCGCCGTTGATGTTGAGCGTGCCGGTCCCCAAGACGCCTGAACCATCCAGTTTGCCGCCGATATAGGTGCGGCCGACAAAGCCGCCGCTGCCGCCACCGATAGAAACCACGGCGCCGGTCTCGATGTTGACCGTGCCCAAACCCGCGGTGCCGTTGCCCACGGCGAACGCGCCGTTGTCGGCGACGGTGACTGTGCCGGCAATCGTCAGGACGCCGCCGCTGACGGGATTGACCAAGCCGGTGCCGAGCAGAGCCCCGCTGGTGGCGATGTTGAGCGCGCCTCCGTTGACGATCGTCGAACCGGTATAGGTATTGACGGCGCTGAGGAGCAGCGTGCCCGCGCCGGTCTTGATCAACGACCCGGCCCCATGAGGCGAATTCTGCAACGCGGTGTTGACGGTCAGGTCGGCATTGGCGTCGTGCGTGACATCGGCCACGTCAAGTGTGAGCGCGGTATTTCCGCTGCCACCGACATTGACGCTGTTGTTGACCCCGCCACCGACGTTGATTTCGGAAGCACGCGTGCCGGTTACGTTCAGCGAACCCGCGAGTTGAAAGGCGGGGTACGACGGGTTCGCTCCGCCGTTGGCCAGAAGCGTGCCCCCGGCTAAGTTCAGGCCCCACACCGTTGTGAACCAACCGCCGCTGGCCAGGGTGGCACCGGTGCCAATCGTGATCACGGGCGACGAGGTCGTATTGGCGTTGCCGAACGTGTCGTGCTGCGCGAAGCTGACGGTTCCGCCGCTGATCGCTGCGGTGTCGCCGCTTGCGGTCGGCCCGGCGACATTTCCCGGCAACCAATGGGCAGACGCCCACGTGTCGTTCGCGCCGTCCCACGTATAGTCCGCCGCCTGCAAAAGACCGGGCACCATGAGGCCCAGGCCCGCCACCACGAATGCCGTTGCTGCCGCCATGAATCTTCCTGCCATCTTTGCTTTCATTGAGACTCCTTTTGTTATCGCAAACTCGTCGATCCTTCTACCTCACACTGAACACCGTCGCGTGCGACGCCCAGTACACCGTTGCCGATCCTGCGCCCGGTGTGCGGTCATAGCGGACGCGCCAGTCGTCGGGAAGGTCGGCCGCAATGAACGAACCTGTCAAGCTGCCTGAACAGGTGACCAGCGTATACCGCTTACGAATATTCAAGAGACGGGAATCCGCCACCTGCAGCAGGACACCCTCCAGCGAGAGGTCTCCGGCGACGGTCAACTGATCGCAGGTTCCGTCCGTCGCCACGTCGGCCAGCAACGTCGCGCCCGCAAGACCAGTCATGCCAGGAAGCGTGAGGGCACCGATCCCGTTGGTGCCGCCAGGCACAAGCGATGCCGTCACCGTCAAAAGACCGTTGGAGACCGCGCCGTCACCGCTCACGGAAGACACCGTTTGCGACAGGCCTCCCAAATCCAACGCCGCACCCGCGGCAACCCGCACCGCGCCGTTTGCGGGAAGAATCGGACCCGCCTCCCCTGCGACGGGGCTATCCACTCTCAGCCATTTCTTCCGCAGATAGTTTTCAACGCTGCCGCGCTCGCCGTCGCTCAGCGCCGCGTCGAAGACGAGCACCTCGCCGACCTGCACGTGGCCGGGGTATCCGCCGCCGGGCGCGATGTTCGCCAGCGTCAGCGAGGCGAGCCCGACGTCCTCGGAGGAGGTGAAAGCGGGAAGTCCGTGGGCGTCGTCGGACAAGCCGTTGATGTAGACGTAGGAGCCGTTGGCCTCGCCGTTTTTAAGGACCGCCGTGTAGAACACAACGCCGTTCGTGTTCATCCCGTTCACCGGCGCGCGGGTACCGTCGGTGGCGATCGGATACCCGTCGTACTGCCCACCGGCCGTGAAGTTCAGAAGCTGGAAACGGTCCCAGGCGCCATCGTCGTGTCCCCACAGCCCGCCGTTGGCCGTCTTCGCGACTTGCCGGTAGACCACCGCCAGCGTCAGGTTCGGCATGTTCGCCCTGTTGATGTTCAGCGCGCTGGTGATGTCGTCGTCCGCGCCGTCGAACTGGAGAGCGGGAAGGCCGTTGAACCCGGCCACTCCGGCCACATAGGTCGGACGACGGGACTCCACCGCCTGAAGGGCGGGCTTGTCGTTACCGCTCAGGTCGCCCCAGTAGCCGACCGGCTGCCCCGAAACCGCGACCGCACCGGTCTCGGTCACGTTTGTGAACAGGGTCGAGGCGTCGGAGGCGTCTAGCCGGAGCCGAAGAGAGTCGAACGACAGCGGATTGGCGGAGGCCTGCCATTTGTCTCTCAGGTAGCCCTCCACCTGTTTACGCTCGGCATCGCTCAGCGCCGTGTCATAGACCAGCACCTCGCCGATCTGGACCTTGCCGCGGTAACCACCGTTGCCGGGGCTGATGTTGGCCAGCGTGAGCGAGGCCAATCCTGAATCCTCGGACGACGTGAAGGCAGGCAGCCCATGGGTCGCATCTGACTGCCCGTTGATGAAGACGTAGGAGCCGTTGGACACACCGTTTCTCAGAACCGCCGTGTAAATCAAAACGTCGTTGGTGTTCATCCCGTTCACCGGCGCGCGGTCGCCGGCCACCGCGATCGGATACCCGTCGTACTGCCCGCCGTTCGCGAAGTTCAGAAGCTGGAGACGGTCCCACCCGCCGTTGTCGTGCCCCCACAAACCGCCGTTGGGGGTCTTCGCCACCTGGCGGTAGGCCATCACCAGCGTCATATTGGGCATGCTCGCCTGGTTGATGTTCAGCGCACTGGTGATGTCGTCATCCACGCCGTCGAACTGCAGCACGGGCAGGCCCTTGAACGCCGTCACGCCGGTCACATACGTGGGTCGTCTGGAGGCGTTGCCCTGGAGCGCGGGGGTGCCGTTGCCGCTGAGATCCTCCCAGAAACCGACCGGCTGCCCCGGCGCCGTAATCGCGCCGGTCCCGTCGGGGTTTGCATACAGGTTCATCGCGTTCGACGCGTCCAGCCGGAGCGTGGCCGCCGGCAAAGCGGGGGCCTGCGCGGAAAGTTTCACGACGCCCTCTTCGATGGCGGTCACGCCGCCGTACGTGTTTGCGCCGGCAAGGGTCAGCGTTTCCACACCCGTTTTGACAAACCCCGCCGCGCCGGTAATCGGCGACCGGATGACCGCAGGGGCGTTCAGCGCGAACACAGGCGCGTTCGTCAACGTCAGAGGTCCGCCCGACAGCGTGTAGGTTCCCGTCACGCCCGCGTTGAAGAGCAGCCCACCGACCGTCAGGCCGGCCGCGTCGAGCGTCACCGTGCCCGCCGTCCCGCCCGCGCCGAAGGCCGCCGTATCGCCGATGAGGTTGCTCCAGACGGCGTGCGAGCCGTTTGATCCGACCCAATTCGAGGTTGCGGTGTTCCACGCGCCGGACCCGTCCGCCGCCGCGCCCGTGAGCCCGGCGCTCCACATGAACGTGAGGGCGACGGGTGTCTGACCGAGAAGCGAGAGCGTGTCGAAAGCCGTGCTGACGTGTGAGGAAACCACGCCCTGACTGTTGAAGGCGAACACCCGGAAGACAACCGGCCGTCCGGGCGGCAGGCCGGTGAACGTGAAGGAGAACGGGCCGACGCCCTGTGACCCGAGGCTCGCGACATGCTCCCAGCGGCTGGTGCTGTCGCCCGCATCCCGCGAGCCCCAAGCGATGTAAACGGCGGCTGGCTCGTTGCTGACCGTGTAGACGACTTGACCGTTGATCATAGCAGAGGTGCCGTCGAGACCTTGCGGCGGGCTGTTCGCGATCGCCAGCAGCGCCTGACCGTCGTAGACTTTAGCCCCGGCGGCGACGGCGGCGCGGTTCATGGCCTCGCGGCAGAGTCGCCGCTGATATTTGTCTTCGCGCCACACATCGGTCGCATTCATCAGGACGCAGTTGGTCATATCCTCGCGCGGCCTCACGACGAGCGCGGCCTGCCCCGCCTGAATCAGCGCCAGCGCCTGCGTGTAGTTAGAGCCGGTGACGCCGCTCAGGCACGGGCTCTTCTCGGGCCGGTCGAACGAGATCAGTTCGCCCACGCCCTTGACGCTGTCGGCGCTGTAGACGTTCGCGCCGGTGTACGCCGCAAGCTGGCTCAACTGGGCGAAGGTCAGCGGCGAGCGCCCGCCCGCATTGTCGGGATAGTTGGAGGCGTAGCTGGGATAGTAGACCGCGTTGAGATCGACCCAGGTCACGATGCGGTTGAACTCAGCGGCCGTGAGCGTCACGCGGTTGGTGTGCGTCCCCTGAATCGTCTGCACCAGCTTGCTGGCGTACGAACCCCAGCTCTTGGCGGGCCGGATCGCCGCCGGGCCCGCGCCGATCGCGCCCGTATAGCCTTTGCGCCAGAGTTCCACATAAGAGGCGTTGAAGCAGGAGCCTTTGTCGCCGGCGAGCACCACCTTCGCCGCGCCCGTGCCGCCGTAGTCGTGGCAGCTCACGCATTTCGCGTCGAACACGGGCTGCACCTCGGCGAGATAGTTGAACATCTTCGCCGGCGCGCCCTGCCAGCCGTTCAGCGTGTCGGGCTCGCGCAGAAACGCGGCGGGCATCCGCACGCCGGAGGGATGCGGGGCGAGTTTGCGGTCCTCATGGCAGCCGACGCACCCCTGCGCTTCGCCCGGCTGGATGACCGTGCCGGAGCGCATGGACTGGACCATCATGCCGTCCGCGTCGAGCAGTTGGAAGAAGACGAAGGTACGCGGCGGAATCAGGAAATGCGCCGAACCGTCGGCCTCGACCGGCACCGTGCCGAGAATGCGCTTGGTCTCAAAGCTGTCCCAGTTCACGCCGGGAGCCTCGATGCCCTGACCGCTCCAGGCCTGGTTACTGTAGTAGCGCTTTTCGGGCGACTCGACCACTCGCAGATATTTGACCGTGCCGCGCGCCACGCCCGCCATGTGGGTGCCCTTGTAGACGTCCATCACGTAGAAGCGCCCCGGGGTGTCGTCATACTTGCGGGGGACGGTCACGGCGCCGGGCCGGGCTCTCGCCGCCAGCGGCATGGGGTCGAAACAGCCGACGTCCCCGCTGCCCTCATCGTGCAGCAGCGTGGCGCTGCCGTCCTGCGCGTCCAG
>JANYBJ010000113.1 GCA_025360845.1 bacterium
GCATGTGACGTGGACACCGAATCTCGGCACGGCACGCGTGTATACGGTCGAGGGCCGGGCGAGTCTGACCGAAGGCGCGTGGGGCACCACCAATGCCGCCAGCCGTTTCTTCCGGGTCAAGGTTTCGCTGCCGTGATTTGATCATGTGCTTTAACGGTAGGGACGCCTCCCCGAGGCGTCCGCGTGGCAATGACCGGCGGACGGTTCGGGGAACCGTCCCTACCAGCGTTACCCGTAACGTTTATTCCCGCTCCGCAGGCGGCGGGCTCGTCCATAACTTCAACGGGACGCCTCCCCGAGGCGTCCGCGTGGCAATGACCGGCGGACGGTTCGGGGAACCGTCCCTACCAGCGTTACCCTCTCGTTCATTCGCGGCGCAGCCGCGCGGCGGACTTTCAGATTAACGCTGCTATGCGCTTGGGTGATGTTCCGAGGGCAAGCAGCGTTTTGATGAGGCTGTCGATCGTGGCGGATGCCGGATTGTTCAGCATCCGCGCCACGCCGGACTGCCGGGTTCCGATTTTCTCGGCGAGTTCCTGTTGGGTGATGTTGGACGCCTTGCGCACGCGTTCAATTTCACGCGCGAAATTGACGCGCATGTTCACAATCGCCTGTTCCTGCGGTGTCAGCCCCAGCCATTCCGCCGAATCGGTAATCTTGTAGCCTGCGACTTCCAGTTGTTTCCGTTTCTTCGTATCCATGAAATCACCTCTTTGTCAGACGGTCAAAAGCCTTCAGCCGTTCCACACACAAGTCGATCACTTTGAAGCACCCCAAGCAAGACCCCGGCCTCAATACGTGCATCCTCGCTGAACGGAGGCGTTTTGATTTCGCCCGAAAGTATCACGAGGGGTTTCCTGATCCGCATGCCGTTAATATAACAGATTTGTTATACGCATTGCAATGCTGAGCAGAGGCAGGCCAGCAATTCTAAATATGGCTTTGCATGCCATGGAAGAATGCCCTTACGGGCACACTACAAACGGATTCCCTAGGCTTTCTTACGTTTGTGGCGCCGTGAGGCGCTTCCTTGCCATAATTAGAATTGCTTGCCTTTCTTCTTGGTGCCTTCTCATCTTTGTGTTTCAATGCCCCTTAGACACAAGCCCGCCGCCAGGGGTCCCGGGAACAAACCGATTGGTAACTTTTTTCAACGAAGGGTGCGGATGCATGGTAGGGACGGCTCGCCGAGCCGTCTGCGGCGGTTTCGGCGAAACCACCCTACCGTTTTCAACAGGGCTTAAGTGCGACAAAATGGCCAAGTTGTAGGTAAACAGACCGCGCGGCTGCGCCGCGAACAAACGATGGAGGGTAACGTTATTTGACGATTAAGATTACGATTATGATTAAGATTACGAAGGGTCTCGATTCCTCTTAATCCTAATCCTGATCTTAATCTTAATCCGTTTAAGTTACCGACAAGGGGGGCGCGATGAAAACCGTGATTGCAAGTGTGTGCCTTGGACTCGCCTGCGGCTGTTTCGCCGAGGCCGACCGCCTCGCGCGGGTGGATGCCGAAGGGGTGCTGCGCTGGAGCGACGACGCCAGCGAGGTGGCGCTCGTGGGCGTGAACTACTACACGCCGTTCACCATGGACTACGCCGCAATTGCGAAGCTCGGACTCGACCACAAGCAGGTGATCCGCGACGACGTGGCCCATTTCCGCCGCCTCGGCCTCGGCTGCATCCGCATCCACTGCTTCGACCGCGAGTTCAGCGACGCCGAGGGCAACCTGGTCGACAACGCGCATCTGGATCTGCTGGACTTCGTGGTCGACGAGTGCCGCCGCAGCGGGCTCTACACGGTGCTCACCCCCATCGCCTGGTGGGACGCCACGGCCGGACAAACCCACGGCTTCTCGGATCTTTATACCATGCCCCAGATGACGACCAACCGTCAGGCGTGGGCACTCCAGTGCCGCTTTCTCAAGCAGTTCGTTGAACATGTGAACCGCTACACCGGCAAACGCGTCGCCGACGACCCGTGCGTGCTGGCGTTCGAGTGCATCAACGAACCGATCTATCCCAAGGACACGCCGGACGCGCTCGTCACCGAGTACATCAACACCTTGGCCGACGCGCTGCGCTCGGGCGGCACGGCGAAGCCCATCTATTACAACTCCTGGCAAAACCGGAATCAGGCGGCGGGCGCGGCTCGGATCGACGGCGTCACCTGCTCCAGCTACCCCACCGGGCTCGCCTCCGGCCGGGCGCTGAAAGGTCCGCAGCTGAGCCGAGCGCGCGGCTCCTGCCTCGATCCCAATGACGCCATCGCCCGCAAATCGCGCATGGTCTACGAGTTCGACGCGGCGGATGTGCCGGGCTCGCACATGTATCCCTCCATGGCGAAGTTCTTTCGCTCCGAAGGCGTGCAAGTCGCCTCGCAGTTCCAGTACGACCCGCTGCCGCTGGCGTCGGTCAATCACAACTGGATGACGCATCACCTGAACCTGGTCTACACGCCGGGCAAGGCGCTTTCGCTGGCCATCGCCGCGGAGGTGTTCAGGCGCGTGCCGCGCGGGACGCCCTTCGGCACGCTGCCCGAAGCCGCCGTTTTCCCGCCGTTCCGCAGTTCCGCCGAGGCCGACTTTTCTGAGCTGGTCACGGACGAGACGTTCCTTTACAGCAACACGACCGCCACGCCGCCGACCAAGCCTCAGGCGCTGACGCGCGTCTGGGGCTGCGGAACCTCTCCGGTCGCAGCGTATGGCGGCAGCGGCGCCTATTTCCTCGACCGCGCGGCACCCGGCGTGTGGCGCCTACAGCTCTACCCCGACGTGTTCACCGTGGCCGATCCGTATTCCGGCACGACCGAAGTCAAGGTCCGCGTGATCCCCGGCCAGCATGCCATGACCCTGCGCCTGCAGGACTTGGGCGAGTCGTTCACGGTGCGCCCGTTCGACGGAAAAGCGGCGGGTGGCCCGTCGTCTAAAGTCAAGAATGGCACCTTCGAAGTGCCGCCCGGCGACTACCTGCTGACACGCAAGAGCGGGGTTCCGAAAGAGGCTGTCCTGCGTCAGGTGACGGCGTCGGCCCCGCGCTATCTCGCGCCCCGGCCCGATGCGGTTGGCCTGCCGGTCATCCGCGCCGCGATCACCCCGCAGTGGCGGGCGGGCGTGCCGCTCGCGCTTCGGGCCGATGCCGTATTTGCCACGAATGTGTCCGCCCGGCTCGTCTCAAAAGAGAACAACGTGCGGGACGTGCAGATGCTTCCGACAAACGGCACCGGCTATACGGCAACTGTGCCGGGCGATGCGCTGACTCCGGGAACGTGGAGGGTCTCCTTCCTTGCGGCGGGCCCGGCCGGAACCTCCGTGTATCCTGACGCAACAAGTCTGGACATCCGCTGGTTCCCGACTTCCGCGCCTGCGGTGCCGTTGTTGCGAGTGCCGCTGAGGGCCGACGCCTCGGCAGGCCTCAGCGTCTGTCAGAACGGCAGTTGTACGACGGGGGTCTCCTTGGTCGAGGGCCGCGCACCCGGCTCGCGCGCGGTCCGGCTGGTGGTCGATGGCATCAGCGAGAATGCGTCGGTCGCCGGATACACGCTGGCTTTATCTTCCCGCGTCAGCGTGCCCGGCACGCCCCGCGCAGGACTCCGCATCGTGTCGTCCGGCAGCGCGGAAGGAACAAAGGTCGAGCTCGGCTTCCGCATGAAGAACGGCCAAGGCCTTGGCTGCAACCTGCGGGCCGGCGCGGGCTGGAGTGAACAGCTGGTCCCGCTAGCCGACATGGTGGCGCTTTGGGGGCTGCCGTCCGCACAGGCGTTCAAGTGGGAGGAGGTCGAGCAGATCAGCGTGCTGACGGGCTCCTGGCTGTGGAGGGACGAACGCCCCGGACGTCAAGTCTTCGACCTCGCTTCCGTCGAGTGGGTCCCGCTTGAGCCGGCCCTGCCGCTGCTGGCGGCGGACGGGGCAACGCCGTGGAATCTATTTGACGTCGACGCCTGCCTGCGGGCGTGCGACTGGACGGGCGTGCTGCGGCGCTGGCGCGTGGCGGATGACGCGGGCCGCGCGGGAGTCCACCTGGGCGTCGAGTCGTTCAGCGGCGATCACGAAAGCGCCGCGGTGCGCGTCACCTGCGACGGCAAAAGCTTCGCCAACTTATGGCAGACCGACGGCGAGCGTGCGGTGCTGCATGTCCGCGCGCGGGCGGCCGACCCGCAGACGACCGGCTTCGAACTCGCGCTGATCGAAGCGGACGGCGTGCCGTGGGGCACGGTCGTGCCGCTGACCGCCGAGTGGCAGACGGTCCACATCCCGCTCAGCAAACTGAGCCTCTTTACCCAATGGGGCAAGGAGTATGCCGAACGGGCCGGGCCGCGTCTGCGGCTCTCGCGGCTGGAGGAGATCAGCGTCTGCTTCGGCAAGTGGCTGTTCAGCGCGACAGCCGACAAACCCCACGCGGTCGAGATCGCGGAGATCGGCGTCACCGCCGAGTGATTCATCGCGCCATCGCGTCATTTTTCTCACCCTTCGCTGTTGACAATTCGGTATTATACTCCATAACTATCATGTTTTTTATGGAGGCTAATGCCGAATGATACAACCACACACGCGCATGCTCGGTGGACCGATCCGGGCTGACCTGTCCGACAAGATGGTCTTTCCACTATTACCGGCTGCTCCCTTTCACCGTTGCGGAACTGGAGGGGCGCAAGGTCTCAAAGGACGCTTTCCCGAATCAGCCGCCTGAATTGCGGTTTGCGCAACCGTCTCCAAGCTTAGAGCGTCTGATGCGCTGGGGAGGGTTCCCTGAGCCGCTTTTCGCGGAGTCGGAGCGGACCTTGCGAAGGTGGCAAAAGGAGCGTTTTGAGCGTGTGTTTTCTCGTGGTGTGGGAAAAGCAACCTTGGCTGCTTGTGGAGGCGAAGTCCGCACCGGAGAAAAAAATGCCGTCTCTGGTGGCGTTCGCCGAAGCGTTGCGCGTACCGCACCGGTATCAGGTTTGCCGAGAGAGCGGCATCGACTATGCAGACCGTGCGACGGGAATCCGCACATTATCCGCCGACCGTTTTCTGACCGCCTTCGTCTGATCGTCGTATAGGCCAAGCGTCCGTCCGCCCGGCTCATTTCAACAAGGTGACGTGGCCGACGTAAGAGTGGTCCTTGACTTTATTGAATGGCGAGTAGGGAATGATCCTGTTCACAAGAGGGTTGTTGCCGCCCGTCCACGGGTTGTTACCGGAGGATGTTCCGCCTGACAGCATGGCAATTTCGTGCCTCTCGACCCGGATTGTGATTTTCGCTTTCAGGGTTTCGCCCACCGGGCGACCTGTATTCGGGTCATAATAACCGCCACCGCCGTCGTTTTGCAGGCCGGTCTCCGAGTCAAGGCGCAGCCCTCCCCAGCAATAGGGGTTGCCGACGGCGGACGCCGCCGCGCCGGTCGGGGTGCCGTCGCTTGTGAGGAACGTCACCGCGCCGTAATCGTCGTAGGCGTAACGCTCCAGCACATTGCCGCCGGCGTCGGTGAGGGCGAGGACATTGCCGAGGTCGTCGCAGTGATAATAGTGAGGGGCGCCAGTGGCGGTGAAGGCCACCACCACATCCGGCATTCCGTCTCGGTTTAAATCTCCGCCGGCGCGGCAGCTTGGACCCCAGCACCACAGATGGGTGACTTGTCCGCCGCTGCGTTCTTCGAGGATTCTCATTCTTCCGGGTTTATGGTTGCCGGGACGGGTGTGCGACACACCATCTTCGCCATCTTTATATCCGACGACGTCATTGACGTATTGCATCGTCACCGGCGCCGCCGGCGAGGCGGGATAGGTTGTCTTGCTGATGCGATTGCCGAGGGCGTCGTAGGTGAACGTGGCGACCGGGCCGACGGTGCCCAATGTGCCCACGGCGTCCACCTCCACGAGCCGGTCCGCGTAGTCATAATAATAGAAGGTCGGACTGGCCGCGCTGGCGCGCACAATCAGGTTGCCGTTGGCGTCATAACTTTGCGCGCCAAACGGCGTGGTGGTGTAACGGTTCATGAAGAGATCAAACGGGGCCTCCCCGTTGTTGTTCATGGCGTAATCCGGTGTCATGAGGACACCGTTGGTGATGACGTGCGAACGATTGCCGACAGCGTCAAACTCATACACGGCGTCGAGCGCCGGGGAGCCCGTCAGATGCACCTTGGACTCCACCAGTTGCTCCAGCGCGTCGTAGGTCAGCGTCAGGCTGCTGCGGCCTGCATCGGCCCGCGTGAGTTTCGACTGGGCCCGGCTGTAAGTGTTGGTGACATCGCAGACCAGGGCCGGTGACGCCACAGAACCGTCACGGACTCGGCTCACTTCCTGCCAGCCATAATCGCCCGCGCTGTTCGCGGGATTGGCGAGGCCGTTCCAGTCAAACCGCGTGATGAGACCATTGTCGCGGGCTATGCCCGCCAGACGGCCGGGCCCGGCGTAGGCGAAGCGCGCGAGCTGCGGATGCGAAACGCCGTTGGCGGAGGTGGAGACGTTCGTGACCTGATCCAGCACGTCGTAGGCATAGGCGACGACGCGACCACTCGGGTAGGTCAGTGAAAGCGGGTTGCCTTCGCTGTCGTAGGCGGCGGATTGCGCGAGGCCGTCCTGCGAACCGCCGGTGCAGTCACCCAACGAATCGTAACTGAAGCTCAAACTGGAGACGTCGTTGTTGGCCAGCACGAGCCGGGAACTGCCGTCGTAGGCGAAGGTTTCAAACGTCGTGGTGGCCACGGCCCCACCGCGCGCGGCGATGTCGCGGTGAATCAGGCGGTCGCACAGATCGTAAATGTTTGTGACCGTCGTGCCGTTGGGATCGGTTTCGATCATCCTGAAGTTGGCCGGAAGCCATGTTTTTTGGATACGGGTGCCGTCGGCATAGACAACGTTGGTGCAGTTGCCGAGCGTATCGTAGGCGTAGCCGGTGGTGTTGCCGTTGGGATCGGTGGACGCCAAGCGGCGCGAGCTGGTGTCGTAAGCCGTATGGCGGGTCCGGACGACGACGGGCTTGGTGCCGGACGACGCACCGGCGTAGTCGGCGCTGGCTAGGCAATTGCCCAGCAGGTCATAGGCGTAAGTGGTGTCGTTGCCGTTCGGGTCGGTGACGCGGACGCCGCGGTCGAGCGAATCATAGGCGCACGTGGAGGTGTTGCCGACGTTGTCACCGGTGCCGACGCAGCGGTTCAAGCTGTCGTAGGCATAGGTGGTGGAGAACACCTGCGGCGGGCCGCCAAGAGCGGAGAGCTCCGTCTCGGTACTGCCGGTCACGTTGCCACACGCGTCCCGGGCAACGACGATGCCGGCGATGGCACCCGCGCTGAGAGCGGAGGTGGAGCGACCGGCCGTATCGTAGCCGTAGGTCGTCGTGCGGCCAAGGCTGTTGGTCACGCTCACACACTCGCCGTTGGGCGCGAGAACACAGGAGGACACGGCGTCGCCGCTGCCGAGGGGAGACTGCGTGGCTGGATTGAAAAACAGATCGTGCGTGCGGATACGGCGGTCGAGGCCGTCGTATTCAAAGCGCGACTCGGCGAGGCGAATGTTGCCACTCGTGCCGGGCACGTCGTTCAACTCGCCGAATTGGCGGACAACTTTCAGGTTGTCATTGGCGTCGTAGTTGAACGTGGTGACGTTGCCCATCGGGTCGGTGACTTTGGAGAGGCGAGAAACTCCGCTCCGCAGGCGCGAGCTGACGTTTTCGGTTCGAACAGCTTCCTCGAAGCGGGCGTGTCTCTCTTGGCTTTGGGAAGAAGTCGAGCCGAAGCCGGAAAACCCATCATACTCCAGCGCGGTGACGCGCGGCGTGCCTTCCAGCCCTTCGCTCACGCGGGTGGGATTGCCGTTGGCATCATAGTCACACTGGGTGGTGGATTGCAGCGGGCTGCCCGATGCGGCGACCTCACGGAACAGCAAGCCGCGCTCGTCATATTGATACGCCACGGTCTGGTGCGGGTCAGTTCCGGAAACCGCCTCCGGCCCGAGCGCCTGCACGCATTCGCCGTTGCCGTCATAGGCGAAACGGTTGGTCAGCGCGTGCCTCGCGTCTACGGCCAGCGCTATTTGCGTCAAACGATGCAGCGGGTCGTAGCTGGCGCGGTCCACGGGCGTGGCGACCAGAGTGTCGGCGGCGTCGCGCAACTGGGTGGAGCAGGCCACGAGGTTGTCGTTCGCGTCGTAGGTAAAGTCCGTGGCGCAGCGGGTTGTGAGATTGGTGGGGGTCTGGGCGCGCACGCATTGGTCGAGCGCGTTGTAGGTATAAAGCCAGTCGTTGGTGCGCGGATCCACGGTGCGGGTCAGGTTGCCGCGCGCGTCGTATTCAAACGCCGAGGTGAGATGCACGCCGGATTCATCAATGGCAATGGATTGCAGATAGCCGGCCTGCGGGCCGCTGGCGTAATAGCTGAAGGTGTCCACGCGGCGATAGCCATTGGCATCCGGCGCGTTGGTGATGGCGGTTGCCTGGCCGTAGGCGCCATAGGCGAAATCCCGTTCGGCACTGCTCAGGCGATCCCAGTAGAATCTGACTTTGACGCGATTGCCTTTCGCGTCATAAGTGCCCGTGGTCACATTGCCGCGCGGGTCGGTGGCGCTGACGGCAAAATTGTTAGCGACAGACTGGTCATTGAAATCAAAGTCTCCATTATTGGGCCACATATCCTCAAAATTGACCCGGTTGGACAAATTGAAGTCGCCCTGTGTTTTGGTGGTGGCCTTCAATTTTTCGCGCCCGAAGGTCACGGCTGCCGAGCTGCCTGCGTGCGTGCTGCCCGGCTTGGCGGTGATGATGCCTCGCGCAAGCGCTGCCGGGCTGTCGTCAACAATGCCGCTGTTCGCGCCCGTACCTTTGGTTTTTACGGCATGGTAAGCCGCCTCTTCGCCGGCGTCATTGTGGAAGATCACGCTGATGGATCGGCGGTCCACTTTGCCGTCCAAAACGCACTTCCGCCATCTATACCATTCGGAAGCGCTCTTGGAAGAGCCAAAGCGCGGATCGTAATCAAAATGCCAGGCACGGTCGGTCACATCGGCCACGCCGTCGCCGTCTAAATCCACGGGGCTGCTGGCGACTTCCCGCACCACGCGGCAGTCGGCGCGCTTGCGGGCGAGCGTGGTTGGATCCACATCGGATTGGTAAACGCACAGCACCTGTTGCCCACCCGGAGCAACCTCCAGCGTGCAGAGCGAATCGTTGTTCCACGCCCATTGCGTCTCGTAATACGCGGGATCGGTGGAACGCACCTGACCGGTCGGCCGATTCACCGTATCGGTGACGGCCAGTCCTGGTGTGGCGCGCCCGGTGAACGCTTGTGCCTTCACGAGCCGGTTCCGTGCATCGTAGAACCCTTCGGTCACATTGCCTTCGGAATCGTTGACGATGCACCGCGCCACCGCGAACCGGTTGGCGGGCGTCGCGGTTAGCGGCAGGACGGTGATGCGCTCGGGCAGGCCCGTCCCGCGCTGGAGCGATGTGCAATGCAGGTAGGAGGAAGACGCGGGATTGAGGTCGTAGCCGCAGGAGGCGGTGGTCTGGCCGAGCGCGTCCACGACAGAGAGCAACAGGTGTTTTTCAGACTCGGTGGAGGTGCCGGTCGAGTAGGTATAGGTCGTGGTCTTGCCGTCCGGGAAATCGTTGCCGTTGGGAGTGCCGGAGACAGGCGGGGATACACACGCCACCAGGTCGCCGTGGCCGTCGTATGCGTAGCGTACGACACGGCCGGAAAAGTCTGTGACGGACGCAAGCTGGCCGGCCGTGTTATAGGCGACGGTCGTCATGCGGCCGAGGTCATCCACAATCTCGACGAGTCGTCCCGACGTGTTGTAATTCAGCGAAACCGTGTTGCCGTTGCGGTCCACGATCCGGGCGATCTTACCGGCGATAACGGAGCTGTCCAAGGGGTTGAAGTCCCAGTGGCCCGTGTCCGCGAACGTGAGGCGGAAACCGGCTTTCGAGAGCGTGCCTTCGCAGAAGAGTTCCGGACAGGTGTAGACACCGTTGGTCTGGAGCATATAACGGTCCGGCCGGCCCGTGCCGTCGTGAATCACGATGTCGCCGCCAAGCGGCTGCAGGTGAATGTCGTAGGAGAACGTCCAGCCGTTGGTGGCTGAGCCCGTGCGCCCCAAACGAGAGTGATAGGTGCGCGCCCAGATGAAATCGAGGCCGCGACCTTCAACCGCGAGATCCACAACCTGCTGTTGCACGTCGCCGGAGAAAGCCGAAACCGTCGGAGCGTGACCGCCGCAGTCGCGGGCTGCGACCACGATGCCCGCGACCACTCCGCCGGCGATGCCTCCGGCACTGGCTGCGCCGCCTATCGTGCGGGCCAGCTTGACGTTGACCGCGTTGAGCCCCTTTTTGCCCTCTTGGACATCGAAGGTCACATCGCTCTGGGCTTTGTAATAGTCGTAGCCCCTCTTGGACAGCCAGCGGGCGCTCGGGCTGGCCGGCGGCTCTTCCGGAGGCCCGTACAGCAGGCCGCTCGGGTCGGCCGCGAGGTCCACCACCGTGACCGCGTCGTGCAGCGATGCCAGCACGGAGCCGGTGTGGGCGCTGAGGATCTCCACGTCGTACCTTCCAGGCAACAGACCGGGCGGCAGTTCGACGCGCAGCAGCGACGGCGTGACGAACACGATGTTGCTGGCGAGGAGTCCGCCCACGCGGACCTGGTCGCCGGCGTAGAAGAACTCGCCTGTGATGTAGAGGTACGAGCCGCCCGTCCCGGTCGTCGTCCGGGCGGGCTCGCCGGCCGTGACCACCGGCTGCGGGAAGAGCACGCGGAAGAAGCGCGAGGGCGAGTCGTCCGGCGTGACGGGGTAGACGGTGACCCCGCCCGCGTTGACGATCGTGTCCAAGACGCCCCAGCTTCCCTGCACCAGATTGGTCCGCGACTCCACCACGTACGGGGCATTCGTGATGCTGAGCCAGTACAGGCTGACGCTCGTACCCTGGGTTTCGATATCGACGCTGCGCCCCTCGGGGAGCGCGGCGCGTCCGGTCTCTGCGACCAGGATGAGGGCGGCCAAGCCCAACGCCGACACCAGGCAACACATGTGAACTCGTTTCCACAGTTTCGTATTCATGTCACGCCTCCTCGCTTGTCATCAGGTTTCTGTCCGCCCGGCATAGTATAAGCAAACGCCTGTGCCAGAAGACACGTCGTTCACACTTGCCCATTAGCGGAGTCATACTCAAGAAACCGTTCTTATATTAAGATACAGGAGAACATAGCGGTATGGGGAATATTCCTACTCGTGCAGCACGCTGTTAAACAGACGGAGAATAAGCGGCGATTGGCCGACGACCGTTGTGCGCGACAAATTCTGCAAACAGGAGCAACTGATCACACTGGCCGCCGGGGGTAGTGAGTTGTCCTCCGACCGTTATCTGGACGCCTTCGTCTGATCGTCGTATAGGCCAAGCGTCCGTCCGCCCGGCTCATTTCAACAAGGTGACGTGGCCGACGTAAGAGTGGTCCTTGACTTTATTGAATGGCGAGTAGGGAATGATCCTGTTCACAAGAGGGTTGTCGCCGCTCGACGGATCGTTGCCGATTATACCGCTGCGATGCTCCCCCCAGCACCAGAGGTGGCCGTCGCGGTTCAATCCACGGCCGCTGGCCGTATCAAGATAACCACTGCCGTCGTCGTTTTGCAGGCCGGTCTCGGCGTCGAGGCGCTGGCCGCCCCAGCAATAGGGATTGCCGACGGCGGACGAGGTCGCGGGCATGCCGTCACTGTTCACGAGCGGCGTGCCGTCCGCTCTCAGGAAGGACACCGCGCCGTAGTCATCGTAGTCGTAGCGCTCGACGACTTCGCCTTTTGCGCCGGTGAGGGCGAGGGCGTTGCCCTGGTCGTCGGTGTGGACATAATAATTCTGCGTGCCAAGGCGCATGGACAGGCAGCTTTGAGGATGAGGTTGGCCTGCGCCGAAGCAGTGCGGGAGAACATAAGTCGCGGTCGTCGTCGTGCCGCTGCGCTCCTCGACCACGCTGTCGCCATCGTAAAGGAACTGCGTGGTGGTCGCCGTGCCGCCGGAGTAAAGCGTCTTGCTCACGCGCCGGCCGAGCGCGTCGTAACAGTAGCTGGCCAGCGGGGCCAGCGTGCCGGTGCCGGAGTCCAACGCTTCCACCTGTACCAGCCGTCCGGCGTAATCGTACTGGTAGGTCACCGGGCCGGCGGAGGAACCCCGGCTCGCAAGATTGCCTTCGTCGTCGTAGGTCCGCGCATCGAAAGGCGTCGTGGTGTATTGGTTCATCTGGTAATCCGCCGGCGGGATGGCGGGGCTCATCGTGTAATCGCCCGACCAGCTCGCGGCACCGGTGACGTTGGTGCGGTTGCCCACGCGGTCGAGGCCGTAGGTCGTCAGCCGGGCCAGCGCGCCGTTGGTGGCGACGCGCGAACTGACCAGCCGGTCGAGCGCGTCATACGTCAGCGTGGCGTCCAGCGCACGCTGCGAATCGGCCTTCGTGAGCTTCGCTTGCGACTGGCTGTAGGTGGAGGAGATGTCGCTGATGGACGACGGCGCACCGACGGTGCCGTGGCGCACGCGGCTGACCTGCCCGAACCCGTGATCCCCCGAAGCATTGGTTATGCCGGCAAGGCCGTCATAGCGAATCTGGGTGCGCGTGCCGTTGCCGCAGGTGATGAGCGAGACGTGGTCAGGTCCGTCGTAGGCATAGCTCGCCAGTAGTTGCTGGCCAGAATCAGCGATGCTGGCGCAGCGGTTCAGCGCGTCATAGGCGTAGGTTAAGGTGCGTCCGCCTGGATAGGCGAGCGACAGGCGGTTGCCCAAGGCGTCGTAAGTCGAAGTGGTCGCGAGGCCGTTGAGGGTTTCGCTGACGCGGCTTCCGAGCGAATTGTAAGCGAACGCGCCGTCGCAATCATCATCGCGGTTGCCCGTCAACCGGTCACAGCCGTCGTAGGCGAACGTCTCGAAGGTCGTTGTCGGGGCAACTCCCGCGCCGGTCATGATGCTGTTTGAAATGCATCGGTCATTCAGGTCGTAGGTATGGACAACAACAGTGCCGTTGGCGTCCTGTTCGCTCGCGAGATCGCTGTGGGAATTCCAGGCGAAGGTCTGGTGCGTGCCATCGGTCTGAGTCACTGTGGCACAACGGCCCAGCGAATCGTAGGCGTAGCCCGTGGTGTTGCCATTGGCATCGGTGGAGGCCACGCAGCGTAAACAAAGGTCGTAGGCCGCCGAACTGCCGCGGAGGACGATCGGCGACGGGACGGACGACGATCCCGCGTAGGCGACGCAACCGAGAATCTGATCCGTATAATTGTAGGCGAAGGTCGTGTCGTTGCCGTTCGGATCGGTGACGCGGACGACTCGTCCCAGCGAATCGTAGGCGTACCTGCTGGTGTTGCCCGCGCTGTCGGTGGTGCTTACGAGGCGGTTGAGCGCATCATAGCCGTTGGTGACGGAGAACACCCGTGGCGGCCCGTCGAGATCGGCGTTGGCAAGGAACGTTTGGAAGAGTGCGCTGGGTCTGCCGGCGGCGTTGCGGGTGCAGGAGTATACGACGGCGCCGCCGGGACTGGTGACGGACGAGAGCCTGCCCGCCGTGTCGTAGCCGTAACTGGTCATGTGGCCGAGCGCGTCCGTGGCGCTGACGCACGCGTTGTTGGGCGCGTAGGCAAAGGTGGTCAGCGCTTCGCCGCCGCCGAGGGGCGACTGCGTGGCGGGATCGAAAAACGGCTCATGCGTGTTGACGCAGCGGTCGAGGTCATCGTAGTCATAGCGCGCTTCGGCAAGGCGGACGTTGCCCGCCGAACCGGCCACGTCGTTCAGTTCGCCGAACTGGCGGACGACGGTGAGATTGTCGTTCGCGTCAAAAAAACAAGCGGTCTGGTTGCCCATCGGGTCGGTTAAGGAGGACGGACGGTCGAAGCCGTCGTACGCAATTTGCTCGACATACATTTCGGCTTTGAACCGTTTGATTTGGCAGCTTGGCTCGTAATCGAACTCGTTGGTCGCCGCCAGCGAAGCACCGGGCGCGGCGATTTCGCGGAAGAGCAACCCGCGCTCGTCGTATTGGTACGCCACGGTCTGGTGCGGGTCCGCGCCGGAAACGGCATCGCCGCCAAGCGCCTGCACGCACTGGTTGTTGCCGTCATACACGAAGCGGTTAGTCAGAGCGTGGCTCGCGTCCACGGCCAGCGCGGTTTCCGTGAGGCGGCCCAGGCCGTCGTATCGGAAGCGGTTCGTCTGGCCGCCGGTCAGGTTGTCGGCGGCGTCACGCAACTCGGCGGCGGTTTGCACGAGGTTGTCGTTCGCGTCGTAGGCGTAGTCGGTGGCGCTACGGACCATCGAGCCGAAGCTGTTGTTCGGCGTGGTGCGGCGGACGCACTGGTCGAGCGAGTTATAGGTGAACAGCCAGTCATTGGTGCCCGGATCAATGTAGCGTGTCACGTTGCCGCGCGCGTCGTATTCAAACGCCGAGGTGAGGTGCTCGCCTTGTTCGTCAGTGGCGATGGATTGCAGATAGCCGGCCTGCGGGCCGCTGGTGTAATAACTCAACGTGTCCACGCGGCGATACCCATCGGCATCCGGCGCATTGGTGACGGCGGTCAACTGGCCTTGTGCGGTGTATTTGCAATTGTAGTCGGCGGCGATGACCGCGCCACTTTTCCGAATGTGGGATTTGGCGTTACCGTGTAAGTCGTATTCAATGGTCGTCACATTGCCGCGCGCGTCGGTGTGCTGCGTCGGGAACATGACGCGCAGCTCAATGTACGGGAGCACCCAGTCGTTGCAGGTGTCAATGAAAAGGTCGGCCCTGCTCTCGTCGATGTCCTCCAAGTGCCTGGTCGGCGCCGGGCCGCCGGCCATTCTACCGCTAAGGCCGGTCCCTTTGGTGTTGACCGCATGGGCGCTCACGGTGGGAACAATTCTGCCGGTGAGGCTGTTGATCTTGGTGTCGAGGTGCGTAACCCGCCCGTCTATTTTATAGATTTCGCCAAGCGGATTGGAACCGCCCTGCGGCGGGCCGCCGGCCATTCTACCGGTAGTGCCGGTCCCTTTGGTGTTGATGGCATGGTAGACGGCGCCGCCCGGCATGTCATCTCCGCCAGGAGCGACAACTGACCCCGCTGCGTCGGTCAAACCGGTGGCGATTGTTTTGTTGGGCGAACTGTTCCGGGCCGAGTATGGCAGATTGCCGACATAGAGCTTCTTGCCGAAACTCGGCGTCGGATCAGATCCGAAGCGAGGGTCGTACGTGTAATGCCAGACGCGCTCGGTCACGTCGGGGGCGCCGTCGCCGTCCAGATCCACGGGACTGGAGGCGAGTTCGCGCACCTCGCGGCAGTCGGCGCGCTTGCGGGGGGGCGTGGCAGGGTCTAAATCGGATTGATACACGAACCTGAGGTTGGGGATTTCAAGCTTGGCAGGCTCTTTTTCATAAATTCGGAGCGAATCGTTGTTCCATGTCCATTGTGTCTCGTACGAGTCCGGATCGCTCGAACGCAACTTGCCTGTCGGGCGATTGACCGTGTCGGTGACGGCCAGGCCCGGCGTGGCGCGGCCGGTGAACTCCCGCGCCATCACGCAGCGGTTGCGGGCGTCATAAAACGCCTCCGTCACGTTGCCCTGGGGATCGTTCATCACGCAGCGCTGCGTTTCGAAATGATTGTCGGGCGAGGCTGTTTGCGGCAGGTAGCTGAAGGTCGCGGGCGTGTTCGTCCAGCCCTGCATGGAAAGGCAGCGTAGATATTCGGGGTCGGTCGGGCTGTGCTGATAAACGAACCGGCTCGTGGTCTGCCCCTCCGCGTCAACGACGGAGAGCAGCAAATGGTTTTCACGGTCGTCTGTGTAGCCGTTCGAGTAGGTGTAAGTGGTCGTCTTGCCACCGGGAAAATCGTTGCCGTTCGGCGTGCCGGTGACCGGCGGCGAAGTGACGGATTTCAAATCGCCGGGGCTGCCGCCGGGATCGTTCTGCGAGCCGTTGTAATATTGGTAAGTCACCGTGCGGCCGGAGAAGTCCGTGACGGACGTGAGCTGTCCCGCCTTGTTGTAGGCCACGGTGTTTGTGCGGTCGAGGTCATCCACGATTTGGGTGAGCCGGCCCGACGTATCGTAGCCGAGCGTCATCGTGTCGCCGTTGCGCGTGATGATCTGATGCAGCTTGCCCGCGGCGGCGGTGCCATTGAACGAATTGAAGACCCACCGGCCGGTGTCGGCAAAGGTGAGCGTGAAGGTGCTGTTGCTGAGCGTGCCCTCGCGGAAAAATTCCGGGCAGGAGTAAACGCCGTTGGTGCCCGGCGTGAACGTGTCCTTGCGGCCTGTGCCGTCATAAACGTCCATTCCGCCGGAACTGTTCTGGACACAGTGAACATCGTAGGAACATGTGCAATGGCTGCCCATCGTCGCCATGGCGTGCATGGTGCGGGAGCGGTACGTGCGCGCCCAGACGAAATCCAAGCCTCGACCGGGGATGGCCAAGTCCACGTCGCATACCTGCACTTCGCCCGAGTGCGGCAGCACGCAGCCGCCCGCCATCCGGTTGTTGGAAATGTTGGATCTGGAGACCTGGGCGCTCTTTGTTGCCGCAGAGCTAATATTTGGATACATGATGCGTATCGGGTGGCTACCGCCGCGAGACGCCGCGACCCGGGCTCTGATGTTCTGGATGATGGACTTGCGCATCTCGTGGAAACCGCCGCTCTTGAACGCGCTGCCGCCGTCCTCATCGGTATCGTCGAAGGCTCCGCCGCCGCCGGCGGAGCTGAAACTGTAAGGTGTGAGCGTAAATGTCGCACAAATGTCGCCAGCCGTCGTGTTTCCCCGCCCCGCCATTCGCGCATACTTGATGGTCTCGTACTTGCATGAAATGGTTTCCCTTAGCAGTCCCGCTTTTGCAGAGGGCCTGGCCGGAGGATCTTCCGGCGGCCCATACAGCAGTCCGCTCGGGTCGGCCGCGAGGTCCACCACCGTGACCGCGTCGTGCAGCGCTGCCAGGACGGCCCCGTCGCGACCACTGAAGAGCTCCACGTCATAACGTCCGGGCGTCAGGCCGGGCGGCAGTTCGACGCGCAGCAGCGAGGGCGAGAGGAACACGGCGTTGCTGGCGAGGAGGCCGCCCACGCGGACCTGGTCGCCGGCGTAGAAGAACTCGCCTGTGATGTAGAGGTACGAGCCGCCCGTCCCGGTCGTCGTCCGGGCGGGCTCGCCGGCCGTGACGACCGGCTGCGGGAAGAGCACGCGGAAGAAGCGCGAGGGCGAGTCGTCCGGCGTGACGGGGTAGACGGTGACCCCGCCCGCGTTGACGATCGTGTCCAAGACGCCCCAGCTTCCCTGCACCAGATTGCTCCGGGTCTGTACCTCGTACGGGGCATTCGTGATGCTCAGCCAGCTCAGGCTAACGCCCGTGCCCTGAGTTTCGAGGTCCACGCTGCGCCCCTCGGGGAGCGCGGCCCGTGCGGGCTGCTCGACCAGGATGAGGATGGCTAAGCCCAGCGCCGACACCATGCAACGCACTTGCATGCGTTTCCACCGTTTCGTAATCATGTCATTCCTCCCAGGATGTAATCAGAAGCCGCTTTCGAGGATGTCTATCGCCTGCGGGATGTCGGGGACCTTCTTGGGTGAATCGGATTCCTTGAGGGCACAGCTCTTTTTACATTCTCAATATTATAGTACGTCTCTAGATGTTCTAGCAATCAAATATTTTCAATTAAGGCGCTTATTTAACGCGCTACCACGCCTGCACCACCCGGCTCAGACCTTGGCCGCCGGGCTTTGGCCGTCGTCGCGGTCACTGGCGCGGTGGGGGCCGGTGTCGCCCTTGCGGCAGGCGAGGGGCGTGATGCCGGTGTGGCGCTTGAACAGGCTGGCGAAGTGCTGTGAGGTGCAAAAGCCGAGCCGCATCGCGATCTCCGTGACGGAGGTGTCGGTTTCCTGCAGCAGCGCGCGGGCCGCTTTCATGCGGCAGGCGAGCAGAAACTGGCGGGGAGGCAGGCCGGCTAAGGTGCGGAAGCGCGCGATGAAATGCGAGGGGGCCAAGCCCGCCCGCCGGGCGAGGTCTTCAACCGCATAAGCGCTCTCCGGATGGGCCTGCATTTCGCGCATAAGCGCCTCCAGCCGCGTTTCTCCCGGAGGCACCGTATAGGCGTTGGCCGATGCCAGGACCTCCATCAAGAGTTCCAGAATGGTCGTGCGCAGACGGAGCGTGCGCAGGTGCGTGGCGGGTTCGTCGACCAGCATGTGGAGCGACTGGAACAGGCGCTTGATGCGCTCTGTGCCGAGGAAATGGCGATAGGGGATGTGCAGCAGCGCCTGACGCAGCGCAGCGGCCTCGCGCGCCGGCTGCTGCAGAAAGGTGGGCTCCTTCGTCTCGAGCCGCAGGATCAGCCAGTACAGGATCAGGCCTTTGGGGTGTTCGCTCACCGTGTGGCGTTCGCCCGGCAGGTTCACGAAGACCTCGCCGGGAGCGAGGCGGAAGACGCGCCCGTTGAAACCGAACGAGAGCGTGTTGCGCACGCAGTAGTGAATCTCGACGCAGCCGGGGTGCCAGTGCTCGGGAACGTCGGGGCGCGGATTGCGGTACTGGCAGTAGCCCAGCATGGGAACCGCCGGGATGCCGACCTCGGCGAGGTTCAGCACGCGGCGCTCCGAGGTGTTCATGTAGTCGAAACGCAAATTCGAAATGGCCGGCGGCATGTGCGTAATCTTACGATAGTAATATTGTTAACGCAAGAGGATCACGCAATAGCGTAAAATAAAAAACGTAGAGATAAGGAGGTCGTTATGTTGGACACTGGCATTCACACGAGGGCGGCGCTGAAAAGGGATTTCAAACCGCCGATCACGTTACTGCAGGAGCTGAAGCGCGCCTCGCGGCCGGGCGGCAAGGTGTTGGTGATCGCCTGGGAGCGCGAGAACGGGTATGTGACGCGCTACGACCTGCCGCTGCCGCCGCGCGCCGAGGACTCGGCGGAAGTGCTGCTGCTCGCCGAGCGTATCGTCAAGTTCCTGCTTTGGGCGGCCGGCGGATGGCGTCTGATGTTGTGCGGTCCGCGGAAGCTCTGCCTGTCGATCAAACACCAGTACACCAAGAACGGGGCGCGGGCCTTCGACGTGAACTTCATGGAAGGCGTGTACGGAAAGCCCATGGTTGTGGAGATGCGTCCGCTGGCCGAAATGCCCCAGAGCTATGAGCGCGCGCTGTTGATGGACAACCGCACCAACGGGTGTCGCCTGGGGTTCGACCTGGGCGCGAGCGACTTCAAGGTCAGCGCGGTCAAGCGCGGCAAGGTGGTGTTCAGCGAGGAGTTCCCGTGGGACCCGCGCAATCAGCCCGACCCCGAATACCATTACTCGAAGCTGACCGAGGCTCTGAAAAAGGCGGCGGCGAAATTGCCGCGTGTGGACGCGATCGGCGGCAGCACCGCCGGGGTGGTCGTGGACAACCGCATCCAGGTGGCGTCGCTCTTCCGCGCGGTTCCGCCGGAGCGCTACGCCGAGGCGCAGAATATGTTCCTCCGCCTGGGCAAGGAGTGGAACGTGCCGATCGAGGTGGCGAACGACGGCGACGTGACCGCCTTGGCAGGTCTGATGTCGCTGGGCAAGAAGGGCATTCTCGGCGTGGCTATGGGATCGAGCGAGGCGGGCGGTTTCATCGACCGCATGGGCTGCCTCACGGGGCGGCTCTCCGAATTGGCCTTCGCTCCTGTCGACCTGCATCCGGCCGCGCCGGCGGACGAGTGGTCGGGCGACACGGGCGTGGGCGCGATGTACTTCTCGCAGCAGGCGGTGAACCACCTGGCGCTGAAGAAGGGCATCCGTTTCCCGGCCAAGATGCCGCTGCCGGAGCGGCTGAAGAAGATTCAGGAGCGGATGCTGGACGGCGATGTGACGGCGCTGACGATCTTCCAGAAGATCGGCCTCTACCTCGGATACACCGTGCCTTGGTACCGCGAGTTCTACGGCTTCGACAGCATGATGATCCTCGGGCGCGTGACCTCCGGTCCCGGCGGCGTGATGATCCTCGAGACGGCGCGCCTGATCCTGGCCGACCAGTTCCCGGAAGTGGCGGAGGAGGTCGAGGTCTTCATGCCGGACGAGAAGGCGCGGCGCGTGGGCCAGTCCGTTGCCGCGGCGGCTTTGCCGCTGCTTTAAATGGCTCGGCAGAGTCTCGCCCTCCATGATGTTGTAGCAGGCCATGGAGGGCGAGCGTCCTCGCGAGCCGCAGCAGATTTGAACAGGGAGAAACGAAATGACTTTGACCAAGATAAACGCGGACATTTTTGTGCCCGACGGCGCCGCGTTGGAGGACGCGCTGAAGCGGACGACGCATCTGGGTGTGGGCGCGCATCAGGACGACCTTGAGTTCATGGCGTCACACGGGGTTTTGGCCTGTTTCTGTCAGGCGGACAAGGCGTTCTGCGGCGTGACCTGCACCGACGGCGCGGGCAGCTCGCGGGCGGGCGTGTATGCGGCGTATACCGACGAACAGATGAAAAGGGTGCGGCGGCAGGAACAACGCACGGCCGCGATGGTCGGGCGCTACGGCGCGATGCTGCAGCTGGACTTCGCCAGCAAAGAGGTGAAGGCGATGGACAACGCGGCCGTGGTGAACGACCTTCACGAGATTCTGAAGGCCACCCGTCCGCAGACCGTCTACACGCACGCCCCGTCCGACAAGCACGATACGCACGTGGGCGTGATGCGAGCGCTGATCGCGGCGCTTCGGCGTCTGCCTCTGGCCGAGCGTCCCGAACACGTATACGGCTGCGAGATCTGGCGCGATTTGGACTGGCTGCCGGATGACCGTAAAGTCGTGTTGGACGTGAGTGACCGCGCCAACATCTCCGCTGCGCTCTCGGGGGTTTTCGATTCGCAGATCTCCGGCGGCAAGCGGTATGATGAAGCCGTGCTGGGCCGGCGCAAAGCGCATGCGACGTTCTTCGAGTCGCATGCCGTGGACGCCGCGACGATGCTCACCTTCGCGATGGATTTGAGCCCGCTGATAAAAGACGACACGCTCTCGATTGCGGCGTACACCGCCTCGCTGATCGAGGAGCTGAAAGCGGACGTGGTCAAGAGAATAGGTACGTAACCCCATATTCCGCGGCTCGCGAGGACGCTCGCCCTCCAAAGCGCATATTGTCCATGGAGGGCGAGACGCCGTCGAGCCGGTGATCTGCGGTTGAGGAGGTAGAATGGAACGGGCAAAACACAGCGTTGAGCAGGTGAGGCAGGTCTATAGCGGCTTTCAGGCGTGGGGCGATTTCGTCGACGCCGCGCCCTACGGCTCAGGGCACATCAACGACACCTACAAAGTGTCGGTGCGGCTGGCGGGCACGCCGGCACACTATCTGGCGCAGCGCATCAACCACGCGATCTTCAAGGAGCCGGACAAGCTGATGGAGAACGTGATGCGCGTCACCGGGCATCTGGGGCGCAAGCTGGCGGCGGCGGGTGACGCCGATGCGACGCGCAAAGCGCTGACCGTGATTCCGGCGCGCGACGGCCTGCCGTTCGTCCGCGATGCGGAGGGCAACTGGTGGCGCATGTACCTCTTCATCGAGCAGGCGCAGACCTACGACATCATCGAGAGCGAGCGGCAGGCGTACGAGGCGGCGCGGGCCTTTGCGCGGTTCCAGAATCTGCTGGCCGATCTGCCGGCCCCGCGGCTCCACGAGACCATCCCGGCGTTTCACAACACCCTGTCGCGGCTGAAGGCGCTGGACGCGGCGATCGCGGCGGACGCGTGCGGACGCAAGGCCGGGGTGGCGGCGGAGATCGCGTTCATCGACGAGCGGCGCGAACAGTGCGGGCGGCTTTTGGCGCGGAACGCGCGCGGCGAGATTCCCGAGCGCATCACGCACAACGACACCAAGATCAACAACGTGATGCTCGACGACGCCACCGCCACCGGCGTCTGCGTGATCGATCTCGACACCGTGATGCCGGGCCTGGCGCTCTACGATTTCGGCGACATGGTGCGTTCGGCCACGGCGGCGGCCAAGGAGGATGAACAGGACGTGTCGAAGGTCGGCAGCCGCATCGCGATGTTCGAGGCGCTGGCGCGCGGGTATCTGTCCGAAGCCGCGTTTCTGGTGCCAGCGGAGGTGGAGGAGCTGGTTTTTTCGGGGCGGCTGATCACGCTGACGATCGCCATCCGTTTTCTCACCGACTACCTGTCGGGCGATGTCTATTTCCGGACGCACCGGCCGGGCCAGAACCTGGACCGTTGCCGCACGCAGCTACAGATGGTGCGCAGCTTAGAGGCTCAGGCCGCTGCCATGGAGGCGATCGTGCGCGGAATCAGCAGGCCGGGCTCGTAATCGTAAGCTCTCCGACCGAATGGATTATGATTAGGAGTAAGATTATGATTACGACCGGGAACGGCACTTATCTTAGCGCCCTTCACACCGGGCCGTCCTCACGAGCAGAATAAAGGAGAAGGGGTATGCGAAAGACAGGTGTATGCTGCGCGGTGGCCGCCGTTCTTTGCGGCGGCGGCGTGCTGTTGGCGGAGAAGCCCGAACGGATCATCTCAAAGCCGGTCGTCGTGCCCGCTCCTGCGATGATGGACTGGCGGTACGGCGTTTTCACGCTGACGCCGCAGTCGGTGCTCCGCTTCGACAAAAAAGTGGCGGGGACGCGGGAAGCGGCCGAGGCCCTGGCGGCCTTGCTGCGTCCCGCGACCGGCTATCCGCTGCCGGTCAAGGCCGGCGGGGGTGCGCCTGCCGACATCGCGTTCGCGGCTCCTGCGGCGGATGAGGCGGTGAAGCCGGAAGGCTACAGGCTGCATGCTGATCAGGAGGGCGCGGTGATCGTGGCGGCTGATCCGGCGGGCTATTTCTACGGCGCGCAGACGCTGCGGCAGCTCTTTCCTAATGCGGCCTTCGGGGGCGAACGCGCGACCAATCAGGCGTGGCGGATCGCGGGTGTGGAGATCGAGGATGCGCCGCGTTTCCCGTGGCGAGGCGTGTTGTTGGACGAGGGGCGTCACTTCTTCGGCAAGGCGTATGTGATGCGGCTGCTCGACCAGATGGCGATGCACAAGCTCAACACCTTTCAGTGGCATCTGACCGATGACCAGGGGTGGCGCATCGCGATCGAAAAATACCCGAAGCTGATGGAGGTGGCATCCAAGCGCCCGGGTTCGGTTACGCCGGGGGACCGCACGTCGCAAGACGGAAAACCGTACGGGCCGTTCTTCTACACGCGGCAGGAGATCCGCGAGATCGTGGCCTATGCCAAGGCGCGTCACATCAACGTGGTTCCCGAGATCGAGATGCCGGGTCACGGCCGCGCGGCGCTGGCCGCGTATCCCGAACTGTCCTGCCGCGGAGTGCCTTTGGAGCCGCGCGTGCCGTGGGGCGTAGAAGAGGAGGTGTACTGTGCGGGCAACGACCAGACGCTGCGTTTTCTGGAGGGCGTGCTGGACGAGGTGTGCGCGCTGTTCGACAGCCCCTTCATCCACATCGGCGGCGACGAATGCCCCAAGGCCCGCTGGAAAGAGTGCCCCAAGTGCAGGCCCGCATGAAGCAGAACGGGCTCAAGGACGAGCGTGAGTTGCAGAGCTGGTTCGTCCGTCATTTCGACCAGCACCTCGCCAAGAAAGGGCGCCGCCTGATCGGATGGGACGAGATCCTGGAGGGCGGGTTGGCGCCGGGCGCGGCGGTGATGTCGTGGCGCGGCCTGAAGGGCGGCCAAGAGGCGGTGGCCATGGGACATGACGTGGTGATGACGCCGACCGATTACTGCTACTTCGATTACGGGCAGTTCTCGGGCGCCGACGGCTACGAGTATATCGGCGGCCTCCTGTCGCTGAAAAAGGTGTACGCGTTCGACCCGTGCGCCGGGATACCCGCCTATCGGGAGAGCCATGTGCTGGGCGGTCAGGCGAATCTCTGGACCGAGTACGTCTGGGCTCAGAAGGATGCGGAGTGGAAGCTCTTTCCGCGCGTGTGCGCCTTGGCGGAGGCCGTCTGGTCGCCACCCGGAAAGAGGGACTTCGCGGCCTTTACGGAACGGCTGAAGGTACACCACGACCGGCTGCTGCGGCTGGGCATCAACGCCGCGCCGGTGGAGCCTCCTTTTTCGGCGCAGTGGAAGTCGGGGGAAATGTCCAACGACTGGAGCGTCAAGACGTGGGATATCGGCAACTGGCTTGACCAGGCCGGCGCGTATGAGATCCGCTTCACCTACACGCACGGGGCGCACCGGCTGGACATGCGCAAGCTGCGGATCACGGCGGACGGCGCGGTCGTGGCGTCGGAGGACAAGGCCAATTTCACCGGCAGCGCCAATGCGGTGGCCGAGTACGTGATGCGGCTGCCGGCACCGCGCGACCCGGCCAAGAAATACCTGCTTCAGGCCGAGATCCGCGGCGACGGCGGCGGGGACTCCAACGGCCGGATCGACATCGAGCGCTCGGATAAGTGATCGCCCAAGGTCAACCGCTCGTCCATAACTTCAACGGTAGGGACGCCTCCCCGAGGCGTCCGCGAGGCAATGACCGGCGGACGGTTCGGGGAACCGTCCCTACCAAAGTTGCCCGTACCGTTTATTCCCGCTCCGCGGGCGGGGGGCTTCTCCCTTATTCCGCGACGCGGACGCGGTAAAAGAGGCGCGGGCCGTTCTTGGGCACCTGGCGCTGGGTCACGCCGGCGTCGCCGGTCACCGGGAGGCAGTTGGCCCAGCCGTTCGTCACCTGGACCGTGGCGTTCGTGAGGATCATGTACGCCTGGTTCACGACCGAGGTGAAGCTCAGGGAGCAGGCGTTCGTGCCGGGCGCCGGGATGAGGCTCAGGATGTTCGGCGGCGGGATCTCCGCGCCGGGGATGGTCAGGACGCTGTCGCCGAAGACGGGCTCTTCTGAACCTGTGACGTTTGCGATACCCGAGAGCGTATAGGTGCCGGGCGCGCCCGTAACCGTGTATGTTAGCGTTTGTCCCGCACCCACACTGTTTTTCAACCACGAGATCGCCTTCGTGTCTGGATCCCAGTCGCCTGGAACGGTAATCGCGTCTGGGGTCAATCCGGCGGGAAGGTACTCTTCGATGTACCAGATACGCTTGACGGTTGGCTGGTACAAGGTGAGCGTCACCGACGAACCGCTGATCGTCCTCATGACATTCGCCTTGATGATCCGGGAATCGCCGGTGACCGCGACAGGCAAGTTGGCGGGCTGCGGCGTCACCGTGCCGCTGACGGCATAGACGCCCGAGGTCACGACGCTGACGGTATACGTCAGGGTGTTGGTGGTGCCTTCGACGCCGCTGAAGGTCAGGGTGTGCGCGGCGCCGTTCCAGACGCCGCCTGACGTGTAGGCGGTGGGCGTGAGGCCGGGAGCCAGGGTTTCGACCAGCGTCCACGTCGAGAGTCCAGCGGGGGCTCGGACAACGACCGTCACGTTCGTACCCGAGATGGCCCGCGTGGCGGATGGCAGAACCGCCGTGTAGGCGCCCGAGGTGGAGGTGGTCGCGCCGGAGGCGACCTGCACGCCGGCGAGAGTCGCGGGCGCGATCCAGCCGGTGAGGTTCGTGAAGGAGACGGCGAAGGCGCCCGCCGCCAGATTGGTGCTGGTGCCGCTTGCGAGCCACGTCGCGCCGCCGTTGATGGTCCACCGCGCACCTTGGGCGACGGCGCCCGCGGGGGAGAGCGTGACGGTCAACGTGCCGTTCGAAATGACCGTCAGCCGCGCCGCCTGACTGGTGGCCGTGCCGTAGGTGTTGGAGACCAGACAGGAGTAGGTGTCCTGGTTGTTGGTGCGGGCGGCGGTTGCGAGCACATAGGTGTTGGAGGTGAGCCCGGTGACCGGCGCGCCGTTGCGCAGCCAGCGGTAGGTGAGCGCCGGGGTGCCCGTGGCGGTGACGTGGAAGGTGGCGGGCTCACCCTCTTGAACGGTCACGTCGGCCGGGTCGGCGGTGAGGGTCGGAGGGAGGCCCGGTTCGGTCGACCACTTGGCGACGAAGCCGTACGGAAGGTTCGCGCTGTAATCGGGGATGGGAGGATCGTTCCAATGGGGATCTTTGGTCCAGTCGGGCCAGAAACCGCCGGTGACCCAATACGGCGAAAACGTGCTGCCGACTGCCAGCAGCGTGCCGGACCGGGAGGCGAGCGCGCGCAGTTCGTCGCTCCGCGCGCCGCCGACGTAGGCGGACCAGGCGACGCTGCCGTCGCTGTTGAGCTGGGAGAGGAAGCCGTCCTGCACGCCGCCGAAGGTGGACGTGCCCGCCTGCGTGAGCCATGACCCCGAAGCGGTGGTGCCGCCGGCCATGACCTTGCCGCCGGCTTGCGGCGCCACCGACGAGACGAGGTCGGCGGAACTGCCGCCGAAGAAACGGCACCAGTTGGTCTGGAACGAACTGCCCGTGACGGTGAGTTTGACCACGAAACCGTCGGTGCCGCCCGCCTGGGCGTTCAGGAAGGTTGCGCCGTAAAGGAAATTGGCCGAGGCGGTTCTGCCGCCGAGGTAGAGCACCGCGGAGGAGGGGTCTGCCGCGAGGGCGGTGACCGCATCGGCGCCGTTGCCGCCGATGAAGGCGGACCAGACAGCCGTGCCCGCGGAGGTCAGTTTGACGAGGAAGCCGTCCGGGTTAGTCGGGCTGGGCGTACCTGATGGAAGGGAGGCCCAGCCGGGCGAACGCGTTTCGCCGCCGACGTAGACCGAGCCGTCGGGGCCGACCGCGCAGGCGGTGGCGGTATCGGCGTTGGTGCCGCCGAGGTAGTGCGACCAGACGACCGAGCCGGCCGGCGAAAACTTCACCACGCAGGCGTCGGTGTCGCCGCGGTACTGCGTGCCGGAGATGCTGTTCGGCAGCCTCGGCACGGTGGTGTAGCCGACCGCGTAGACGTAGCCGTTGGAGTCGACGGCGACGGCGTTGAAGCCGTTCGTGCCGTTGAGCCCTATCGGGGCCGTCCAGTTGATGGACCCGTCAGCGGAGTTGACAGAAGCGAGAATCGCGTCCGTGCCGCTGTCGCTGCCGTCGCTCGTAACTCGCTCGGAGACGCCTGCCGCGTAGACCGTGCCGTTGGTGTGGACCGCCACCCCCATGATGCAGTCGTTCTCGACATCGCCGAGGCAGGTGTACCATTGAAGCTCGCCGCTGCTGTTGACCTTGGCCACAAAACCATCACGGAGACTCATTTGATTGATGGGAAAGATATCCTGAAGGTTTCGTAAAACGCCCGCACCCAGAAAGCCGCCGATGTAGCTGTTGGTGGCGCTGTCGGTCGCGACGGCATACGCGCCGTCCGAGTCGTAATCGCCGCCGACATAGGAGGACCAGCCGGGAGTGTAGCTTTGTAGCGCGTGTGCCGCTCCTATCGGCAAGACGAGCAAGAGACAAGCGGTGGTTATTTTTCCAAAACTCCGGTATTCCATTTCTTCCGCCGTTTCATGTAAGGTCGTTAAAAAGATTACCAGAAAAGGTGGAACCGAGACAACTCGAATAAACCTGCTTGACGCTCCGCGGGCAAGTGTTCATCCTGTTGGGCCATGGTGAGAGACGGTCATATACGCTTGCTGCCGGTACACGTCGCGAACAAAATCGCGGCGGGCGAGGTGGTGGAGCGTCCCGCCTCCGTGGTCAAGGAGCTGCTCGAGAACGCCATCGACGCGGGCGCCACGCGCATCGACGTCACGGTCACCGCAGGCGGCCGCAAGCTGATCGAGATCCGCGACAACGGCTGCGGGATGAACCGCGACGACGCGCTGCTCAGCATCGAGCGGCAGGCCACCAGCAAGATCCGCGACGTGGACGACATCGAGCGTATCGACACGCTCGGGTTCCGCGGCGAGGCCATGCCCTCCATCGCCTCGGTCTCGCGCTTCATCCTCAAGACCCGGCGCCCCGACGCCGACGCCGGCACCGAGCTGGTCATCACGGGCGGCAGCCTGCAGGATGTGCGCGAGGTCGGCGTGCCCGCCGGGACCACGGTCGAGGTGCGCGACCTCTTTTTCAATATTCCCGCCCGCCGCAAGTTCCTGCGCGCGTTCCAGACCGAGCAGGCGCACATCAAGGCGGTCTTCACCCTGCACGCGCTGGCCCATCCCGAGATCGGCTTGAGCCTCACGGCAGACGGCCGCGAACTGCACCGCCTGCCAGCGGGCGCCACGCTCGAAGAGCGCCTCCGCGACCTCTTCGGCGCGGACTTCTGCGCCGACCTGCGTCCGGTCGGCAAGAGCGTCAACGGCGTGCGGGTCTTCGGCTTCGCGGGCCTACCCAACATCACCCGCAACGACCGCAGCGAGCAGTACGTCTTCATCAACCGGCGCCCCGCCACCGCGCCGGTCATCGCCTACGCGCTGCGCGAGGCCTACCCGCCGCTGGAGGGCGACCGCAAACCCATCGTGCTGCTCTTCATCGAGATGCCGCCCGACCGCGTGGACGTGAACGTACACCCGACCAAACGCGAGGTGCGCTTCCACAAGCCGGCCGAGGTGCGCGAAGCCATCATCCTTGCCGTCAGCGAAGCCCTCGGCGTCAAACGGGCGGCACCGAACGGTTTGTCTTCGCAGGTAGGGACGCCTCCCCGAGGCGTCCGCGGCGGTTTCGGGGAAACCGCCCTACCGGAAGAAACCGCCCCCTCCGTCTCGCTCCGCACCCTCGTGCCCGAAGCCTCCGCACAGCCGGGCGACCACAGAGGGTCGCCCCTGCAGCCGCCTTTCCCCTATCCCGGCGCCATGGGCGACCTGCCGGTCGCCCCTACGGCTACGGCGGCGCCGTCCGCACCCGCTGCTCCCACCGGCACGGGACTGCCGCTGTTCGCAGCGCCGGAGAGCGGCTCGCCGTGGCGCTGGTGCCGCGTGCTGGGCCAGGTCGCGGGCCGCTACGTGCTGCTGGAGACCGACGGCGGCTACGTCACGGTCGATCCGCGCGCGGCTCGCGAGCGGGTGCTGTACGAGCGGCTGATGGACACCCGCAAAGAGGGCGGCACGCTGTCGCAGCGGCTGCTCCTGCCGGAGACGGTTCAGCTTCCGCCCGCCGACGCGGCGCGGCTGCGCAAGTATCTGAAGGTCGTGCAGGAGATGGGCTTCGGCGTGGAGGATTTCGGCAGCGACCACTTTCTGGTCGAGGCCCTGCCGGACGCGCTGGGCGGCGTCTCCTGCCGCGAGCTGCTCGCCAACATCGCCCACGACCTCGAGAACGCCGGCACGCGCCGCGGCTCGGAGAAGTGGCGCGAGGAGCTCATCGCCCAGGCCGCCTGCCGCGCCGCCGCGGGGGCGCAAAGCGCCCTGTCCGACGAGGAGGCCGACAAGCTGGTCAACGCCCTGGCCGCCACGCGCATGCCCTACACCTGCCCGCGCGGAAGGCCCACCATGATCTTCACCTCCACCCGCGAGCTGGAGCGCAAGTTCGGCCGGTAAACGCTTCCGCGTTTTCCGCTCGCACGTGTGGCCTGCGCAGCGCTTTCGCGCGCAGGTCGAAAACCGCGGGACGAGCGAGACTTTCAGAAGGCCGCGCAGCGAGGCCATTTCGGCATCGTGACAATCCGCTGCGTTTCATGCTATACTAATTTTATTTGCAATGAGTAAGAAACCCACACAATTCGATTTCTGGTTCGCCGTCAACAACACGGATATCGTGGTGCCGCCCAAACGGCATCTCGAAACCTTCGGCAACACCATCATCAATTACCACCTGGTAAGCGAGTTGATGGACTCCATCGGGAAGGTGCGTGTGCGCGAAGGACGCATGCAGGCGCTGCGGCCCCAGATCATCACGCCCTCTTCTTATTCGACGACGATGCTGGAGGGTTTCGGCGAGCAGGCGAAGCAGTACCTCGAGTGGCTGAAGGAGCACGAGGACACGGTCCGCATCCTGCGCTACGGCTACTCGCTCAAACAGGAGGCCTTCAGCGAGCAGGTGCTCACCGGCACGTCGGAAGAGGTCTTGGCGCGCGTCAAAGAAGAGGTGGCCGCAAAGAAGGATCCGTTCGCCGCCGTGATCAAGGGCGTGGACGACCCGTGGGATGTCTGTCTGGTGAGGCTCTTCTGGACCGTGATCCAGAACTCGGCGCAGGCCAACATCCGCGAGCTGCACGAGCGCCGCATGTTCGAGATTCAGGACGGGATTCCGGCGGGTCTGCGCGAGGAGATCGAAAAGGGCTTTAAGGCCGCCACCAAAGACCCGAGCCTCGTCAAGCCGCTCGGCAAGCTGTTACAGGACAACGGGCTTTTCGAGCATTACCAGGACCGCTTTTTCAATTTGGTTCAAGGACGCGGGTAGACCCGACGGCTCGCGGGGACGCTCGCCCTCCATGTGTCTTAAGTGCTTTGGAGGGCGAGACTCTGTCGAGCCGCAGATACGACTGGTTTTGGAGAACAAACAATGACGATCACTGAAAAAATTCTGGCCCGCGAGTCGGGCGCGAAGCTTGTCTCCCCCGGAGACAACATCTGGGCCAAGGCCGGCATGCTGCTGACGCATGACGTCTGCGGGCCGGGGACCATCGGCATTTTCAAACGCGAGTTCGGCAAGGACGCCAAGGTCTTCGATCGCGAGAAGATCGTCATCCTCCCGGACCACTACATCTATACGGAGGACGAGAAGGCCCACCGCAACGTGGACATTCTGCGGGCCTTCGTCAAAGAGCAGGGTCTGCCATATTTCTACGACCCCGGCACCGTCACCTATTGCGGCGTCTGCCACGTGGCCATGCCTGAGCTGGGCCATGTGCGTCCGGGCGAGACCATCTTCGGCACCGACTCCCACACCTGCACGCACGGCGCGCTGGGAGCCTTTTCGACCGGCATCGGCAACACCGACGCGGGCTTCATCATGGGCACCGGCAAGTTGCTGATCAAGGTGCCGCAGACGATCCGCTTCGTGCTGGACGGCGCGATGCCCTCCTACCTGTCCGCCAAGGATCTGATCCTGCACATCATCGGCGACATCGGCGTGGACGGCGCGACCTACTGCGCCATGGAGTTCACCGGTTCCGCCATCGACGCCCTGAGCATCGAAGAGCGCTGCACGATCTGCAACATGGCGGTCGAGGCCGGCGCCAAGAACGGCATCATCGCGCCCGACCTGAAGGCGCTCGCCTACGTGAAGGCCCGCACGGCGAAACCCTTCGAGCCGCTGTACAGCGACCCGGACGCCAAGGTCGCGGCCGAGTACCGCTACGATGTCTCCACGCTGGAGCCGGTCGTGGCCAAGCCGCACCTGCCCGACAACAAGGCGCTGGCGCGCGCCTGCCGCGACGTGAAGATCGATCAGGTCTACATCGGCTCCTGCACCGGCGGCAAGCTGGAAGACTTCATCATGGCGGCGAAGATCATGAAGGGGCGCAAAGTCGCTGTCCGCACGCTGCTGGTGCCTGCCACGCGGGTGGTCGAGCAAGGTCTGGTCGACACCCAGATCGACGGCCAGAGCCTGCGCGCGATCTTCGAGGCGGCGGGCGTCGAGCCCATCGCGCCGCCCTCCTGCGCGGCCTGCCTGGGCGGCCCGGTCGACACCTTCGGGCGCACCCACGGCCACGAGGTGGTGGTCAGCACGACCAACCGCAACTTCATCGGGCGCATGGGCTCGAAGGATTCGCAGATCTACCTCGCCTCGCCCTACACCGCGGCGGCCTCGGCCCTCGCCGGCCACATCGCCGACCCGCGCGACGTGTGACCCGTTGGGGCGAACCTCTGTGTTCGCCCTCCCCCCTTATTTCAGGAGAGAACCTTATGCCCAACGAAACCCTCATCCGCGGACCGGTCTACGTGCTCGAAGACAACATCGACACCGACCTGCTGATCCCGGCGTGTTACCTGAATCTGGTTCCGACGATTCCGGAAGAGTACCGCAAGCTCGGCTCTTACGCGCTGGCGGGACTGCCGGAAACTTTCCCCAAATACGCCTGTAACGCCGACGGCACCACGCCCTTCCCGATCGTCATCGGCGGACGCAACTTCGGCTGCGGCTCGTCGCGCGAACACGCGCCGATCGCGCTGGGCGCGGCCGGCTGCAAGGCGGTCGTGGCCGAAAGCTACGCGCGCATCTTCTTCCGCAACTCGGTGGCCACCGGCGAGGTCTTCCCGCTCGAATCGGAGGGGCGGCTGTGCGGCGAGTTCAAGACCGGCGACCTGGCCGAGGTGAACATCGCCAAAAACACGATCACCCGGCTTTCGGACGGCAAGGTCTTTTCGCTTAAGCCGGTCGGCGCGGTCGCGCCGGTCATCGCCGCGGGCGGCATGTTCGCCTACGCCCGCGAAATTGGAATGATTTCAAAGTCATGACAGAATCCATCCATATTCAGAATCTTGGCCCAATCCGGGACATCAAACTGGATGATATCAAGCCGTTCACCGTTCTCATTGGTGACTCAGGGAGCGGGAAAAGCACGTTGATGAAGGCGCTTGCCCTCTTTCGCTGGCTTCACAAAATGTGCAACATCCGGGAATACCTGCATCAGAGTGCATTAAAGAAGTCACCGTTCCGGTTTAGGACGAATACCTACTTGAACAATTGTGGTTTCAAGGACTTTGTGACGGAAAAGACTGTTATCAAGTATGATGTCCGTTTCGAAGGAAGCACAGATCTCATCTCGCTTTCTCTCAAAGGAGGAAAACTTGATGTTCGTCAGGCAAAGATCCCCCGGGATAAAATCTCTTTCAATAAGGTTAGTTTCATCTCTGAGTCACGCGGTATAATCCCTTCGTATCTTTCGAACGTAGGCGGCCCATTTTCACGGCGCACGGATTTGGGGTTCTACTTTGAAGAGGTTCTAAAAGATTTTTTGCGGGCCACGCAAGCCAGCCACTCGATTGACCTTTCATTTCTTGGGATTTCTTTTTCAATTGAGAAAGTTAACGGCATGCCCAAGTATTTCCTCAAGCCGTTGAATCCATCTGAAAAGAAACCATATAGAATTGAATGTCGGCATGGTTCTTCTGGAATGCAAAATACGGTTCCTCTGATGATGATCCTGAAACATTTCGCACAACAATTTGATTTTGAAAAGGCTTTCAAACGTTCAGCACTGGACTATGTGTACAATACGGATCAATTGACAGAGTTCAAACCGGCTGCCAATCTTGGAGATTTATCGAAAACGATTTATGTGCATATTGAGGAACCAGAACTTGGATTATTTCCTGACGCGCAATGCGATCTGATGAACGATATGGTGCGTGAAAGCTTCATTGACAATAAGAATGCGATGAGTGTGATGCTTGCGACACACAGCCCCTACATCCTCAATCATCTGAATCTACTCATCAAGGCGTATGACTCGAACAATACAAACCTTACATCTGACGCCAAATTGAATTATGACAAAGTCGCCGTGTACCAAGTGGAGGACGGTACTGTTAGAGATCTCAAAATCAAGAACAAGCGATTGATTGACACCGATTCACTGTCTGACACGATTGACGACATTTATAATACCTACGCGGAGTTGGGCTGATGTGCTTATGGTCGTTACGCCTTTCTTTGCCGTGGTCGTTGGCAACCTCTCCCATCTGTTCATGCTGCAAGAAAACGACTGCCTCTCTATTTGCATTGGACGATCCTTCAAACCCCCAGACGCCAAGCGCGGACTGGCTAACCCAGGGTTCTAGGGGAAAGGCAACGTATAAGAATCCAAGGCAGAGCGCTGTTGTGATTCTGAATTTTGGACAGTATGTTAGCTCCATCAATGTTGGTCAGCGTCCACCACAGTGCGATTTTGTCTTATGCACCGCCGACAAAAGTCATGTGCTCTTGGCCGAACTCAAAATCGCCAAGATGAGGCAAATGCGCCATCATCGAAAGAAGGCAAAAGTACAGTTGTTCACGACGTTGTCTTCTCTTCTTGGCGCGGCATCTGTAGCAGAGGACATTAGAGGAGCGGCCATTAAAGCGTGTTGCTTATTTCATCAGCGCCCTTCATTTTCTTCAGAACTTATGATTAAAGCCCCTGATTCCTTTCATCGTCGAGATTCCCCGGAGCCTGAAAATGGAGAGAAGAAAGAGAATCTCGCAATAGAAGGATTGGGGTTTGAATATTGGGAGTATACTGCTCATCAGCAGTATAAGTTCGCTTAATTACTGAGGAAACGATGCTATGAGAACCACACGAGTGATCGCGATCGCCAACCAGAAGGGCGGCGTCGGAAAGACAACCACAGTCGTCAATCTCGCCGCCGCCTTGGCGGAAATGAAGAAGACCGTCCTGGTCATCGACCTCGACCCTCAGGCCAACGCCACCAGCGGCCTCGGCCTGCCGCGCCAGCAGGGCGTGAGCCTCTATCAGGTGCTCACCGGCACGGCCGACGTCGCGGACATCATCCAGGCCACGCCTTACGAGGGCATCAACATCATCCCCGCCGAACTCGACCTCGCGGGCGCGGAGATCGAGATCGCCCGCCAGGAGAACCACCTAGACGTGGTTCGCAACGTGCTCGACCGCGTGCTCACCGCCGGCGTGTTCGACTACGTGCTCATGGACTGCCCGCCTTCGCTCGGCATCCTCATGACCTCCTCGCTCGCGGCGGCCGACGCCGTGGTCGTGCCCATGCAGTGCGAGTACTACGCCATGGAGGGCCTGAGCGTGATCACCTCGCTCATCAGCCAGCTCCACGACAACGGCGTGAACCCCGGGCTGACGCTCGAAGGCATCCTGATGACCATGTTCGACGGCCGCACGCGCCTGGCGGCGGACGTGGTGAAAGAGGTGCGCTCCCACTTCGGCGAGAAGGTCTACGAGACGGTCATCCCGCGCAACGTGCGCATCAGCGAGGCCCCGAGCTTCGGCCAGCCTGTCATCTTCTACGATCCCTCCAGCAAAGGCGCGGAGGCCTACCGCGCCTTCGCCGCCGAATTCGCGCGCCGCACCCCCGCTGCCGTGCATGTTTGACGGTGTGACGCGGGGCATGGCAGGAAAACAAATAGAAGAGGCCGGACTGGAAGGCCCTCGACCCCGTTGCCGGGTCATGGGCCGAAGATCCGGCGTTTGACGCCGCCCTGTGCGTCCAGCACGACCTGTTGCTCTGTTCACGCGACGCGCATTTCGACCACCTGCCAACCACTCGCTTGTTAAAGCCCGAGCGAAGCTCTCGTGTCCTTTGAAGAAACGACCTTGTCCTTCGGATTGTGCAGACGACCCAAGGCGTTCCTCCGTGCGGCGAACTTTTCAAAGTGGTTTTCGAGTGCCTTCTGGACATGCATAGGATTTTGTCCGCCCTTTTTGGTTTATCACACCTCCGGATGTGTGAGACTCGCATATCCTCTTTCAAACAGGAACGCCCAACGTTCGAGGGCGAGCGTTGGGCGCTGAGTTGGTTTGCGTTTAACCGCGTGCTAATTGATCAGAACCAGCAGGCCACGGCTGATCAGCCGCACCTCCCCGATGGTGTTGTTGTAATGGATCGTCCATCTGCCGGTGTTGAGATTGGACGATGTGAACGTCCCGGTGAGACCTCCCGGCGTACAGGTCGCGATCACATACCGCTTGCCGGATTTGAGCTGGCTCAGGTCCTGAATCTGCAGGGACAGACCTGAGAGGTTCAGAGGCCCCTGGGCATTGAGGAGATCGGAGGTTCCGTCCAGCGCCACGTCTGTCAGCAGCGTCCCGCCCAGGGGCACCACGGACGTGAGCGTCAGCGTGCCGACCGCATTCGCGCCTCCCGGCGCGATCGCACCGTTGACGGCCAGCGTGCCGTTGGTGACCACGCCGCTGCCGCTCAGCCCGGACAGGGTCTGGGTTGTCCCGTTGAGATCCAACACAGCGCCTGCGGCGACCGCCACACGGCCTGCCGAAATAGCCGCCGAGCCATCGGACGACAACCACTTGGCCCTCAAGTACGCCTCGACCCACATGCGCTCTGCCGGGGTCAGCGCGCGGTTGAAGACAATGACCTCGGCCAGGTTGCCTTGACAGGTGGCGTCGAACCGCGACCCCAGATACAGCGGGGTGTCGGCCGTCGCCGGCGCGATCGCCCGGGAGCCGCTGAAAATGGTTCCGCCACTGATCAGTTTCGCCGAGCTGTAGCTGGAGGCGATCATGTAGTCGTAGAGCTCATACATGCCGCTGGGGCGGGCCTCGAACAAGATGTCGTTCCCCCACGTATAACTGAACAGGAATTCCGGATGGCTGGCGATGCCGAAGGCACGGTTGTCCCAGCCGTCACCGACGTGGGCAAAGAACATGGTGCCGTTGTTCTTCCGGTCGCCGACGACGAACAGCGTCCGGTCCTGCGCGCCGGCGATGCCCAGGTTGTTCTGCGTCCGCAGGGCCGTCGTGCCGTCCACCGAGAGCACCGGCTTGCCGTTCAGGGCGCCGTACGCTACGGTCGGCCCCACCCCCGCGTTGATCTGCACGGCATTCAAGGCGGCTCCAGCCGTGCCCTTGTTCGTCCACAGGGTGACCTGGCCGGCCTCGTTGGTCGTGAGGGTTGCCGCGTCGGAGGCGTCGAACCAGGCCACGCTGCCCGCCAACAGCGCTTGCAGAGAGGGCGACTGCAGGACGAGCGTCCCCTCGCTGACGGTTGTGCCGCCGCTGTAGGCGTTTACCCCGGAGAGGGTCAGCGCGCCTGTGCCCACCTTGTTGAGCGCGATGGCCCCGTCGAGCGTTCCCGAGAGCTCGGTGTTGGCGTTGCCGCTGCCGACCGTGAGCGTCACATTGTCCATGGCGCTGTTCATGACCCGGCCGGCACCGCCCACTCCGGCCAGCGCCTGATCGGCCCCGCCCAGATCCAGCGCGGCTCCGGCGGAGACCTGAAGCGCGGAGTTGACGGGCAGGATGTCCGAGGGGTTGCCGTTGTTCATGTTCATCAGGCTCACGATCTCCGAAGGCCCCAGTGCGCGGTTGGCGATCTGCACGTTGTCCAACCACCCCTTGAAGGTGATGTCGGCGGTGGTCTTGCCGACGACAAAGCCCGTGGGCTGGGCGTTCAGGCCCGTGCGCCCGGACGTGCCGACGCTGCTGCCGTCCACATACAGGGTCTGGGTCGCGCCGTCCCAGGTGATGGCGACGTGGTGCCAGCTGCCGTCCTTCGGGTTCGCGCTGAGACCCGTCAGCTCCCAGTCGTTCCCCCACCAGTAGTTGTTCAGCGCGTTGGCGCCGGCGAGGCGGAAATTGTTGCACAGGTTCCCGCCGTTCACGCCCCAGCCGGCAAAGCCGCCGGTGTTCCCCGAGCCGTCGTCCTTTTCCCAGAGGGCGATGGTGTAAGCGCTGCCGCCCGTGGGGACGCCCGTGGGGAAGACGCTCCTCATGAAGTGCGAGCCCCCGTCCAGATAGGCGGCTCCGCCGTACTTCCCGTTTTCGGTGTAGACAGGGGTTCCCACGGCGGACAAATCGTTGCCCCAGACGCTGCTGTCCTGGCCCAGGTTCGCGGGATTGTCAAACTTGTAGCAGACCTGAATCCCATCGGCAAGCGCGGCGAGTTTCAACGTGCCGCCCTGGACCTGCGTGTCCCCGCTGTAGGTGTTCGCCCCAGAGAGCGCCAGCGTGCCGGGCCCCTTCTTGGTCAGCGAGCCGTTCCCTGAGAACCCGTTAACGACCCTTAATCCGGCACCGGCCGAAGTCGTCACCGTGACGCCGTTGGACAGGATGACGGGAGCCGTGATCGTATGGGTGCCAAGGTCGACCTCGAGGCTGGGGCTGCCCGACGAACCTCCATTGGCGTCATCGATAACAAGGGTGCTCGCCGGAACGCTGGAGCCGGGCTCGATGCTGTAGGATGCCGCATTGGCGAACGAGAGGCGGCCCATCGTCTGGCTGCCGTCGAGCGTGACGCTGCCGCTGCTCAGGAGGGCGCCAGAAAACGTGGCCCACTCCCCCTGCCCGCCCGGCAGGCCATTGGCCCAGTTGGCTGACGTTGTCCAACTCCCTCCCGTGCCGAGGTTCCACGAGGAGGGCAGCCTCAGCGAGAAGTTGTCGAACTGCGCATCCCCTTCATTGCCGCTGAAGGTGGCTTCCCAGATGCCGACCTGCACGGCCAGACCGTTCATGTCGGCACGCGTGGTGGCGCTGATCTGGGACCAGCTCGAGCCATCCGTGCTCCGGTAACTGGTAAAGGTGTCGCCCACGCGCGTGAGCCGCAGCCAGGGCTGTGCGGGGGCGCCGACCTCGCTCGTGGTGGTCGCATTGTCGTCGACGCTGCGGTGTCCGTTGTTGTTGTCGCATGCGAAGTATTTGACGGCGACCCAATCTTCTCCGGCCCCGGCATCGGCCAGATTAGCCACACGCGCCATCAGGCCCGCGTCATGCCAATTCGGATTGTTCATGCTGATGACTTGAACCGAGACGTCGAAGTCGCCCGAGACCGTTTTGTAAAGGAGGATGCCGTCGTTGTCGCCGTTCTCCCAACTGCCATTGGTCGAGCGGAGGGTCAGCCGTCCCGCGTTGGAGATGTTTGCATCCGCGGCCGCCACGGTCGTATTACCGCCCAAGACGTTGTAGAAGAAGCCGTCCCAGATCGTCCCCGCGACCCCGTCGGCTTTAAAGTCATGCGAGACGCCGAAGGTGTCGGTGACGTTCACTCCCTTCACATTCATCGCCGTGGCCAACAGCAAAACGAACCACCCGCTCCTGATCATTTTCATGTTCATGTTCATGCCCTGCTCTCCTTTATTGTCGTCGATGGAAAACACATTTTACCAACCGTTATCATCATACAGAAAAACGAACCACGCTGTCCTGTCACATGTTGATGTGACACCCGGCGGCGCGTGGCAGGAGCGGCCGCGCAGAGTTAAGGCAAGACGCGCCACTCCAGAATGCCGCCGGAAAATTCCGGCTGAAGCTGCGCCTCCAGCCGCAGTGCGGACATCGTCACGGGGTCGAAGGTCATACGGTTGAACGTGTCCTTCAGCACGCCGGCTGCGGAGGCGTTGGACACGGGCTGCCACCGGGTCCCGTCGTACCAAGTCAGCTTGCAGCTCTGCGGGACACGGCACGACCCGACCCCTTCATCGTCGAACCAGTAGACCTCCACCGATGACGCTCGCACGGGCTTGGCAAAATCGTACTGGACCCACTCAGTCGTACCCTTGTGGTCCCACCAGGAGAAGCGGGGTATGGTGGCGTCGCCCGACTTCGTTGGAAGAATCTGATCGTTGAGGGCCGCAGTCGTGTCGGCGGAATGGACATGCGAGGCCAAAGCCTTGGCCTCGCTGGCCAAGGTGGGACAGGGCAAGGGAATCGCCTTGTCCGCCGCGCGCGGCAACCAGACCGCCATGGGGTTGTGTCCCCGATGACACCAGACCTCATACGGCACGGCAGTGAGATCGACGGGGCGCTGGGCCACAGAGCCGTCTTCCCGGCGGAACGCCTCGGACGCCTTGCCGCGCAGGACCGTGACTCCGCCCAGCAAGGAGGGCCGCGCTTCGGCCGTCAGTGCGGCATCGTCGGCCAGCGAGAGCTGGCGCACGCGACCGTTCTGGTCAGCACCCTCGACACAGTAGACGAGCGGCCCGCGCTCCAATGCCACCAAACCGGCGTCGGCCACAACCTTCTCGTGCGCGACCACCCGCCGCACCGGCATCGGCAGCTCCAGCTCGACCACATCGCCGCGCTTCCACGTCCGCGTCACTCCGGCAAAGCCTTGAGCTTTCTCGGCCTTGAAGGCTTGCCCGTTGACCGTCACCAGCGGGGCCGCGGCGGCCGGGCCGACGATGCGGTACAGGTCGCTCGGCACAGCCGCGCCCGCGGCCCAGCCCGGAACGCGCAGCTTCAGCTCCCACTCGCCGGCGGTGTCGCTCAACACCTCAAACCGCACCTTGCCGCTCCAAGGGTAATCCGTCACCTGCCGCAGCGTCACTTTGTAGCTGCCCAGCGGGATCTCCGCCACGCTGGCGAGATAGAGGCCGACGTACACGCTGCGCCCGCGCGTCGCATAGGCGAACCCCGGGACAGACGGGATGAAGCGGGCGATGTTGACCGGGCAGCAGGCGCACCCGGTCCAAGGGAAGCGGTCGCTGTGCCCCTGGTTGAAAGGGTAGGCCCCGTCCGAGGCCAGCGGGTTCACGTAGAAGAACCGGTCGCCGCTGAGCGACACGCCCGACAGGACGCCGTTGTAGAGAACGCGCTCCAGAACGTCGAGGTACTTGCCATCGCCGGAAAGCAGAAACATGCGATGGTTCCACAGCGCGTTCGCGATGCCTGCGCAGGTCTCGTTGTACGCCTCGGCGTTGGGCAGCTCGTAGGCGTCGCCCATCGCCTCGCCGCCGTGGCGCGCGCCGAGGCCGCCCGTCAGCGCCATCTTGCGGCTCGCCATGTCCAGCCACATCGCGTCGACGGCCTTCCGGTACGGGCCGTCGCCCAGGATCGCGGCGATGTCCGTCATCGCGCAGGCCATGTAGACCGAGCGGACGGCGTGGCCGACCAGCTCCGTCTGTTCGGAGACCGGCTTGTGGTTGGCATACTGGGCCATGGGGATGCCCTTTCCGCGTCCCCTGCACTCCAGAAGAAAGCGCGACAAATCAAGATACGCCCGTTTGCCCGTCACCCGGTAAAGCTTCACCAGGCTGAGTTCGATCTCCGGATGGCCTGACGGGATTTCAAGTTTTCCGGGACCCCAGACCGAGGCCACGAGATCCGCGCTCCGGGTGGCCACATCCAGCAGCGTCCGCTTGCCGGTCGCCTGATAATGGGCCACGGCGGCCTCGTAGAGATGCCCCACGTTATAAAGCTCGTGGCTGTCCCCGTACTTGCCCAGCAGGTCGCCGCAGTCGTTCAGCCAGCGCTTCGGGCTGGCGATGCCCGGCGGGTTGTCAGGATGGATCGTGCGGGCCGTGTACAGATACCCGTCCGGCTCCTGTGCGGCGGCGATCTTCGCGATCAGCCCGTCGAGGTAGGCGTCGAGCTTCGGGTCGGGGTGGGTGGCCAAGCTGTAGGCGGCGCCCTCGATGACCTTGTAGACGTCCGAGTCATCGAACGGCGTGCCCCGGAAGCTCCCCGGCATCAGCCGCGCCGCCTTCGCGAAATTGTCGATGCGCCCCGTCTCCTCGCACTGCTTGAAGGCGTACCAGACCGTGACCGCGCGGTTGGTTTCCAGCCGGGCGCCCCAGAAGCCATCCTCGACCTTGACCGCCGTAAACGGCATCGGCCGGATCGGGTAGTCTTTCAACTCTTCGGCACAGGCCTGCATCAGAAACCCAGCGGCCGCCGCACCGATGATCCATACGCTCTTCATCGCGAAACTCCTTCTGTTCAATCCACCGCGCTTGCTTGGGGCGCACATGCACCTTTATGAACAAGAAAATAGCGGATACCCGCAGGCTTGTCATGTCACATCAAGATGTGACGGATGCTCAGCGGATTCCGCGGCCGTGGAACAGGCGGATCGCTTCGGTCCGGCTGTGTACGTGGAGTTTCTCATAGATCCGCTTGATGTGCGTGCGGATCGTGTTGATCGACGCGCCCAGATCGTCGGCGATCTGCTTGTAGGCGTGTCCCGACGCCAGCAGCCGGAGGATCTCCACCTCCCGCGGCGACAGCGGGGCAAGGTCATCATCGGCCGGAATGTTTGCCGGCGACGCCCCGCGGAAATAATCGACGAGCTTGCGGGCGACGCTGCCGGAGATCGGCGATCCGCCTTGGTGCGCCTCGCGGATGGCCTCGCGCAACCGCGACGGCTCGGCGCTCTTGAGCAAATACCCGTAAGCGCCCACCGTCAGCGACTGGAACACGTCATCGGCGTCTTCGTAGGCCGTCAGCATCACGGCCTTGGTCGCGGGCAGCAGCTTGCGCAGATGGGCCACACACTCCACGCCGCTCATGCCCGGCAGCCGGATATCCATCAGCACGATGTCCGGACGGTCGTCGGGAAGCGCCTGGAGCGCGGCCTCGGCCGATCCGTAGCCGGCCACAAAACACATGCCGCCGCTCCGGTTGATGAACGCCTCCAACGTCTGGCGCAGCTTGGCGTCGTCCTCCACCACGGCGACACGGATGGGCTCGCCGGAAACATCCACAGCCTCTTTTGTCATAGCGACTCAGCCTTTCTCACCAGAGACCAGCGGCATCTCGAAAACCAGGCGGGTCCCGGTGCCGGGCCGGCTGTCCAGCGACAGCACGCCTCCGACCACCTTCATGCGTTCCCGCATGTTGCGCAACCCGTCGCCTTGCGTCCCGACAAGGGCGGGGTCGAACCCGCACCCGTTGTCCGCCAGCTCCACGCACAGTCCCCCTTCCGGCAGACGGACCGTGATATCCACCCGCGTCGCCGCGGCGTGCTTGAGGATGTTGTGGAGCCCCTCCTTGACAGCCAGGAACATCTGGTGCCGCCGCTGCGGCTCGACCGGCTGACCGTTCATGCCCTCCGGCAATTGGAAGTTGCAGCGCACCGGGGTCCCCGCGAAAAACTCCTCGGCATACTTGCAGATGTAGTGCGAGAGGCTGCGCACCGTATCGTTGCGCGGGCTGACCGACCAGACGATCTCATCGAAGGCCCGGTGTGTCTCGCGGGCCGTGTCGGCCATCTGCTCGATCTCGCGGCGCAAAGGCTCTGCGCCCTTGGCGTCTTCGGCCGCCATGGCTCCCAGCAGGGACAGGCGCGTCAGCTTGGCCCCGATCTCGTCGTGCAGGTCGCGGGCGATGCGGGCGCGTTCGCGGGCGAGGCTCTCTTGGCGCTCAGCCGCCTCCAACCGCCTGTGTACGCGCCGCCGCTCGACGGTGCGCACCGCCAGCGCCACGCACCCGCAGCCCAGCAGCAGGCACCAGAGGCGGAAGCCGGCGGTCTCCCAGAAAAAGGGGCGCACGTTCCACGCCACGGTCGCGCCGTCCTGGTTCCAAATCCCGTCCCCGTTGCACGCCGCCACGCGGAACGAGTAGGCGCCCGGCGGCAGCCGGGAGAACAGGACCTGCCGCTCCTCCGTCAGGCCGGAGCGCTGCGTGACCGGGCCGGCCAGCTCAAAGCGGAACCGGACGCGCTCCGGCGTGGCGAAATCCAGCGCCGTGTACTCGATGCGCACATCATGGGGCGTGCCCGCCTCGGCCAGACGTGTGGCGATCACCGGTTTCCCTGCGGGGAGGAGCGACGCGAGCCGGCCCAGCTCAACCGACACCAGGCGGATCTCCGGCGCGGGCCGGGGCGCAGGCATCTCCCGCGTATCCACGGTGATGAGTCCCGCACGCGTCGGGAACCAGAGCCGGTCGCGCGGCGGCTCACCGGCCGGGAAGAAAACACCGCCCGTACACGCCTCCTGCTCCATGCCGGCTTCGCCACCGAAGGTTCTGACCTCGAGCAGTTCCTTCCGGCCAGCCGCCACAGCCGCCAGCTCCCGTTTCGCGATCCGCATGATGCCCCCCGCGGTCCCCAGCCAGAGGCAGCCGCTGGCGTCCTCGGCGATCTGCCGGACCGATTCGTTCCACAGTCCGTGGGACCGACGAAACACGAAACGACGGCCGTCCTCCCAGCGCGCCAGACCCGCCATGCCGCCGATCCAGAGGACGCCCTCGCTATCCCGGTAGAGGGCGCGGATCGTCCGGCCGGGAAGATCCGCACCCGAGAGGAACTCGTCTCTCCCTCCTGAGCGCAAAACGGCTAGACCCAGGCTCTCGTGCCCCGCCCAGAGGAAGCCGCTCGAGTCCTGCCACAGGGCGAGCACGGGGTCCAGCGGCCAAGCCATCTCCTCCAGCATGTTCAGACTGCCGTTGAAGGCAAACACCCCGCGGCGCGTCGCGATCCACGAGGGAGCGCCGCCCCCGCCCAGAATCGCCCGCACGTCATCCGCGTAGGCCCCTTCGATCCGCTGCAGGTTCTCTTCCTGCAGCGTCCACAGATTCCCCCCCGAGCCGCCGCACCAGAGTGTGCCGTCGGCCTGGCGATAGAGCGCGTTGAGCGCAACGTCAGCGAAATCGGGCGGCACGGGCAGCGGCTCCAACCCTCTCGCATCGCCGGTGGCCAACCCGCCGGAACGCAGACCGGCCCAGACGTTCCCGTCCGACTCCACCCAGAGGGCCGACACCCCGGAATCCTCCGGAATCCCCCACACGGGAACGCCCTGCATGTTCCGGTGCCGCATACGCACCAGGCCTTCCGTCGTCGCCAGCCAGATGTTGCTTTCGCGGTCCGCAGCCATGCCCAAGACGCGGCTAGGCCCGTAAAGCACGCTCTGCGGCTGCGCATGCCAAGCGTTCTCCGCGAAGACATCCACTCCGGCATCGTGCCCCACCCAGAGCGCCCCGTCCGGCCTGTCCAATAGGCAGCGGGCCGACACGGGCCGCGCGTCCGGCAGGCGTTCCCAAAGGCCGCCTTTGCGGCGCAGGCAGACAAACGAGCCGTGGGCCACAAGCGGTTGGCCGGCCGCGGACAACAGTACCCATTCGGCGCGGATATCCGTCATGCGGGCCGGTGGCGCGACTTTATCCGGCGACCAGCAGTACAGCCCGTCCCCCAGCGCGATCCACAGTCCACCTTCACGGCTCCACACCAGTTGGCGAAAGCTGCCGGTCTCGTTCGGCAAGGCGGAGGACTCCAAGAGCGGGCGCGCCACGCCGTCCTTCCATTCGTAGATGACGCGCTCCTGCGCAAGGTACACAGCGCGGTCCGGCCCCTCCGTGACCGAGGTCACGCGCCCCCGCGGCATGCCGGCGGCTTCACTCTGCCACCACGCGCCGTCCGCATACCGGACCGCCCCGAGATAGCCGTAGACCCACAGGCCGCCCCGGCTGTCTTGAAAAATCCCCTCGTTCCGCCCCACGGCCGCTTGCGCCGGCAGCGCGACTGTCATGAAGCGCAGGCCGTCGAAACGGACCAGGTGGCGGGCGGTGGCCAGCCACAGATACCCGTCTTGTCCCGGCACGACGCCGCAGACCTGGCTGTCCGGCAGTCCGTCGTCCAAGGTCCACTTCCGCACCGTGTACGCATCCGCGAGACTGGGCGGCGCGGCCCGTACAGTGAACGGAATTAGAAGAAGCCAAAGCAGACAGGCCCGGTTCAGGCTCTGCAACCGGACAGCGTGGACTTTCTTGAAATACGTCATGCTTGCTGACTCCTTGGGCTACACGTGAGACATTATCCCATCGCCCTTCCCGAGTCAACCGGCCTTGTCAACCGCCTTTTTGCGGGTTCAGTTAACAGGTTCTTTTCGCGCGTTCGACATCGCAGGAGCGATCGGCTAAGATAATGCCCTTGTGTCTTCTCTGTCACAGCTCTTCATTGATCTGCTGACGCCCGCCTTGCGCGTCAAGGCCGCGCGCCTGGCCGCACCCGCACTGCCCGGCGCGGCGGCGGCACTCACGGCCGCAGCACTCGCGCATAGGTCGCCGGCTCGGTTTGTGCTCGCGGTCACGCCCGGCCCGGCGGACCTCGAGCGCGTTTACGGCGACCTCTGCGCCCTCGGTCGCGACAGCGGTGTCGAGCCCGCTCTCTTTCCGCAACAGATGGAGGACGACGCGGAGGCCGCCGGCACACGTCTGCGCGTGGTGCGGACGCTCAGCGCGCGACGCCCGACGCTCGACACTCAACGCGCGGAACCGATCGTCCTTGTCACTTCCATCGCAGCCTTGCTCCAACCCGTACCCGATCCCGAAGCCGTCGAGGAGGCCTCGGTCCACCTGCGCGTCGGAGCCCACTATCCCTTCGACGCTTTGGTCGCGCAGCTCGTCGCCGGCGGCTACGAGCGCGTTGCCGACGTGGACGCGCCCGGCCGCCTCGCCGTTCGCGGCGGCCTGCTGGACGTCTGGCCGCCTGCCACCGCCGCACCGTGGCGCGCGGAGTTTTTCGACACCGAGCTGGAGTCGCTCCGCACCTTCGATCCCGCCACGCAGTGCTCAGTCGAGAAAGGCGAATCGGTCTGGCTGCCGCCGTGTTCGGAGAACGCCCTCGCCACGGTGCAGCTCTCCGACTTGCTGCCGCCTCACGCCGCCGTGCTCTGGCTTGACCATGACCGTATCCGCGCAGGCACGCTCTTCCCTCCAGACGGAGTGAAGGAGCCGCCCACATGGAAAGAACTGGCATCACGCATCGATGCGCGTGAGCCGTGGCTGCAGCTTTTTTCGGGCGACCCGCCGCCCGCCCGCATACCCGCGCTGGAGTTGGAGATCGCCGCCCTGCCCGGCCTCGCCGAGCTGGGCGCGGGCGAGGCGCACCATCCGGAGCTGTTGATGCAGGCGAGGCAGCGGCTGCTGGCCGATTTCGAGCGCCGCGCTGAGGCGGGCGAGACGGTGATCGTCTGCGCCGACACCGCCGGCACCTGTGAACTCTTGGCGCGTGAGCTCGGCCCCGATACACGCGTGACGATTCGCCGCGCCTCCCTCTCCGGCGGCTTCTCCATGCCCGGCTTCACCGTGGCCGCACAGCCCGACCTCTACGCCGTGCGCAAGCAGGCGCTGCGCCGTCCCTCATCCACCGCAGCCACCCGCGGAGGCCGCGTGGAGAATGCCGCCGATCTCGAGCCCGGCGACCTCGTCGTGCATGTCGATCACGGCATCGGACGTTTCATCGGCTCGACCGAAGTGGAGGTGGACGGACAACGCTCCGAGGTCTTCACCATCGAGTACGCCGAAAGCGCAAAGCTCCACGTGCCGGTCTCGCACGCGCACCTGCTCAGCCGCTACGTGGGCGTGGCGGGCCACAAGGCCAAGCTGCATCGCCTCGGCGGCAAGCGCTGGACGCGCGAGAAGGCCGACGCCGAACGCGCGGTCGCCGACCTCGCGGCAGCCCTGCTCGACACGCAGGCGCGGCGGCAGGTGGTGGAGGGTCTCGCCTTCAATCCCGAACCACAGTGGATGCATGAGTTCGAGGCCGCCTTCCCGTATCAGGAAACCGTCGACCAGGTAAAGGTCATCGCGGATGTCAAGCGCGACATGGCCGCGCAGCGTCCCATGGACCGGCTCATCTGCGGTGACGCGGGCTACGGCAAGACCGAGGTCGCCATGCGTGCGGCCTTTATCGCGGTCATGAACGGACGCCAGGTGGCGGTGCTCGTCCCCACCACCGTGCTGGCCGAACAGCACTACGAGACCTTCACCGACCGCATGTCCGCTTATCCAGTCAAGATCGAGGTGATCAGCCGCTTCCATTCCCACGCCAAATGTAAACGCATCCTCGCCGACGTGCGCAACGGACGCGTGGACATCGTCATCGGCACCCACGCCCTGCTCGGCAGCGACGTGACCTTCCAGAACCTCGGCCTGCTGATCATCGATGAGGAACAGCGCTTCGGCGTGACTCACAAAGAGCGGCTGAAACAGGTGCGGCAGATCGTGGATGTGCTGACGCTCTCGGCGACGCCCATCCCGCGCACGCTCTACATGAGCATGACCGGCGCTCGCGACATGAGCCTGCTGCAGACCCCGCCGCGCGAGCGCGTGGCGGTCGAGACCAAGGTCGGACGCGACACCGACTCGGTCATCCGCAACGCGATCCGCCAAGAGCTGAACCGCAGCGGCCAGGTCTATTTCCTCTACAACCGCGTGGTGACCATCGGACTGATGCAGCACCGCCTGGAGAAGCTGGTGCCCGAGGCGCGCATCGCGGTCGCGCACGGCCAGATGCCCGCGAACACGCTGGCCCGCATCATGCGCGAGTTCGAGGCGGGCGAGATCGACGTGCTGCTCTGCACCACCATCGTCGAGAGCGGGCTGGACATCCCGCGCGCCAACACCATGCTCATCCACCGCGCCGACCGCTTCGGCATCGCCGACCTCTACCAGCTCCGCGGGCGCGTGGGCCGCTCCTCGCAGAAGGGCTTCGCGTGGCTCCTGCTGCCGGAGTCCGGGCATGTGGACGAGGACGCGCGGCAGCGTATCGCGGCCTTGCAGAAGCACAGCGGGCTCGGCGCGGGCTTCAACCTCGCGCTGCGCGACCTCGAGATCCGCGGCGCGGGCAACCTGCTCGGCGCGGCGCAGAGCGGCCACATCGCGGCCATCGGGTTCGGGCTCTACTGCCAGCTCCTGCGCCGCACCATCGCCCGCTTCAAAGGCGAAGCGCCGCCGCTGCTGGTGGACGTCGACCTCGCGCTCGACTTCCTCGACTTCTCGCCGGGGGCGATCGATCCGGAATCCTCGGCGTGCCTGCCCTACACCTACATCGAGGACGAGGCGCACCGCATGATCCTGCACCGCCGCATCGCCGAGGCCGTGGCCGTCAAAGAGGTGCGTGCCTTAAGCGCCGAGCTTGCCGACCGCTACGGCAAGCCGCCGCCCGCCGTGCTGCGTCTGTTGCGGCTGACCGAGCTGCGCGTGCTGGCGGCGCAGAAAAAGATCGGCCGCATCGAGACGCGCGAGGACAAGATCTGCTTCTACCTGCGGCGCGAGCGCTCGCCGCTGCTGGTCAAAGGCCACCTGCCCGTGTTGAAAGGCAAGACCGCCGAGCAGCGACTCACCTCCGTCTTTCACGCGCTTCAGGCGCTGTAGACTTCACGCTCGAACGCTTCCGCATAGGGAGCGGCTAAAGAGAGAGAGCGCGCGATCTGCCGGTTGCCCTCTAAAATGCGGTCGTCGAAACCGTACTTGCGCGTCGCCAGATTGCGCTGGTGCTGGGTGTCGTGAAAGCGCAGGAGTTTCGCCTTCCAGTCAGCCTGCTCTTGGCCGAACGGCACGTACAGGTCCGTGCGCATCGCAACGGTTTTGGGGTCGCGGATGAGCAAGAGCGTCAGGGGTCGGCTCGACTCTTGGGCAATCTTTTGTACCATGGCGTAGAGTGCCCGGTGGGCGCTGTTGGTGTCGTTGCCGTGGGGAATGAACAGGATATCGGGAGCGTGTACGTTCAAGAAGGTCGTCAGCGCGGCGAGGTTCTTCGGGGTCTCGCACAGCTGGCCCTCGTCATCGTCGTTGTCGAGGGAAAGGAAGGTCACGCTGGCGTCGGGCAGCCCGAAAAACCGCAGACTGTCGCACTGCTCGCGCTCGCGGATGTCCGCTTTCTTCTCCGGCGTGAGTCCGGAGCGATAGGTGTCGAGAACCCCGCTCCCGGTGCGCACGACACCTACTTGGATGGGGTTGCCGTTGTCCGCCAACAGCCGAAGAGTGACGGCAACCGCATCGAAGTCATCCGGATGCGGCCCCAGAACCAGAAGTCTAAGCTTTTGCGGAAACGTCGCCGCACAAAGCTCCTGCGGGCCGTTGGCCTGCATTTCACCAAGCGTTATCGCACCCATGTGTCCACCTCCTGCATTTCACTATCACCGTAGCACGCAAAGAGGCCGTTTCCAAGTCTGATTAATTGAGGAAACTTGGCAACGCATCCGGAAAAATAACGCTTCCCCTTTTTCCGCTGGTCAGCGTATACTTACAAACATCGTTTTCAGAATCATTTTTCCACAAACGGAGAGTTTCAGACCCTTTGACTTAAACGAACCGACAACCTGTTTTTGCGCTTACGCGCATTCACGCTTCAAGGAAAAAACCGCCAAGTTTAGTGCCTTACAAACCAACAACAGCAATAAAAAACAAGTTGTTTTACCACGAAGACACGAAGTGTACGAAGAAACACAAAGCGGAGGGAGGGAGAAGGCTGTCAGGTGTTTAGGCTGTTAGGCTGTTCAACTCCTAAATTCTCCCTAACTCCTCACAGGTGGTTAGTGCCTTACGGCTTCGTAACAGTGATAAAAAGAACGTTGTTGCCCCCTCCCTCGCCC
>JANYBJ010000289.1 GCA_025360845.1 bacterium
AGCGACGGGGCCGTCAAGGTCTGGTCGCTGGCGGTGACGCTTCTCAACGCGCTGCTCTCGGTGTTCCTGTACACCGGATTTGACGCCTCGACGGCCCAGTACCAGTTCCAGGAGAACCTCCCCTGGATCGCCTCCATGAACATCCGTTACGCGCTGGGGGTGGACGGCATCAGCCTGCTGCTGATCCTGATGACGACGTTCCTGACGCCGCTGTGCATCCTCTGCTCCTGGCGTGCGATTACGAGCCGCCTGAAGGAGTTCATGGTCTGTATCCTGGTCATGGAGACCGCCATGCTGGGCGTGTTCATGGCGCTCGACTTCATCCTGTTCTACATCTTCTGGGAGGCGATGCTGATCCCGATGTTCCTTCTGATCGGCGTGTGGGGCGGCCCTCGCAAGATTTACGCGTCGGTGAAGTTCTTCCTGTACACGCTGGCGGGGTCGGTGCTGCTCCCCGTGGCCATCATCGTGCTGTACCTGCACAGCCCGACGCACACCTTCTCGATACCGGGGCTGATGGGCCAGCCGTATCCGGCGGCGCTGCAGTGCTGGGTTTTCCTGGCCTTTTTTGTGGCGTTCGCCATCAAGGTGCCGATGTTCCCGTTCCACACGTGGCTGCCTGCGGCGCACGTGGAGGCGCCCACGGCCGGCAGCGTGCTTCTGGCGAGCGTGCTCCTCAAGATGGGTGCCTACGGTTTTCTGCGGTTCTGCCTCCCCATGACGCCCCTGGGCGTGCAGGCCTTCGCGCCGTATGTGCTGGCGCTCTCGATCGCCGGCATCCTCTACGGCGGCTTCACGGCCCTGGCCCAGAGCGACATGAAGCGCCTGGTCGCCTATTCCAGCGTGGCCCACATGGGGTTTGTGACGCTCGGCATCTTCGTGTTGAATGTGAGCGGCATCGAGGGCGGCTTGTTGCAGATGATCAACCACGGCATCACCACCGGCGCGCTGTTCTTGTGCGTGGGGATGATCTACGAGCGCACCCACAGCCGCGAGCTGGCCAAGGCGACCGGCATCGGCAAGGTCATGCCCATTTACGTGACGGCGCTCACGGTGTTCGGCCTCTCTTCGCTGGCCTTCCCGGGCACGAACAGCTTTGTCGGCGAGTTCCTCGTGCTCGTCGGCGGGTTCTCCTATTCCACGGCCCTGGGCCTGCTGGCCATACCGGGCGTGGTGCTGAGCGCGGCCTACATGTTGCGGATGCTGCAGCGCGTCATCTGGGGCGGCACGGACAATCCGGACACGAGCTATTTGACCGACCTGAACCGACGCGAGATCATCACGCTGGCGCCGCTGGTAGCCCTGGTGTTGTGGATCGGGTTTGCGCCAGCGCCGTTCCTGCAGGTGCTCCATGTGAGCGTGCAGAACCTGCTGGAACAGTTCCGCGCCGGGCTTGTCCTGTAATCGAAGGGATGTTGGGCACATGAGCCACCTGTTTTTATTTGCGTCTGAACTCGTCTTGCTCCTCGGGAGCGTGCTGGTGTTCGCCATCAGCCTCGGCACCGGCCGCGGACGCCTGGCGGCGTGGGCCGCCGGCATCACCGCGCTGGTGAATCTCGGCGTGTGCGTCGCCTCGCTGTCCGCCCAGGGCGATCTGTTCTGCCACGCCTACCGGGTGGATGCGTTTTCGCAGCTGTTCAAGTGCTTCATCGCCCTGGGGCTTGCGGCCGTGGTTCTTTTCGGCGGACGTCTGAAGGACATCCAGGCGGATATCCGCCCGGAGTATTTCTTCTTTCTGCTCCTGGGCACGCTGGGGCTGACCCTGCTGGTGAGCAGCGTCGAGCTGATCACGCTGTTCGTGGCGCTGGAGCTGTCGTCGTACGCCCTGTACCTGCTGGTGCCGCTGCGCCGGGAGCGCCCGGGCTCGCACATCCAGATGGAGTCGGCCGCCAAGTACGTGATGTTCGGCGTGGTGTCCACCGGCTTCCTGCTGTTCGGCATGAGCTACCTGTACGGGCTGACCGGCTCCACGTACCTCCTCGAAATCGCACCGGCGCTGGTGCAGAAGTGGCAAGAGCCCGCAGCGCTTGCGGCCATGGTCCTCGTGGTCACCGGGCTGCTCTTCAAACTGGCGGCCTTCCCGATGCACCTGTGGGCTCCGGACGTGTATCAGGGCGCCTCGAACGAGACGACGGCCTTCATCGCCGGGGTGCCCAAAGTTGCCGCGGTGGCGGTGCTGATCCGCTTTCTCCTGTGCGCCGATCCGTCCAGCGCCTCGCTGAGCCTGGTGCTGACGGTGGTGTCGATCGGCTCCATGTTCTTCGGCAACCTGGCCGCGCTGGCGCAGAAGGACATCAAGCGCATGCTGGGGTATTCGAGCATCGCGCACGCCGGCTACGTGCTGCTGGGGCTGGTGACGCTCAAGGCGGCCGGCTATGCGGTGGCGATGTTCTATATCTTCGGTTTTGTGGCCATGAGCCTGGCGGCCTTCCTCGTGATCTGCCAGGTGTCGGAAAACGGCGAGAACGTGCTGGTCGAGGACCTGTCCGGCCTGCACAAGCGCAACCCGCTGGCTGCCTTCATCATGGGGGCCAGCATGTTCGCCATGGCGGGCATCCCGCCGTTCGTGGGTTTCATCGGCAAGTTCATGCTGTTGAGCGAGGCGCTGCGGGCCGGCTACGTGCTGCTGGTGGTGCTGGCCGCCGTGAACACGGCCATCGGGGTCTACTACTACCTGACGGTGGTGCGCGTGATGTACTTTGCCGAGTCGGGCGACCGGCCGGATTTCCGGCTGGAGCGCGGTGTGGCCGTCACCGGCGTGGCGCTCATCGTGCTTGTCACCCTGCTGGGCATTGTCCCGGGACGACTGCTGGATGCGTCGCTGGATGCGACCCGGGCACCTGCCGCGAACGTGGAGAAGTCTGGCGCTGCCACACCTCCGCAACCCGGATTCTGATGGACATTACTGTAATGGGGAGGCGCTACCTTGGACTTGGGGAAAGAGTCATATGATATCATAGGTGTCGGGTGTGGCGTGGCCACCCTCTCCACCGTGCTGCGCCTGTTGAAACGCATGCGGGAAGACCCGTCCAACGCAAGCTTTCATCCGCCTTCGATCCTGATCGTGGACAAGGGCACGAAAGTCGGTGCCCACACCCTCTCCGGCGCCGTCGTGGACGCTGAGTCGCTGGCGGATTTGCTCTCTCTGGAGGAATTTACGGCGCTGCCAAGCCTGGCCACGGTCAAGAGGGAGAGCTTCCGGTTCCTGACCGCCACAGGTGCCAGGCGTATTCCGTGGGTGCCACCGCTCCTGCGGGAAGAACAGTTCCCCATCGTCTCTTTGTCTGCGGTAACCGGCTACCTGATGACCCTGTGCGAAAAAGCCGGGGCGGAAATCCGGTTCGATTCTCCGGCAACCGAACTTCTGTATAAGGACGGTCGCGTCACCGGCGTGCGGCTGGGTGACAAAAGCATAGGCGAAGATGGCCAGAAGCTCGCGACCAATCATCCGGGCGCGGAGCTGCATGCCCGCCTGGTGGTCCTCGGCGAAGGCGCCTGCGGCTACCTCTCTGAAAAGCTGATCCGGCAGTACCGGCTGCAGGGGCACAATCCGCAGACCTATGCGTTCGGGATCAAGGAGCTGATCGAGACACCGGAACAAAAAGGATCGGCCGGCACCGTTCTGCACACCTTCGGCTATCCGTTGGACTGCCGGACGCATGGCAGCGGCTTTGTGTACCGTCTGAGCGACACCCTGGTCGCGGTCGGCTTGATTACCGCGCTGGATTACCGGAACCCCACGCTGAACCCGCACGACATGTTCCGCCTTTTCAAGCGCCACCCGCGCGTCCACACCTTCCTCGCCGGCGGTAAAGTGGTCGATTATGGGGCCAAGGTGCTGCCGGTGGGCGGCGTCCATTCCGTGCCGGGACTGATAGCAGACGGCGCGATTCTGGTCGGCGATGCCGGCGGGCTTTGCCATTCGCTGCGTTTGAAAGGGGTTCACCTGGCCGTCCAATCCGGACTGGCCGCAGGCGACACGCTGTTTGACTGTTGGAAGAGCGGCGACTTTTCCCTGGCCGCCCTGCAGAGCTATCCGCAGCAACTGCAGGCCTCCGCCGCTTGGAAGGAACTCGAGCAGATCCGCAATGTCCGAGCCTCTTTTTACTACGGTTTTATCCCGGGAATGGCGGCCCTCGGCATGAGCCTCGTCAGCGGCGGCCGCTTGCCGCCGGGCCACATGCGGCTGCAGCCGGATTGGGCCACCCTGCAAACCATGGACAGCGCGCGGCCGTGCCCGCAACCGCCGCAGGACCCCGGCGGCGACACCGGCCTGCAGCTTGACATAGCCTCAGATCTTCCGTTATCCAAGACCCACCACAACGCGAATCAGCCGTCGCATCTGAAGATCCTCGATACGGAAAAATGCAAGCTCTGCCATCAGCGGTACGGTGCGCCCTGCACGCGATTCTGCCCGGCGCAAGTCTACGTGTGGCAAAAGGACCAGCAAAGAATTCTGGTTACTTTTTCGAATTGTCTGCACTGCAAGACCTGTCAGATCAAGGATCCTCTGCAGAATATCCAATGGTGCCCTCCGGAGCGCGGCGGCCCTGTCTATTCCCGGATGTAGCCCCCTGCCCGCGTTCGACAAAATTTGTCAGGCCCAGCTATGAAATTCAAAACCAGGCCCGCGGGTCAATATGCGCACGCGCTCTTCGTCCTCGGCTTGGCCGCCGCAGCGTTCTGCGCGCGCGGTGCGAATGTCTCTTCGCTGACGCTTGACGGGGGGCAGCCGACCGCCGTGATGCACAGCCATTACGCATTCAGCCAAATCCGCATCACTTTTGACGCCGATGTGCATGTCGACGCCTACGACCTCCACCTGTCTGCGCTTTCCCCGGCAACCTACAAAATCCCTGTTTCCTTGTTTTCCTACAACAGTGCCAACCGCACCGCAGTCTGGACCGTCGAGGGACAAGGTCTTTAGTGAGCGAAACGACCTGCAAAGAAGAATCCGGCAATATCCGTTGTCGGTGCGATGTGCCGTTTGGTATTCTTCAGCCTGTCATGCGTTTTCAGCACATCATCTGGGACTGGAACGGCACCCTGCTCGACGACGCCCAGGCGGGTGTCAACGCCATCAACGCCATGCTCGCGACGCGGGGCCTGCCGCTAATCGACATGCCCTCCTACCGTGAGGTCTTCGGTTTCCCGGTCATCAACTTCTACCGCACCATCGGCTTCAACATCGAACAGGAGAACTGGGACGCCATGGCCCGCGAGTTTCACGATTTGTTTCTGTCCGACCCCACGATCCGCCTGCACGACAGCGCCACAAGCGCCCTCGCCTGTTTGCAACAGGCCGGCATCGGGCAATCCGTCCTCTCGGCCTCAGAGCAGTCCATCCTCGGCACCATGCTGGACGCGTTCGGGATCACACGCTACTTCGACGGCATTTGCGGCGTCGACAACCTCTACGGCCACTCGAAACTTGAACTGGGGCACGCGCTGCTGGAGCGCCTTGGCCGGTCGCCGGACACCGTCCTGATGATCGGCGACTCGCTGCACGATCACGAAGTGGCCGAGGCACTCGGCGTGCGCTGCCTTCTGATAGCCCAAGGGCACCAGTCCTACGCGCGTCTCGCACGTAGCGGTGCCCCTGTCTTGAACAGCCTCGCCGATGTGGCTGCGTGGCTGCAATCTTCCCAAAGGTAGGGACGCCTCCCCGAGGCGTCCGTATGACATTTGGGAATAAGACCCGGCGGGCGGTTCGGGGAACCGCCCCTACCAGCATCTATTTCAATATCTTTTCGACGGTTACAGCCGCCTTCGCAGACTGCTGCCCCATCTTGCCGCTGTAGCCGGCGACCACCGCCGAACCGAGCAGCATCACCAGGCCGGTTGTCAGCAGACCGCGCGTCTTGGCGCTCGTGCCCTTCCACTCGCCCAGCATCAGCCCCAGCACGCCGCTGAACATGATCGAACTGGCCATCAGCACGGCCCAGCCCACATAGCTTTGGTCACCCATGCGGGGCTCGCCGGTTTTAAACGCCACGAACTGGCAGACCCAAAGCAGGCCGGCGCACATCGCAAAGAACACGTTCGCCAAGATGGGAGCGCCCTTCTTGGTGTAATCGCCGAGCGTCTTGTTCTTCATGTTCAGGAAGAGGCACCACAAGGCGTTGACGGTGAAGCCGCCCAACAGGCACATCACCAGAACCGGCATGCCTTTCCATGCGATAGCCGTTCCACCCTGCAACGCCAACGCTTCCATCTCCTTGCCGCCTTGCAGACCAAACCCCAAGCCCGCGCTGGCGAAACCCGAGAAGACCGCCACGAGAATGCCTTTTTTGAAATTATACTCTTCGACGGCCTTCTTCTTGGTCTCCTCCGGCAACTCGCCCTCTTTCGACATGCCGGCCAAACCGACCAGCACGATGCCGACGATAGAAACCAAAACGCCGAGAAGCGAGGTGATGCCGGCACCCGGCTGCAGGAGTTCTGCGAATTTGCCGGTGATGAGCTTCGGGATCAGGGTGCCCGCAGCCGAACAGATGCCGCAGCCGATCGCCAAGCCCAGCCCCACGCCCAGATAGCGGATCATCAGACCCCACGTGAGTCCGCCGAAGCCCCACGCCGCACCGCACAGATAACAGTACCAGACCTCTTTCGACGGCGCCTGCTTGAGCACATCCATCACGTTCGGGCACTTCGCCAAGGCCAAGGCCCATGGCGCGATCACCAACGCGAAGATCGCGTAGAACATCCAATAGCTTTCCCAGGCCCAGTTTTTTTCACGCTTGAGAGGCAGATAGAACACCGCACCCGCAAAACCGCCCAGTACAAAGATGAGTATGCCGAGCCCAGGATTAACAATTGAATCGTTCATGTGTGAAACACCTCGTAACCTTCAGCCGCACAACCGCGTGCGCCCTACTTGATTATCAGTGATAATAAAAGGTCTCGGTTCAAAAGGGAAGCCAAAAAAAACGAGCACCGCGTCAAATTCTGACGGCCTCTGCCAGTCGCCTCATTCGCCCGATCCGCGGGCACCTTCTTCCGACAGGTTCTACTTCTGCAACTCCTGCTGGAGCTTCTCCAGAAACGTCCCGACCTTCTCCGCCGCACGCTCACCCACCGCGTTCTTGATCAGCCCCCCGATCGTGTTCTGCAGCGCGCTGGTGTCGAGGCACGGCTGATTGACCGTGCCGGCCACTGGGATCTTGATCGTCGTGCCTTTGAGCAGCTTGCCGCCCGTGCCGCCGGTCAGGCGGTCCGTCAACGGCACCTCGACCAGGTACTTGATCGTTCCGTCGAAAGCGACCCAGCCGCTGAAGATCACCGGTTGCCTGTCGATCACCATCTTCACCGGGTCCACATGGATACGGCCCTCTTTCACCACGACATGAATCGGCAACTGCTCTGCGGTGTAATTGTAGTCTTTGACCTTCAGCATCGACAGCAGCTCCTGCAAGGACGGCCCGAGTTCCAGCTTGAGCTTTTTAAACAGCACATCCATGTCGGCGGTCACACCCTTTTCCGGCGTTGTGCCCGTGGCGATGCGGCAACCCCTCAAGTCCAGCGAGACCGTGCCGCCCAGCACTTTGCTTCCCTGAAACAACGGATTCACATTCACCAGCAGCTTGTCCACCATCTCCTGGTTGAGCGTCACATTCTCCAGCAGCTTGGTCTGCGCCGGAAACAGGACGACCGGCGCCGTGCCCACCGCATCGACCTCGGGCACCAGCCGCAGCTTGCCGTCGTTGAGCACCGGCTCGTAGTCCAGCTTAAGGGCGCCTTTCGCCAACTTGATCGACACGTCAGCCGCACCCGCGTCCAGTCCGAGGCCCTTGAACGAGCCCAGAAACGCCGCACCCGTGAACTGCCCATCGGTCAACACCGTGACAGCCCCACCCGCTAGCGGCGCGTTGAAGCTGAATGCGCGCAGCTCCCGTCCCGTCAGCTTGAACTCGACGAAGCCCTTCGCGTTCAGCAGACGCGTCACCGCGCCGAAATCCAACGCCGCCTTGCCTTTCGCCGCGACCACGCAGCGCGTCGCAAGTTCAGTCACGTCCGCCTGCGCCTGCATATCGAAAAGCCCCGACGTCACCTCCAGCTTCGAGACCTGCACACGGTTCCCATCCTCCGGAAACAGGGCATCGACCTCCATGCTTGCCGACTTCTCCGCGAATACCGTCGCGCCGTCGCGCTCAAGCGCCCCCCCGCCTTTCACGGTCGCCTCAACCCGCAGCCCCTCCTTCGGGCCGTTCTGCGAGAGCGCCGATTCCATCCGGATGTCCGGCACTCGCCACACGCCGCCATCGGCGACCTCCGCCACGAGCTGCTGCCCAGCAGCATTCAAGCGGGCTTTGACCACGCCGCCCGCCGCCTCCGCCGTCGCGTTCGCGAGCACATGCCCCTGCCACGCGGTCATGCGCCGCTGCGCCGAAGCGGGGATGAAGCCGCCCAGCAGCCTGCGCACGCTGTCCAGCTCCATATCGCTCGTCAGCGTGAACCCGCGCAGCACGAGGGGCCGCGTTTCTCCGCCAGCCGGCACCAAGCGCTTCCAGCCGCCCGACACCTTGCCCCTCTCGAGCGTACACACATAGGTCGCGTCCTGAATCTCATTCTCCGGCAGACCTTCTTTCAGCGGCACGAAAGCGTCGAACTTCACCGCGCCTTGCGGCACCACCGTGCGCTGCCCGGGCTTGAACTCCGCCGCCACATCCGTCATCTTCAGAAACGCGTTGAGCGCCACCCGCCCGTCATCCCGCTTTGTGGCCACATCCAGATAGATCGCGCCCACCATGGGCGGAGCGGTTTTCAGCATCCGCTTGAAGTCGCGCGAGAAGAGCGTCAGGTCGAGCTTGCCCTTCACCACCGCCGCGTCGAAACGCCCGCTGCCGTATATGTCCGCACAGGGCGCCTTGAGATGGAACGTCTCAACCTCGGGCCACTGCCCGTACGGGAACTTCGCCTTGAACACCAGCGACGGCGCGGGCTTGAGCACGAGCGGCTCGCCGTCGATCGTCATCGCGAGTTCCGCCGTCGTGACGTTCGCGTCCACGCTCATCGCCTCCTCGCTGCCCTCCAGCATAAACGCCGCATGCAGCCGGCCCTTCTGCATCTTGAAGCCCTTGGACAAGCCCAGCGCCGGCGCGAAATCGCGCGCCACCGCCGCGAGGTCCACATCCGCCTTGGCGCTGATCGCGCCGGTCATCACGCCCGCCTGGGCGCCAGCCTGCAGCGTGCCGCTCGCATCCGCCTTGACCCACGGCGAGTTCAATTCGAACTGGGTGACCTTGACCACCTTCTTGTCATACGCGACATCGACCATCAGCGCCAGGTCGCCCGCAGGCGAACGCGGCTGATTCACGGCCGCCACCGAGAGTTTGTTGACCAGGAGCCCGCCCTTCACCGTACATTGATCGACACCCCTGATGACCGCCGTCAGCGCACCTTCGGCCACGCCGCTGTGTATCCAAGGCTCGCCCGTCGCATGCTGAAGCAAGGGCCTGAACGCCGCCAGATCCACCCCCGCCAGCTTGAGCGTCAGCTTTTCGGGCTGGTCCAGTTCGGCTCCCTTGTAGAGATCCTTGATGCTCTGCACGCGCCCTTCAAGCGCCAGCGCGCCTCCCCCGACCCGCATCTGCGTCTGCACCGCGATCGGCTTCCGGTACGACTCCAGCGTGACCGTCCCGACCACGTGTTGCGCCACGAACGGCTCCGGCGCGTCGCCGGTCAGACTCACGCGCCCGTCCTCGACGTTCAGCGCCACCGCCACATCCACGACCGGCAGGAAGAACGCTCCGACCTTGCTTTCCTTCCCCTCTTTTCCGGGTTGCTCCTGCCTGGGATGCGGCACCAGCGAATACGCGAGCTCCGGCTTCTTGAGGGTCACGCTGCCGAGGTTCAGCGTACCCACCGGCAGCAGACGCAGCAGGCCGCGGTCGAACGCCACCTGCTCCACCTTGACATCCATCCCGCGTGCCGCGTCCACGTAGGTGACCTTCTCCAGCCTCGGCGCGACAAGCCAGCCCAGCGACCACTTCTCGAACGACACCTGCGCCGGAGCGACTGCGGCGTTGATCTTCTTCAAGGCCCACTGCCGACCGCTGTCCGACGTCATCAGCGTCGGTATCAGCGCCACGAAAAAGAACAACGGCACGAGCAGGAGCAACAGCAGCCGGAACACTCCGCGCAAACAGCCCGGACGCTTTTTCAGCGGCTCAAACTCTTCATCGTCTTGAAATTCATCGAACTCCATACGTCAATTCCTTTGCCACTGAACGCACGATGTGGTCGTCGTTGGTCGCCTCGATCTGGTGGCCAGGCTCCACGACCAAGAAATCCTCGGCGTCCCATCCCCCCGCCACGAAGCGCCTGAGAAGCGAGGGGTCACCCGCGATCTCGTCGTAGCGCCACCCCAGCCATTCCGCGCACTGGCGCGTATAGGCCTTGTGGGCTTCAGCATCCCCGATGGCGAGGTCGATATAGGCGGCCGTCGAGTATTTGTTGAACCAGTCCTGCTCCATCTCCATCAGGTATTGAGCATTGTCTTCACCAAATTTCGCTTTGTACTCCTCGAACGTCGTTTCGTATCGCTCCTTGCCGGGAGCAAGATGGTTTTCGATCCAGCCGGGCGTATACCAGTAGGTGCCGGGGTGCGCATCAAAGTACGCTTTGTACCTCGCCCTCGAGCCGAGAAAACACGTGATGCAATCATGGCCGCGCGTGATGACCAAGCGGGTCTTACGGGCGGTGATGCCTTCAACGCCCTTGCTGCACAACCCGTAGCCCAACAGGATGGCGTCAAACGTGGCGGGCGTCTCATCCACCGCCTTCTGCACCTCCGCACGGAGTTGATTGGGGTCGCCGTGAAGCCCATAGGGCATAAACCGGAACTCAAACTTGTTCGCCGACAGTGACGCATAGTGGCAAAGTTCCCGCCACATGACATTGCAGGAAATGATCTTCAGGTTCAGTGTCTTCATTATCATAATCCTTCTCGCTCTTCTCTACCCCTCTAATCAAAGCCTCGTCATGTCCTGCAACGAGGTCGTCGAAAATATCGGCGGGCGTCTTACGGATCGGTGTGGAACGGTCAGCCATAAAAAAGAGTGCCAGAACAGGGCCGGGACCGCAAGCTTGGACATGAATTTCAAATATCCGAGGCTCTTGCAAAACCCCTATCGAGAGCGGGCGGCGGGGACGCCGCCCCTCCCTGGACTGCGGAAAACCGCCGTTTATCGCACTGGAGGGACGGCGTCCTCGCCGTCCGCAGGGGTTTTGCAAGCACCTCATCCAACAAGGAATGCCCAACATCCATCGAAATTGCTATCGGTTAGAGAGCGGCGCCGGAACAAAGCGCTGTCCTCTTTTAGTGCCATACCTTGCCCGCCGTTCCCGCACAGAGAACCCGATCCGCTTGCGCTCAGTCTCCGGCGGGGCCATCAGCGCGTTCAGAACATCGAAGACCACCTTGAACTGCTCGTCGTATTTCTGCTGCATCTCGGCGAGTTTCTTGGCCAGTGTCGCATGCGCCTCCAGCATCCGCCGCAGCTTCACGAACGTCCGCATGATCGCGATGTTGACCTCGATCGCCCGCGCGCTATTCAACAGTCCGGATAGCATCGCCACACCTTGCTCGGTAAAAGCCATTGGAGCGTGTCTTAGCCCCATGCGATCCGCATTGGAGGTCACAAATTGTGACCTCCAATTTGAAAACTCCTCAGACGAAAGTACAAACATAAAATCATCGGGAAACCTTTTTAGGTTTCTCCGAACCGACTGCTTCAGCACTTTCGTGTCCACGCCATACAGTGAGGCCAGCTCCCGGTCGAGCATCACCTTCTGCCCCCGGATCAGGTAAATCGATTGTTCAATGCCCGACTCATCGACACACGTCACTGCCGCTTTCTTAGTCATGCAAATCTCTCACTTCACGATTTCTCACCTCTCCCACGCGTCGCCCGACACGAAATGCCCGCCCGGCTGTTTCAGCCACGCCCCAATCAGTTTCCGCAGTGGAGCAGGCTCCAGATTGGCCTCGTTCAGATCCTCCAGCGGCTGCCACTGGAAGCCGATCCACTCCTCGGCGGCGGCCACAGGCGAGCCGGGCTTGAGCCCCGGAATAACCAACTCGAACACGAGGTTGATCTCCGCGTGCGGCGAGCCCTTCTGCACGAAGGCGTGCTCGCAGCAGCCGAGAAAGCGCCCCGCCTCCGCATCGCGCCCCATCTCTTCCTTGATCTCGCGCACCAGCGCCTGCCGCGCGGTTTCGCGGAACTCGATGTGCCCGCCCGGCAGATAGGTCAACGCCGCCTTCTTACCATGGCACAGCAGGAGTTGTCCGCCGACCACACACACGCCGCGTGCGATCACTTCCACATTTGCGTTCTCGTACATCATTGTCCTTTCAGCAGCTCATTGGCGTCGCTGCGGTCGCAGGCCCACGGAAAAGCGTCCAGCGCGACCAGCGCCGCGCCCGCCAGAAAGAGCGAGCCGCACACCAGCACCACGCCGTTGACCGCGCGCGCCCACTCACGCGCCAGGTTCAGAGCCTCGCCGACGCTCTCGCACGGGTCCGACTCGTCGATTCCCGCCATGCGCATGATCCCCACCGTCTGATCCGCCGTGAGCGAGCGCGGATTCGGAGCCGCCACGCCCCACGCGCGCTTGACCACCGGAGCCAGCACGCGCAGATGCTCCAGCGCATCCTTGTCCCCGCAGAAACCCGCGACCAGCCCCACCGGCGCTTTCACCTTGCAGCTTTTAAGCGCCTGCCGCAGCGCACGCGCGCCGTCGGGATTGTGCGCGCCGTCCACGACCACCGGCGGCGCTTTCGACGCCAGTTGGAAGCGGCCCGGCCAGCAGACGGTTTCAAAGCCCTTGACGAACGCCGCGTCGGGTATCGCCACGCCGCACGCCGTCACGGCCTCCAAAGCCGCCATTGCCGCGCAGACGTTCTCCACCTGGAACGCGCCGGCCAGCGGCAGCCGGACCGGCGGCAACGCGCGGTCCTGGGTCGTGATCTTCAGCGTCTGACCGTCCAGCCCGCTCCGGGTCACCGTCACCGAGACCGCCTCGGCTGCGTCCACGAACTGAGATTGCCGCTGCGACGCGGTCGAAGCGATCACGGACCTGGCCTCCTCCGGCATGGCCGCGCACACCACGGGCCGCCCCGGCTTGATGATGCCCGCCTTTTCCCCCGCGATCTGCTCGAGCGTGTCGCCCAGCCAGTCGCAGTGGTCCAGACCGATGCGCGTGATCACCGACACGAGCGGCGTCACCACATTCGTCGCGTCCAGCCGACCTCCGAGTCCGGTCTCCAGCGCGACGAGCCTCACGCCCGCCTGGCGGAAAAGCACAAACGCCACGGCCGTAAGACACTCGAAAAATGTGACCTCAACGTCGCGCTCGGCTTCAACCGCGCGGACCGCAGCCTCGACCTCCTGCGCGGCGGACTCCAGCTTGGCGTCATCGACCGGAGCGCCGTTGATGAGGAAGCGTTCGTTGACGCGTATCAGATGCGGCGAGGTGTAGCGCGCCACCGGATAACCCGCCGCACGCAGCACCGACTCGCATAGCGCGGCCACCGCGCCTTTGCCGTTGGTGCCCGCGACATGGATGGCGGCGATATCCCGTTCCGGGTTTCCCAGCCGCTCCAGTATCGCGCGAATCGTCTCCAGCCCCGGCTTCATTCCGAAGCGGCGCCGGTCCGCAAGTTGTTGCAGGTAATTCAGCATGGTCTTAGTGTAGACCATCCCGCCCGCCTTCACAACCGCAGTTTTACTTCTTAATTTCCTGACCTTCGCGCGACAGCTCTTCGAAATATTGCTTCACCAGATCGCGGTATTCGGCGGGGGTTTTCTTGAGCATCTCTTCGTACGCCTCGGAGCCCACATCGCCGCGGAAACGGACCCAGTCCTGATTGAGCGGCACCCGGACTGAACGTCCGAACGCGCCCGCGCCGCCGCCTTCGGCCACATGCTTCGCCGATCCGCCCATTCGCCCCTGCACTTTCATCCAGGCGTCGGCCTCTTTTTTCGCCTGCGCCTCCACCGCCGGCGACACCGCCTCGGCAACCTGCCGCGCGTTGGCAGCCGCCGCCAGTTGCGGCGCTTGAGCGGCCGCCTGTTCGGAAGCCTGCTTCTGTGCCTGCCGGGCCAACGCCAGCGCCTGCTTGGCTTTGGCCTGACCCTCCTGGGCCTGGCCTTGCGCTTGGGCGTCCGCCGCCTCGGTCGCCTTCGCCGCCGTCTGCAACGACTGCTGCGCCAACGCCGCCGCCTCGCCAGTCAGCTTCGCCGATTCCGCACTCTGGGCCGCCGCCTGCTGAAGATCCTGATTCTGTAAACCCTTTGTGAGCTTGGCCGCCTGATCCGCCGTCTGCGCGGCCTCACCCGCCTGTTGCGCCGCCTGCTGCGCCGCTTCGGACGAGGTCTGCTTCAACTCGGCCATCGTAGCAGCCGCCTGTTGCGCCACCTGCCTGGCCATCGCCGCAGCCTCTTTCGCCAACTGCGCGGCAGCCTGCGCCTCTTGCATTGCCTGCTGCGTCGCGGCCCGCTCCTGCGCGGCCCCGAGATCCTTCTGCTCCGCCTGCTGCGTGCGTTCGCCCGACTGTTCCGCCAGCGCTCCCGCCTGGTCCGCCAGCGACGCGGCCTCGGCCATGCGCTCGGCCAACGCCTGATTCAGCGGCGGCGCGTCCTTCGCCTCGGCCACCGCCTGCTGCGCGTCACCCATGGCTTCCTGTGCCTGCTTGACAGCCTCCTGAGCGTTCTTCACCGCCTCTTGCGCCTGCGCCGTCACCGCTTCGGATGTCGCCTGCTTGGCGGCCGCGGCCTGCGCCTCCTGCGTCAACTGCGCGAGCTGCTCCTTGGCGAGCTGTTCGGCCTTGGCCGCTTTCGCCGCAGCCTCGGCAGCAACCTGCTTGGCCTGCTCCGAAAGTCCCGTGGCCTCTTTCATCGCCTCTGCTTTTTGCGCTTCCGGCATACCCGCGGCCGCCTCGGCCTTGCTGGCCGCGTCTTGCGCGAGTTCCGCTGCACGCTGCGTGAAGGAGGCCGACTCGGAGGCGAGCTGGCCCGCCTCTGCCGCCTTCTGCATTCCCTGCTGCTGGTCCGCCTGACGAGTCGCCTCGACCGCCTCGGCGTTCGCCTTCTGCGCGGTCTCTTGCGCGGCCTTCGTCTGCTCCCCGGTCTTCTTCTCGGCCGCCGCAGCCTGCTCTTTCTGTCCCGCCTGCTCCGCAGCCACCGCCTGCTGCGCCTGCTCCGCGCCCTGTTTGGCCTCCTGGGCCGCTTTCGCCGCCTCCTGCGCGGCCTGGGCCGCCTGTTCGGCGATCGCCTTGCGGTCCGTCGCGTCGGACACCGCTTCGTTGGCCTGACGCTTCTCGGCGGCCTGCTGCGCCTCCTGCGCGGCCTGCGCGGCCTTCTCCGCCGCCGCAATCGTTTTATCCGCCGCTTTCTGAACAGCATCGGAAGCGGCCCGCGTCTCGGCAAAATCCTCGGCCTTCTCGGCAGCCTTCAGCGCCTGCTCGGCGGCCGTCTCAGCCAACGTCGCGGCCTTCTCGGTCTCTTTCGCCGCGTTCTCTTCGCGGCGCAACGCCTGATCCGCCTCGGGCGTCAAAGCCTTGTCCGCCTGCTGCATGGCCTCGCGCGCCTTTTTCACATTCTCGAGCGCCTTGTTGAACGCGGCTTCCTCCAGTTGCGGCTTGCTCTGCCACAGCTTCTGTTCGGCCTCGTTCTGGCGGTTGGCCCACTCCTGCATCTCCTGCTTGTCCATTTTGGCTTCCTCGGCCTGCTCCGCCAAAGCCTTCTCGCGCTGCGCCAGCTCGTTGAGACGGCTCTGCTCTTCCTGCTTGCGGTTCTCCTCTTGCAGGTTCTTATTGATCAGCTCGTTGACCTTCTCGGCGGCCTCGCGGAAGGCCTTCTCGGATTCCTCGCCCGCCTGCTTCCGCTGCTCGGCAGCCGTCAGCGGGATCTTTTCCAGTTTCTTAAACGCGGGCTCGACATTCTCGTCGCGCACATCGAGGATGGCTTTCGCAAGCGTGGCGAACGGGGTCTTCTCCGTGGCTTTAACCGCACGCTCCATCAGCTCTTCGGCTTTCACGGCCGACTCGCGCGCCTGCTCCAGTTTCTCAACCGCTTTCTCGGGCAGCTCGGGTTTGTCGAACGTCCACTTCTCCTGCCCCACGCGGTTGGCGGCTTCCTGCAGCTCCTGACTCGCCTTGCGCAACAGCTCTTCCAAATTCTTTCGCGCCTCCTCGCGCACCTGTTCGCGCAAGGTGCGGGCGCCCATGTCCAGCGTCACCGCGATCGCCCGGCTCTCGCGCACCTGCGGCCCTCCCAGCTCCGGCGGCAGGTTGTCGGCCACGCGCAGACACAGCTTAAACGAGCGGATGCCTTGGTCAAATAGCGCCTGCAAATCGGGCGCTCCTTCCAGCTCCGCGCTCGCCGCGCCCTGACGCGTGACTTTGAGCGGCGCCACGATCTCGCCCCGCTTCTCGGCTCTGACCACCAGGCTCATCTCGCCGAACCCATAATCGTCGGCGGCCGTTCCGTTACACGCCAGCTTGTCAAAAGGCGGGAGGGTCAACTTCGAAATCTCGGGGGTCGCGAGCGTCACCTCGGGCGGGCGGTCCGGGACGGCGGTGTAGGCCGACCAGACGGGCCGGTTCGTGAACCCGTAGGCGTCGCGGATGGCCAGCGACCACCGTCCCGTGCGGTTGGTGCTGAGCGTCTGCAGCCAGACCGCGTTCGTGGCGGCGGCCGCCACATTCGGCAGCGTCAGCGCGTTGATCTTCAGCGACGCGGAACACGCGCGGTCGAAGGCGGCCTGGATGCGTACCCGCGTGCCGGCCACGGCCACGATGTCCTGAGCCTCGCCCACCTGCTGCGTCGCCTGCAAGCCCGTGTAGGCGGGATAGGTATAGGCGATGCGCGTCTCAACGATGCGCGGCACGGTCATCACCGCCACCGTGTAGGGCCGCGTATAGCCGTTCCCGTACTTAACCCGGTATTCGAAACTCTCGTCGACCGAGGGAATGTCCAACTCGAACACGACCGTCTCCGCGCCTTGAGCCGACAGCCGCTTCATGCGTTCGACGGTCTTGCGGCCGCCGCTCTTCTGGAAATGGATCTCCGCCCGCAGGCCATGGCGCTCGGGCGCTTTGACCTCGAAACGCAACGGGCTCTGCGCCAAAATCATGATGTCGCCGGGCTTAATGTCCAGCACGCTCGCCTGCAAAGTGTCGAACTCGCGCTGCGGCGCCAGCGCCCGCAGGAACAGCAGCCAGCTCTGCTTCGGCCACACCGCGAACAAAACACCCAAGACCGCCATGACACAGGCCGCCGCCGTCAGGAACGGCTTGACCGTGCGGACCGTGAACTCCTGCTTGGGGTGTACGCCCGCCAAATCTGTTTTCGCGTCTTGCGTGAGCAGGGCGATCAGCTCCGCCGAGGCGCGTTCCGCTTCGGCCCCGCCGCCATGTTCAGCCAGTTCGATCGCCGAGCTGATGCGCTCCTGCAAGTCGGGATGACGCGTCTCCAGCACACGCGCCATACGCGTGATCGACAGCGGCCTAACCAGCGGCAAAACCAGCATGGTCCAAGCGGTCGCCAAGGCCAGCGCCAGGCCCGCCAACGAAAAAGCCCAGCGTACGGCCGGATGATACAACACCACCGCCGCGTCGACGGCCATGATCGTCAGCACCGCGCCGATGGCCACCGCAGCCACCGCCAGCAGGCCGCGCGTCAACAGGATCACCCTCACGCGCCGGATCATCCGGGTGAGTTGCGCCGTCAATTCAGGTGGCAGGTTGTTTTTCATAAAGATACTCCTCACAGCGGCCCGACAGAGTCTCGCCCTCCAACGCCAGTCCGGCATCCTCTGGAGGGCGAGCGTCCCCGCGAGCCGTCGCACGTCTCATCCGCCCTACGCCAATCCGCCTTTTTTGCGAAGCAGCCACTCGGTCGTCAGCAAGAGTGCCAACAGGATCAGCACATACGGGTTGTTCCAAAGCGCATACTCGCGCCGCTCCTGCACCACGCGTTTACCTTCGCCGAAAGCCTCGGCCAGCGTCCGCAGCGCGTCCGGCGTAACCACCTTGCCGCCCGTGCCTTTTGCCAAGGCATCGAACACCCCCTTCTCCGGGCGGACGTTGCCCATCTCGATCGGACGCCGTGAGGCGGTCACAAGAATAGAAGTCTCCTCGCGCTCGCGGGCCACCGTATCCAGCCGCATCACCTCCAGCTTGCACGCTCCGGCACGGCCCTGCGGCGGCAGCACCGCCTCGTAGAACCCGTGCGAGTCCGCACGCGGCGCCAGACGCGTCCGAGTGATCTCGCGCCCCTCGCTGTTCCTCAGCACAGCCTCGAGCTGCGCATCCACTACGCCCGAGAAATCCTCGTTCAGCACGCGGGCCATCACGTTGACTGGGTCCTCGGGACCGTACACCAGCCGGTCGGTGCCCACACGGAACCGCTCCTGTCCCGCACGCAGCCGCTCGCCTAAACCCCAACGCATGATCTGGCCCCAGAACCGGTGGTGTCTCACATCGCCGGTGCGGTAGCGCAGCCGCCACGTGCGGTCGAAGGCCAGGCCGAGAACCTTGCCGCGGCCCACGCGCTGCGCCATGATGAGCGCGTGCTTGGCCCGGTACTGCATCACATCCTCCAGATGCGCAACGGCCTGCCGCACGTCCGTCAAAACCTTTTCCTGCTCGCCGCCCTCGGGAACGGCCACGGCCAGTATCTCCGCGCCCGGCTTGGCTGTCACGGGCAAACGCCAGTCGAACAGCGGCAGCGACTTCCACGCGTCTTCGTTCTCGGAAAGGCTCCCCGACTGCACCATCACCGGATGGGTCTGGCCCGTCGGCGTCAGGGCCAGCCGGTACGTCTCTTCGGGCCCCTTCCAAAAATTGTCTTCCTCTTGCACCGTGAACGGCACCAGCCCTGCCAGCGGGGAATCATTAGGGAACGCATGCGGCATGGCCCGCGGACCGGAAATCACCACCAGCAGCGCCCCGCGGTCCACCACGCAGGAGCGGATCTCCTCTTGCACCTGCGGCGTCAATGTGGCCACGTCCAAATCGCCCAGGATAATCACGTCGAACGCCCGCCACTCCTCGCGGCTCACCGGCCAGCCGCCCGACTCCGCGTCGCCGAACTTGCGGCTCGCCGATGCGGGGGGCAGACTCGCGGCCGCGCCGCCGGTCAGCGTGTCGGGATGCACCAGCCAAGACTGGAGGTGAACCGACTTGTCGCGACCGAAAAAGAGGTTGCGCAGATACCGGAACTCCCAACGCGGCGAATCGTCCACCAGCAACACGTTAATGCGGTCATCGCTCACCGCCACATCCGCACGCCAGGCGTTGTTGTCCTTAAACAACTCGCCCTCCAGCAAATCGGCCTTCACCTCGTAGCGCACCACCCCGTTGGTCTTCGGCTCATGCGCCAACCGCACCTCGCGCTGCCAATCGTCGGAAGAGATCTCCAGCTCGGCCTCATCCACCACGGCGTCCTCGCAGGTGAGCTTCACTTTGATCTTCTTGCCGATCGCACCTGTGGCTCTGACCGTCGCAAGCATCCTCACACGGTCTCCCAGAAAGACCGACTCCGGCGCGATCACGTCCGCAAGCGCGATATCGAAGGGCAAGCGTGTGCCGCCGATCATCACGCCGCACACCGGCGCTCCCTGCGCGCCGAACCGGCGCGTGATCGGCAGCACCGAGGTTTCGGCGTTGTGGATGCCGTCGCTCAACACGAGCACACCCGCGAGCTGCTCGGAGGGAATCTCTTTCAGCACGCCCTCCAGCGCCGTCGTGAAATCCGTCGCCGCACGGAAATACTGCTCCGCAAACGCGCTCTCATTGGTCGACGTCAGGTTGTTGTTGATCTCGGCCTCGGAGGTCCGCGCCAGCCCGCGTCCGAACGTGAACAGATCCAGATCGTACCGGCTGCCGAGCTTCGCAAGAAAAGACTCGCCCTTCGCGTCGGGACGCTTCAACAGGTCACACGCCAAGGCCACGCGCGTGGTTTCGCACAAGCGGCGAGTCGCCTCGCGGTCCGCCTCGGACAGTCCGTCCAAAAGCTTCTGCACGTCGCTCTTTCCATCGGCCAGCGCCGCCCGCTGAGCATCGTTCAGCAACCCCAGGTGCGCGGTCCAGGCGAGGCGCTCGCGCGGCTGCCACTGCCGGTCCGTAAACCGCATGGATGCCGAAGCGTCCACCAACACCGCCACGCGGCGCGTGATCTTTTTGCCGGTGAAACGCACCAGCACCGGCTGCATCAGGATCAGCACGGAGAGAGCGATGGCCGTGGCGCGCAACACCAAAACGACCGTTCCCAAGCGCCGCGGCAACACCTTCCTCTCGCGGAAGAAACAGGCCGACGCCGTCTCGATTCCAAGGCCGAGCATCACCGCCGCAACCCACAGCGGCCAGGTGCAGGCATAAACCGCCACGCGCCCCAAAAGCTGCAACAGGCACCACGCCGCCGCCACCGCCGACAGCGCGCGCGGCACCACCACGCCAAAGCGCGGCAGCCGCTCGTGGAGGCGGCGCGTCATCACGCGCACGCCGAACCACAGTCCGAACGCGGCCAGCGTCATCAGCACCACCGCCCATGTCGGAATCTCCGGCGGCAGCAAATCTATGCGTACAGATTCCATGTTCAGGTTTTTAGCGGTTTAGGCTGTTAGACTGTTCGGCAAGCGGCACGGACACGTCTCGCTCGACTCAAACTCCCAACTCCTAACTCCTAACTCCTAACTTACGGTCTCCCCCGTTCTGCGCTGGATGCAGATCCACCGCGTCAGCACGGTCTCCAAAATCAACAACAGGAACAACACCATTGCGGGAATGCGCCACAGCTCGCGTCCGAACGTCTTTCCGAGCAGCGCTTTCTGAAGATCCTCAAACGAGCGGGCCACCGTCACGTCGGCCTTCCGCGCGATGATCGCCTGCTCGTCAGCGGTCAGAGCATCGAGCTTGCTCTCCTCGGGGTTCTCCATCACGCACAGCGGGAAGGACTCGCTCGTGTTCGCAAGATGCCCCAGCCAGCTCGCGGCCGTGGCCGGCACCTTAACCTCGTAAAGCCCCTGCATCAGCGGGCTGTCGGTGCGCATCGCCAACCCGTCTTCGCCATAGCGGATCTTGGCGTAGATCGTCCGATTGCCCGGCGCCAGCACCTGCGTGTCCACCGCGTCGGCCCAGGAGCCCGCATCGCCCCGCACCGGAACCAGCCAATCGCTCGGCAGCCGGGCGCGCGCGAAACCGGGACCCTCCATATCCACCCAGACGCAGGCCTGGCCGTTATCTTGGCTGAACTCGGCCGTCAGCGGATAACGCTCGTTCGCCTTGAAGGTCCCGCGCATCTCCTGCGTCTGACCGAACTGCTTCACGCGCAGCTCGTGAGAACCGATCCGCAAGGTCAGCCGGTCATCGGCGTTGGCGAAAAACGTGTAGGTGCCGGTCTGCTTCGGCACAAACGAACCTGACCAGCGCACCGAGAAATTGTCGCGGGGCAAACCCGCTGCGGGACTGCCGTCGTTCCACGTCATGTCCAGCGAAGGATCGATGCGCGTCAACAACACCTTCTTGAAATCGTCCTTCTTGCAATATTCGGCGAACAACCCGTTGCCGCCCATCTGCGTCAGCGCGGGCGAGGAGAGCTGCACCACCGCGCCGCGCGAAGGCGGGATGTTGAGCGTCGCGATCACCGGCTGCGCCAGATACGAGGTGATCTCCTGGATCAGCGGCAGGAACGACTGCCGCGCCACGAGGTTGCCGGCCGTGCGGTCAAGCGGAACGAAAATCTGCACCACGCGCCCTTTGCCCAGAGCCTGCTCGGCCATGAACGCCGCGCCGTTCTGCAGCCGCGCCACCACGCTCTCGACGCCGTTGGTCTCGCGGGCCTGACGGTAGCACTCCACCACCGCGTCCGTCAGGTCGCCGGACTCGCGGAACAGCGCGAGCGCCGGATGACGGAACGTTCCCGGATCGATCTTCACGCCCGGCTCTCCGCGCTCCGGCGCGGACACCACGCACGCGCCGATCGGCAGCGGCAACACCGGCGTATTTCCACTCTTCCAGCCGTTGTAGAAAGCCGCCTCGGAACGTGTCCCGTGGATCACCAGCAGGCTTCCGCCCATCCTCACGAACTCCGCGAGCTGCGCCGCCTGCGCCGCGGGCAGCGAGGGCACGTCCGCCAGCACCGCCACCGCGTAACCGGCCAAGGTGCGCTTGAGCCCGAGGCCGCTCGCCGTGGTCAGTTCCGGCTCCATCAGATAGCGAGGCTTCTCCGCCGCGTTCGCCTTATTATCGCGCTCCAGCAACCCTTTAGCCGAGGGCATGAGGCCCAAGGCGATACACCCGCCGGGCCGGTCCAGCAAGCGCACCGACCGGCCATCGTCAGCCACCAGCACCTTGAGCGTCCGCATGATCTGGATCACGCGCTTCATGCTGTCGTCCGAGGCCATCTCGTCGTCTGCCGCCACGTGCGCCGCCACCACCTGAGCCCCCGGCGTGTCAAAGCGGTGCAGGAAAGAGACCACCCGCTCCGCGCCAGGCTCCATCTGCCCCACCGACCGGTCGACCTTCTCTTTGCCGCCGACCAGCAAGGTCACGTTCGCGGGCGTAACCGCCTCACGCCCCGTGTTCTCCACCGTCACCTCCACGCGCACGTCGCGGTCGGTGCCGACCACAGGGCGCGAAAAAGCCACCTTCTTGAGCGTGAGGTTGCGGATGCCTTGCGGCAGTTCCAGCGTCCGTACGAACACGTGCGGCTTGGAGGGCAAGCGGTCGAAGGCCTCGTTCAGATAATTCCAACTCTCCAGGTCACCGGTTTGCCAGCCGATCGCCTGGCCGTCGCCGATGAGGATGATCTGCTTGGTGAGGTGCGAGCCCTGAGCCAGCGACGCGGCGGCCGCCGCCAGCGCATCCGGCACCTGCAGCACGCCATGCACGGGGATCGCCCGCTCCAATGCCGCGAGCACATACTTGCGGTCGGTCACCGGCGCGGGCACCAGAGGATCGGGCACCGCTCCCGCCACGATCACGCTGAACGCGACCCCTCGGGGGGCCTCTTCGATCAGCCGCGACGCCTCTTTCAGAGCCCGATTGAAATTGGTTTCGCCGTCAACGGTGAGCGTCATGGAGGAGGAGCCGTCGATGACCAGCGCGATGTCGCGCGCCGTGCCGCCCACAAACCGGTTGAGGCTCAGGCGTTTCTCAAGCAGGACGCTTCCCGCCGAGAGGAGCAGGCAGATCAGACAGGCCAGCCACGCCAGCAGCTGCCACTTGCGGTAGCTGCCCAGCGCGAAGCTCATGCCGAAGAAAACGATGCCCAGCATACCTAAAGGCAGCACCAGCCACCAGGGAAAGGCCGAGCCCGCAGGCACGAAGGGACGCGCCATGGCCAGCACCGCGCAGCCGGCCAGCAGACAACGCGCCGCCAGCAGCAGCATCTCTTCCATCAGCAGGCTGCGCCGCCGGCTCATCAGGCTGTCCAGCAGAAAGCGCATCGCGCCCCAGTTGACCTCGCGGGCGTTCCGGCGGTTGAACAGGTGGATGATGACCGGGATCGCGATCCCGGCCAAACCCAGCAGCAGAAATGGATTCAAAAACAACATCTAGCGTCTCTTCATCAGGTAGGCCGACAACGCCTCGTCGTACGGCACGCGGGTGTTCAACCGCACATAGTCGATCTTCATGCGGCCGCAGGCGGCCTCGATGTCACTCAGAAAATTGTTCATCCGCTCCAGATAGGTCGCGCGGATCGTGCGGGGATCGATCGGCAGCATGTTCGCCATCTGCTCCAGATCGCGGAACTTGGTGAACGAATCAAACGGAAAAGTCAGCTCCTCGTCCGCCACCACATGGAAAAGCAGCACCTCGTGGCGGCGGTAGCGGAAATGGTGCAGCGCCTTGATCAGCGCCTCCGGGTCGTCGTACAGATCGCTCAGGATCACCACGAGCCCGCGCCGCGGGATGCGCTCGGCGATGTCGTGGAAAATGTCGGCCAGTCCGGTCTCGCCGCCGGGCTGCGTCTTTTCCAGGGTTTCCAGAATGCCTTTCACCTGGCTGGCCCGCGCGCGCGCCGGCAGGTAGGTGCGCAACTTGGTGTCGAACGTGACCAGTCCCGCCGCGTCCTGCTGGCCGATCAGCAGATAACCGAGAATGGCGGCGATGTGCTGCGAGTACACGAATTTCGAACAGGGCTTGCCGTTGCGCGGCGCGGCCTGGTCGCCCGCATACGCCATCGAGCCGGACGCGTCGAGCAGCAGCGTCGCCCGCATGTTGGTCTCTTCGATGTACTGCTTGATGTAGTACCGGTCTTTGCGCGCCAGCACACGCCAGTCGAGGTTGCGCAAGTCGTCGCCCGGCGAATACTGCCGGTGCTCGGAGAACTCGACGGAGAAGCCTTTGAAGGGGCTCTTGTGCTTTCCCGAGACAAAACCCTCCACCACTCCGCGCGCAAGCAACTCGCAACGTCCGAGCTTGGCGAGCGCCTCCGGCGGCAGAAACTGCATGTATGAGGGTGCGGACATGGCTGAAGTCAGGAGTCAGGAGTCAGAAGTCAGAAGTTCACGGTACGGTCCGTGTCTGTCCGTGTGCCTACACATCCAGATTTTCAGAAGGGCGCAGACGCTCCAGCAGCATGGAGATGATCTTGTCGCTCTTCACCCCAGCCGCTTCGGCGTTAAAGGTGGTGAGCACGCGGTGCCGCAGCACCGGATGGGCCACCGCCGCGACATCGGCCGTGGTGGCGTGGTAGCGCCCGTAGAGCACCGCGCGCGCCTTGGCCGCCGTGATGAGGCTGATGCCCGCGCGCGGACCCGCGCCCCAAGCCACCATCTCGCGCACGAAGTCCGGCGCCTCGGGTTGGTTCGGGCGCGTGGCACGCGTGAGGTCACGCGCGAAATTGATGACGTGGTCGGCCACCGGCACGCGGCGCACAAGCTCCTGCATCTTCACCACCTGCTCGGCGTTCAAGATCTTCTCCACCGTGTCGGACTGCGGGCCGGTCACTTGACGGATGATCACGCTCTCCTCGTCCTTGCTCGGATAATCGACGATGATGTTGAAGATGAAACGGTCGAGCTGGGCCTCGGGCAACGGGTAGGTTCCTTCCTGCTCGATCGGGTTCTGCGTGGCGAGCACGAAGAAGGGTTCGGGCAGGTGATAGTTCTCGCCGCCGACCGTCACGCGGTGCTCCTGCATGGCTTCGAGCATCGCCGCCTGGGTCTTGGGAGGCGTGCGGTTGATCTCGTCCGCCAGCACCATGTTCGCGAAAACAGGTCCTTTGACGAACCGGAACGTGCGGCGGCCTGTGGTGTGGTCCTCTTCCAGCACGTCGGTGCCGGTGATGTCGCTCGGCATCAGGTCCGGCGTGAACTGGACGCGCTTGAAGCTCAGATCCATCACCCGGCTGACCGTGCTGATGAGCAGGGTCTTGGCGACGCCCGGCACGCCGACCAGCAAGGCGTGGCCGCGGCTGAACACTGCGATCAGAACTTCATCGATGACGCTCTCTTGTCCGATGATGACTTGCGCCAACTGTTTCTTCATGCGGCCGCAGAGCTGATACAACTCCTGAATCAACGCCGCATCGCCCTGAGAAGGCTCAGGCACACGCACCCCTTGATCTGCCATACTTTTTCCCCCGAAAAAAATCATTTTATAACGACGATGTGAATAGATATACCATAAGCGCACCGGCGTTGCCATACGAAAAGTTGAAATTCCGAAGACCGCGCTTCGGATGCGCCCGGCTTTCAACAAAACCGCTTGCCCCCTTCGCTTCCGTATGAAAAACTGAGCGCATTTCATCAACCGAGGTTCGCACCGCATGGAATCAACCACCGCTTATCAACCGACGGCTCCGGGCCGTCTGGCCTCTCTCGACGCCTACCGCGGCTTCGTCATGCTGCTGATGATGGGCGAGGTCCTGGCGTTTCAAAGCGTGGCGGCGGCGTTGCCGGAGAGCGGTTTCTGGAAGTTTCTGGCGCACCACCAGTCGCATGTCGCGTGGATCGGCTGTTCCCTCCATGACATGATCCAACCCTCCTTCTCGTTCCTCGTCGGAGTGGCCTTGCCTTTCTCGCTCACGCGGCGGGCGGCGTCAGGCCAACCCCGGTGGCGACAGACCTTGCACGCCTTCGCACGCGCACTGATCCTCGTTCTGCTCGGCGTGTTCCTGCGCTCGACCGGATCAGACAACACCCGTTGGACGTTCGAGGACACGCTCTCACAGATCGGACTCGGCTACGGCTTCCTCTACCTGCTCGGACTGCGCTCCGCGCGTGAGCAAGGCCTCGCGCTGACCTTCATCCTCTTAGGTTACTGGCTTCTCTTCGCGCTCTACCCCCTGCCGGGCGCGACCTTCGACTGGGCGGCGGCCGGCGCGAAGCCGGAAGGAATGCTTCCCGGGTTCGCCGCGCACTGGAGCCTCAACACCAATCCCGCAGCAGCGTTCGACCGCTGGTTCCTGAACCTCTTCCCGCCGGACCACTGGTTCAAGAACAACGGAGCCGGCTACTCCACGCTGAGTTTCATCCCCACGCTCGGCACCATGATTCTCGGCCTGCTCGCCGGCGGCGTTCTGCGAAGCGACCGCACGCCGTCCGCGAGAACCCGGCTGTTCATCATCGCCGGACTGGCCTCGCTCGCGGCGGGCTGGCTCTTGGGCGCAACCGGTCTTTGCCCGGTCGTCAAGAAGATCTGGACCCCGAGTTGGGTGCTCTTCAGCGGCGGGTGGAGCTTTCTCCTTCTCGCGTGTTTCTATCAGGTCATGGATGTATGGAACCGCCGCAGGTGGGCCTTCGCCCTGACCGTGGTCGGCATGAACTCCATCGCCGCGTATCTGATCGCTCACCTGTGGGCGGGGTTCATCGAAAGCGCGCTGCCCCGCCATTTCGGCCATGCGTGGCACACGTTCGCCGGGGCACCCTACGAGCGACTGATTATCGGCAGCGCGGCACTGCTGACCGAATGGCTCATCCTCTGGTGGATGCGGCGCAACAGAATTATTCTGCGCATTTAGCTGAACGCGTCCGGTACCGGTGGCGCACAGCGTTCGATTACTCGGGATCTTTGACGCGAGTCTGCGCCTCGAGCGCTTTGAGCACCGCGCCGAAGGCGGGCTTGGGCTTGTATTCGCGGTCGAAAAGCAGCGGATGGTTCGTGCGGCCTTTGACAGGAAAATCGTTCAGCCACGACCGTCCGTCGTGCGTGCCCCAGAAGCCCATCATCGTCACCGCAGGACGGCTCGCGATGGCCGTCACGATTTCGCCGTAGCGCTTGGCCAGCCGCTCCTGCATCTCGGCCGGCAGTCCGCGGGGATACGGGTCCGCGACCTTTTCCGCCACGGCCATGTCTGCGCCGCTGACCTCGCGCGGCAAAGGGTCCACGTCCAGTTCGGTGATCATCACCTTCACGCCGGCCGCCGCGAGCGCGTCGATGCCTTTCCCGATCATTTCCGGCGGCGGCCAGTCGAGGAGCCGGTGGCCCTGGATGCCGACCGCGTCGATGCGCGGGCCCTTGTCCTGAAGCGTGCGCACAAGCCGGAGCGCCTTCTCGAGTTTTGCAGGCTGCTCGATGTTGTAATCGTTGTAATACAACTCGGCCTTGGGATCGGCGGCATGTGCGAATTCGAAGGCCTTCGCGATGTAATTTTCGCCGATCGCCCGCAGCGCCGGGGTGTCCCGCAGATACTCACCCTCCTTGTCACTGATGGCTTCGTTCACCACGTCCCACGCCTTGATCCGCCCCTTGTAGTGGCTCACTACGCCATCGATGTAGCTCTTCCAGTTCGCAAGGGCCTTTTCGCGCGGCAACGGCTTGCCCGCCGGGTCCTCAAAAAGCCACTTCCGTGTCACGAAAGGCCAGACCAACATATGCCCAAAGACCGGCAGGCGTTGCGAAGATGCGAGGTCAGAACGTCCTGCCGAAGTCACGTATCTGAGGAATCGCCATGCCGCCGGGCATATCCATTCTCGGCCGATTAGCCAACGACTCCTTACCTTTGCGGAGCGCGGCCAGAATCGCCACGTAGGACGGGTCCTCTTGAGTGCTCATCGCCGGCTCACGTTCCCCGTTCTTTTTCTTTTCGAGCCCGAGCCCGCCGGCCGCTTTCGCCAGATGAGCGTTGAGCAAGCGGCTGTTTTCGGGACGGGAGAGGTTGACCCACGTCCGCTTGCGGCTGTCAGGTTCCGCGGACAAGCTGCCATGGCAAGACGCGCACTTCGCATCGTAAACGCGCGCCAGCTCGGTGAACCACGGTTCGGGCTCGGGGGCCACGCGCTGATTGTCGCGCACAAAATACCATGTGTCCCGTCCGCCCATCGTGTAGGGACGCGACATGTCATACGTCGCATAGTATTGCACATTCGCGTCGATCCAAGCGTAGACGCGGCGGCGACTTTCAGCGTCCATCTCCACATCGTGATGCTTGGCCTCTATGAGCTGCGTAATGCGGCTCACCATAGAACCGGTCTTCAGCGCGGGAAACACGCCCGTCGGCCCGGGATTGATAAAGTAATAGGTCACCATGTTACGGTCGATCAGCGTGTCATAGGACATATTGAAGAAACGTGTCTTATCCCCGCTCAGGTCGGCGCGACCGGCCGGCGCCGGGCCTGAGTGGCAGCGTATGCAGTACCGGTCCAACACCGGCTGAACCTGCCGCACATAGTCGACCGGCCCCGCACCCCATGGCGGCGGCGTGAGAACGTCGGGCGACCGCAATGCCCGCACGTCACTTTTTACCGCCATCGGCGGTGCGCTCATGCGCGGTTCGTGGCAGCCCACGCAAGAGGCGGATTCGCCCGTGGTGATCTGCGTCACAGAACCCATGCGTTGAACTTCCTTGCCCTCTTTGTCCAGCGCGATGAAATAGAGTTCGCAGTTGGATGGCGCACGGAAGTAGGCCGCCCCGTCATCGTCTACCGGAACCTCGCCCAAGTTCTCCTTCACATAGTACGAGCCGAATCCGACGATCGGATAGTGGTCGTGGAAACGCGGCCCCTCGGTGTTCCATTTTTTTGGCAGCTGCCGCATCACGCGTAACGCTTTGACCTGTCCGCGCTTGACACCCTGCGTCTCCAGCCCGCGATACACGTCCCGAACATAGAACACCCCCTCGCCCGCCGCTTTCGGGACCTCGGCGCGTACAACCGTGGCGGGCAGCGGGCGGGGTCGCAGGGGCAATGCGCTGAAGACGTTCTCGCCGACCTCGTTGATCGGATACCGTGCGCCATCGTAACGGCACACGCACAAGCGGAAACCGTGCGCACGGTCAGCCGCAGAACCGAACGACGCCATGAACAGGTCATCCTCCAGCGGCCACGGATCCGTCACGGCGTCCGGATAAAACACATCGCCCGCGCCCCAGTTCGTGTGCTGCCAATGCTCGCCCACCGTAATCTCATACGGCGTTTCGAAGGTGACCTTGCGCAGGGCCGCCGGGTTTTCGACGCCCGCACGCCGTCTGAGCACCGCAATGTCGCCGATCGGCGGATGGTGGTGCGCCGCCATCGTGAGAAGCACGTCGCCGGTGCCCGGCACCGGCTTGCCGCCGTAGCGTGAATTGGGAACCGTAATCGTGTTGCCGTAATAAAGCTGCAACTGCCTTCCGTCCGGTAAAAGGGTCCACAAGCCCTGCCACGAGAAGATGTTTTTGTCCTGATACTCCCAGCGCGTGCAGAGCACCGACCCGTCGTCCAACACCGACGGCTTCATGGTGCACAGCGTCGTGAAGTCGAAGCGGCGGAGGTCCGACCCGTCCGCCTGACAGATGTAGAGCGCCGAAGCCAGAAAATCCTGACAGAGGGAGTAGGACTCGACGCGCGACGAACAAAAGACGATCCGCCCGTCTGGATAATACACACCGTTGAAATCGTGGTAAGGTCCGTCCGTGAGCTGCCGTAACCCCGTGCCGTCCACGCCGATCTCCCACAGGTGAAACGGCGCATCCTGACTCGTTTTGTGCGTAAAGAGGATCTTCTTGCCGTCCCACGAGAGATCAAGATCCCAAACGAACCCCTCCTCCGTGGTGAAAATCACTTGAGGCGGGCGCTCGGGCCGCTTCGGATCGAAGCGTTCGATCGTCGATCCTTTGTTCGTCCGCCGAGCGAACATCGTGGCATTTGTGCCGCACATGCCATACCCGGCCTTGCGGCGCACAAACGCGATCGGAGGCAACTGGGTTAACATCGCTAGCCGCACCGTCTCCAGAGGCTGCCCGCTCGGCCTTTCTTCACCGCATCTTCCCATGCCGCACAGGCTCGCCGCAACCATCATAGCACGCATCCGTTTCATCGTGTTCCCTCTGCGTTGACACCTTCGGGTTGTTCGGGATACAGTATAGGCATGCATGAGCCGATCCAGTTTTTCGTCAATGTGTGGCTAAAGTTCTTCTTCCTCTTCACGCCGTTCTTCGCTCTGTCGATGTTCCTGAGCATGACCGGCGACTATACGGAAAGGCGGCGCCGCAAACTGGCGGTCATGATCAGCGTCGCGGTCGCGGTCCTCTGCATCTGCTTGCTCTTCCTCGGCAACCAGCTCTTCGCGATCTTCGGCATCACCCTCAACGCCTTCCGCATCGGGGTCGGCGTGCTGCTGTTCCTCTCGGCGATCAGCCTGGTGCAGGGACGTAAAACGCCGGCCGACGCCAACCAAGAGGCCGACATCGCGGTCGTGCCGCTGGCCATGCCGGTCATCGTCGGCCCCGCGACCACCGGCACGCTGCTGGTGATGGGCGCCGGGCTCAGCAGCGTCACCGAAAGGATCGTCGGCTGCCTGGCCCTGCTCTTCGCCGTGGCCTGCCTGGGCATCATGCTGCTGCTGGCCACCGCCATCGAACGCGGCATCGGTCACCGCGGACTGAACATCCTGAGCAAACTGACCGGCATCATTCTCGCAGCGCTGGCCGCCCAGATGATCATGGACGGCATCCTGGGCTTCCTCGCCGCAAAAGGATGACCGTTCTCAATCCGCAGTGAGCTGCAACGGCTCGACCGTCACGCCGCCGCTGCCGTCCTTGACGATCTTCTCGATTTTCCTCTCGACCTCGTTCAGTTTGGCCGCGCAGAACTTCACCAGTTTCTGGCCCTCTTCGAACGACGCGATCATCGTGTCGAGGTCGGTCTCTCCCGCCTCCATCTCTTCGACGATCGCCTCCAGCCGCTTCAGCGCCGCCTCAAACCCCAGCGGGGTCTCTTCCTTCTTCGCCATGTGATGAATTCCTTTTTGAGAGAGGGCGACCCGCCGGTCGCCCGTACG
>JANYBJ010000291.1 GCA_025360845.1 bacterium
GTGAAACTGGCCGAACTGCTGCGGACATCCCTGCTGCTCGTCCCCGTCACTGACGGCGCGCCGTCCTTCGGGCAACTGCGCTTCTCCTCAGCCTGAGAGGACGCGCAGCAGGTCCTCCAGCCCGAACCCGCCCGTCTCCAACGACAAAATGACACCTGCCGAAGCCCGGCGGGATGGCCACGCTTTGCCGTTTATGCCGCTCCGCCCTCCCCCCTCGCGCTTCCCAGCATCCCGACCCCTTTGATTTGGAACCGCTGCCCCCGGCTGGATATGCTGGACAATCTGGTGCAGGAGCGTGTATGCTTTCTAACTTGTCCCCGTGGTTGCGCGTCCGCGCGCCTTGGTTTTCTTTTTCATGCGCCTGTAGGCTACAGGCGGAACGGCCCCGGGGCCAACGTTTTTTAAGCGGGTTTTCGGGGTTGCCTCTTTTCACCCCCCTGCATAATTGATGCCAATCATGGGAGCCGGTGTGTTGCCGGCTAATCCTATGGGCTGCTAGTGACTTAATATGGAGGGGTCAGCGATGCGGGCGACAGGTATTGACGACGTAGATTTCTTGGACGAGAACGAATTCGACGAACGGCCCAGTGAGCGCCTTTTGGAATGCCTCCTTCGCGCGATCCAGTGTCTCGAAAAGCGGGATGATGATGGCGCGATTCAGGCGTATGGCGAAATACTCAAAGAGCCCGACTCGTCTGGTGTCTTCCATTCGCGGGCGTTGCTGGAGAGGGGAGGGCTCTACTGCAAGCAGAATCGATACAAAGAAGCGCTCGTGGACTACGACGCCGTACTTGTACTGCCGGACGTGACGCCAGAGACGAAGGCAGACGCTTATGTCGCGCGGGCGGATCTGCTCGGGTTGTCTGGAAAAGGTGAGGAGGCGTTGCGCGCATACGACGCGGCCCTCAGCGTCCCCGAGTCGTCTCCTGGCCAGCGCTATGATGCCTTGAGCCGTCGGGCGTTAACTTGCCACGAATTGGGACGGGAGTCGGAGTCTCTGGAATACTACTCGGCGGCGCTGGCCGTCTCCGGGCTTCCGCTTGAGAAGAAAGCTGACAGCTACTTTGCACGGGGGCTGCTACACAAGGCTGCCGGCAAGACCGAGGCCGCGCTCCGCGACTTCGGTTCGGTGATATCCGCAAAAGGTGTCGAAGCGAAACTGAAAACTACGGCGCTCGCTCAGCGCGCCCATATTTACGGGGAACTGAAGCGGCATGAGTTGGCCGTCAAAGACCTTTCTTGCGCGTTGGATGCTTTCGAACTTTCCGGGCAGATTAAACCCTTCCTGCTCTTGCAGCGAGGGGCGCAGTACATGGGGATGAATAAGAATGATGAGGCGATCCGCGATCTGACCGAGGTCATTTCCGCGCCGGGCGTAGACACTGCAATGAGGCTGTCTGCCCGAATGACCCGGATTGTCTTGTACAAAGTCAAGGGGAAACGAGAAAAGGCGGTTAAGGACTGCAACGCAGTGTTGGCGCATCCAGACGCTTCCGAGGATATGAAGAGGACTGCGCAAGGACTGTTGGACATCGTGGAGAAGTATTGACGTGCGTGCCTGTTGCTTGAACAACAGCCGTCGCTTTGTCAACCTAGCAAGTATTTAACGGCACCCGTTGCGGTTCCTGCCGGATCTCGAAAAGGAATGCCATGAGCAAAAGTTTATCGGTCTCAACGAGCTTGCAACTGTGCGACATTCGTTTGTGGACGCTCTTGGCGTTGGCATCGGTAACCGCGTTGTCGGTCTGCGCCGAGACTGCGGCGGAGGCAGAGCACAAACCCGAAGCGATCGCGCTTTGGGCGGGGCAGACCCCTGTAGGCGACGGGAAGTTCGTGACGGCCAATGCGACCATCACGGTCCATCGTCCTGCCCAAGCGAATGGGGCGGCGATCATGATTTTCCCGGGAGGCGGATACGGCGTGCCGATGTGGGATGAGTGGCAAACCCAAGCTTTGCAGTGGCTGGCGGCACAGGGCATGGTTCCTTAATGTTGGATGTGAATACGGATAGGAGTTTGAGATGAATCAGGGCGCATGGAAAGACGTTGAGGTTGAAATCGAAGCGGCAAAGAAACTTCATTTGCGAGAGCTGTTCGCCAAGGATATGGGGCGGGCCGGCCGCTTCACGGTCGAGGCCGCCGGGTGGACGCTGGACTACTCAAAGAACCTGATCACGCCGGCGCTGATGAAGAAGCTGGTGGCGTTGGCCGAGTCCAGCGATCTGAAAAAATGGATCGATGCGATGTTCGAGGGGCAGGCGATCAACGAGACCGAGAACCGCGCGGTGCTGCATACGGCGCTGCGCAACCGCTCCGATAACGCGGTGTATGTGCAGGGCAAGAATGTGATGCCTGACGTGCAGGCCGTGCTCGACGCGATGTCGGACTTTTCCGACCGCGTGCGCACAGGCAAGTGGCTGGGGCATACGGGCAAGCGCATCAAGCATGTCGTGAATATCGGCATCGGCGGATCGGACCTCGGCCCGGCCATGGCCTGCCAGGCGTTGAAGCCCTACTCCAAGCGCTCGATCGGCATGTGTTTCGTTTCCAACGTGGACGCGACGCATCTGGCCGAGGTTCTGAGAGAGGTGAAGCCCGAGCAGACGCTCTTCATCGTGGCGTCAAAGACGTTCACCACTCAGGAAACCATGACGAACGCAATGAGCGCTCGGACGTGGCTGATCGAAAAACTCGGCGATCCCAAGGCGGTCGCGAAACATTTCGTGGCGGTTTCTACCAACGCGGAGAAGGTGGAGGCCTTCGGCATCGACACGGCCAACATGTTCGGGTTCTGGGACTGGGTGGGCGGGCGCTATTCCCTGCCTTCCGCGATCGGGTTGCCGCTGATGCTGTCGATCGGCCCGCGCAACTTCACGAAGATGCTCAAAGGCTATTTCAAGATGGACCGCCATTTCGCGACGGCACCCTTCAGCCGTAACCTGCCGGTGATCATGGGGCTCTTGGGCGTCCTCTACGTCAACGGGTACGGGGCGGAGAGCTATGCGGTGCTGCCGTACGACCAGTATCTCGCGCGGCTGGCCGCCTATTTGCAGCAGCTCGATATGGAGAGCAACGGCAAGTCGGTCGATCGTCAGGGTAAGCGTGTCGGGTATGCCACGGGACCGATCGTCTGGGGAGAGCCGGGAACGAACGGGCAGCATGCCTTTTACCAGCTCATCCACCAGGGCACGCGGATGATTCCGTGCGATTTCATCGGGTTCTGCACTTCGCACAATCCGGTCGGCGACCACCACGACAAACTGATGGCCAACTTCTTTGCGCAGACCGAGGCGCTGGCGTTCGGCAAGACGTCCGAGCAGTGCCGCGCGGAAGGTGTGCCGGAGAAGCTGGTGCCGCACAAGACGTTCGAGGGGAATCATCCCACCAACACGCTGTTGGCCGACGCGTTGACGCCCGAGACTTTTGGCGCGCTGATCGCGCTGTATGAGCACAGGGTTTTCACGCAGGGCATCATCTGGAACATCTTCTCGTTCGACCAGTGGGGCGTGGAGCTGGGCAAGGTGCTGGCTGCGAAGGTGCTCGGGGAGCTGACGCTGGGCGAACGGCCGCTGTTGCGGCACGATGCCTCGACGAACGAGTTGATCGCGCGGTACCGCGCGGCAAAAGGGCGCGCGTAATAAAAGTGAGAGTGCTATGCCTGTTAAGTTTGAGAAGACCGATCTTGAAGGTGTGACGCTGTGTGTGCCGGACGTGTTCCGTGACGCGCGCGGATTCTTCATGGAGACCTATCACGCCGCCCGCTACATGGACGGCGGCGTGCGTGCGGTGTTCGTGCAGGACAACCGGTCGTGCTCGGGCAGAGGGGTGTTGCGCGGCTTGCATTTCCAGTTGCACAAGCCGCAGGCCAAGCTGGTCTCCTGCATCCGCGGCGAGATCTATGATGTGGCGGTCGATATCCGCAGGGGGTCGCCGTCCTTCGGCAAATGGGCGGGCGCAATGCTGTCTGAGACGAACTGCCATCAGCTATTCATCCCGGGCGGTTTCGCGCACGGGTTCTGCGTGCTTTCAGAAGTGGCGGAAATTTTTTACAAGTGTTCGGAGTTTTACGATCCGCGCGATGACCGCGGCTTGCGCTGGAACGACCCCACGCTGGGTATTGGGTGGCCGATATCCGAGCCGGTTTTGTCGGCCAAGGATTCCGTCCAGCCGTTCTTTAGCGATATGGCGGAAGACCAGTTGCCGAAATATGTGGGATAAGGCGCAGTTCAACGGGGGGCGTTCCATGGTGCGACTGATGCGGGGTGGTGTTCTGCTGGCCTGTTTTCTGGCCTCGCGCCTGTGTGCCGCAGAGCCGCGCGTGTTGGCGAGTTGGGACTTTTCCGGCGATGCGTCCAAGGAATGGGTGCAGCAGGTGAACTGCTGCAAGGACGTGCAAATCACTGAGGGACTTCTCAAAGGCACGATGACGGGGAGCGATCCGTTTGTGATCAGCCCCGCGTTTTCAATCGCGGCCACGGCCGGTCAAGTCATCGAGTTCCGCGCGAAATGCTCGACGGGCGGGAAGGGCGAGATCTTCTGGGTTCCGGCCGGCGCGCAGGAATCGCAACAGAAATGGTCGGTCTCATTCGACTGGATCGGCGATGGCCAGTGGCACGACTATCGCGTGGCGCCTTATTGGCAGGGAGAAAAAAGCATTTCACGGATCAGGGTCGATTTCGCTCCTCCGTCCGGACGTGAGGGGACGTTCGAAATGGACTGGCTCCGTATCGTGGACGAGGCGGACGTGTCCAGCGGTGATCGCGCATGGCAGGGGACAGCGCTTCAGGCTTGGCGCGGGGTTGAGGGCGCGACGTCAAAAGTTAAGGACGATGCGGCGGTTGTCTCTTCCAGCCAAGCGCAGACAGGAGCGTTGACAAGCCCGAAGCTGCGTATTTCGGCCGATGAGGCGTATGTGGTGTCGGTCGAGATGGCGACATCCGAAGGTGACTTGGGGTCAGTCGCTTGGGCCTCGGATACGGTGAGCGGCCTGCAGCGTAAGAATTTTCGACTCAAGCCGGACGGACGTTTCCACGTCTACAACATCGACATGGGCGGACAGGACAACTGGAAGGGTAACATCGTGTTGCTGAAGCTCATGCCTGTCTTGAAAAACAACGCACAGGCGACGATCCGTTCGATAGCGGTGGCCGAGGAGCCGCAAGGCCCGGCCGATGTGGCGGTGTTGCAGGCGCGTTTGACGGACGCCATCAACCGCGCGGGCCATGCGGTGCCCCTGCTGCTTCAGTTCAGCAACACGGGCGGCAAGGACGCCAAGAACGTGATGTTGGCGGTCAAGCGTCTGCCCAAAGGCGTGAGCGTGCTTTCTGCGGCGGGCTGGGAGCGTGTTCCCGAGATTCCCTCGTCCGGCCTGGTGACGCATTCGCTTCAACTGTTTGCGAAAAGCGCGGTGTCTGGCGATGTCGAATTCACGCTGACAGGCGACGGAGCGGACGGACAGTGCGTCAAGGCTCGGATTGAGATCCTGCCGGACCTGAGACTGAAGAAGGCCTCCTACGTGCCCGTGCCCAAGCCGGTGAAAAGCGAGTATGAGGTTGGCGCTCTCTACTTCCCCGGCTGGTCTAAGGTCGAGGCGTGGTCCCGCATCTGGCCTGTGGCGCCGGAACGCAAGCCGGTCTTGGGCTGGTATGACGAGGCCAACCCCGAGGTGGTGGACTGGCAGATCAAATGGGCGGCCGAGAACGGGATTTCCTATTTCCTCGTGGACTGGTATTGGCACAAAGGCGACCAGTACCTCGACCACTGGATCAAGGCGTTCCAAAAGGCGCGGTACAAGTCCTGCCTCAAGTGGGCGGTGATGTGGGCGAACCATAACGAAGAGGGTAGCCACTCGGAGGCGGATCAGCGCAAAGTGGCTCGTTTCTGGATCGACAATTACTTCAACACGCCGGAGTATTACCGCATCGATGATAAGCCGGCCGTGATGATCTGGAGCCCGCAAAACATGAATCGCGATCTGGGCGGCGACGGGTGCAAGCGGTTGCTGGAGCTGTCCCGTAAGATGGCGGTTGAGGCCGGTTACAAAGGCATTTATTTCATTGCGATGAAGTGGCCCGAGGCATCGTGGGATGCCGAGGTCGTGCAGGGGCTCAAGGACATGGGTTTCGACATGACCTCCATCTACCACTACATGGACCATGGCGGCAAGGCCACGAATCCGCAGCGGTTCTCCTTCGACCTTGTGGCCGACTCCAACTCTGCGCAGTGGAAGGGTCTGCGCGAGACCGGCCTCTTGCCTTTCTTGCCCAACCTGTCGACCGGCTGGGACGACCGTCCGTGGCATGGCGACAAGGGTATCGAAATCTACGGGCGAACGGTCGCGCATTTCCAACGCATCTGCAAGGACGCCAAGAAATTCGCGGACGAGACGGGCGTGAAGCGCCTGACGCTTGCGCCCTTGAACGAGTGGGGCGAGGGGTCCTACGCGGAGCCGAACGCGCAATTCGGCTTCGGCATGTACGAGGCGGTGCGTGACACCTTCTGCCAAAAGCCCAAGGAAGGGTGGCCGCTGAACTACGCGCCGCAGGATGTGGGCTTGGGCCCGTATGACCTGCCGCTGCCCGTGAAAGAGAACTCGCGGGAATGGCTTTTTGCAAAGGGTGCGCAAGGCTGGTACGGCATGATGGGCGTGAAGGATTTCAAGGCAGGTGAGGGCGGGCTGAGCTTCACGACCGTGTCGCCCGATCCGGCGATCGAGCGGCCACTCGATGCGGAGCGCGCGAGGCAGATCTCGAAGATTGTGGTGCGCATGAAAGTGACGGATGCGAAATCCGGAGATATCTGCCAGCTCTTCTGGCAGAGGGGTTCAGTGCCTACGAGCGAAGCGGCCTCGCTGAGATTGCCGGTGACGCCTGACGGCCAGTTCCACGACTATGTGCTCGAAGTCGGCCAGCACCCGCAGTGGCGTGGCCGGATCAACAAGCTGCGGTTCGATCCGATCAATCAGCAGGGTGCGGCGGTGACAGTTGAGAGCATCCGCTTGATGCCTGCGACGGAATGATGGGATTTTTAACGGAGAAAGCGATGAGTCAGAAAGTGTTATTGTCTGCGAATGAGGCGGTCGCGTGGGCGGCCTGCAAAGCCGGGTGTACGGTCGCGTCGGCCTATCCCGGGACGCCCAGCACCGAGATTTTGGAGAACGTCGCCAAGTTCAAGGAGACGATCAATTGCGAATGGGCCGTGAACGAAAAAGTCGCGATGGAAGTCGCGATCGGCGCGTCGATCGCGGGTGCGCGGGCCTTGACGGCGATGAAGCATGTTGGCCTGAACGTGGCGATGGACCCGCTTATGACCTACACCTATGTGGGCGCCAACGGCGGGCTGGTGATCGTCGCAGCGGATGATCCCGGCATGCACAGCTCGCAGAACGAGCAGGACTCGCGGGTGCTTGTCAAGTTCGCGCGTGCGGCGCTCTTCGAGCCCTCCGACAGCCAAGAGACCTTTGATATGGTGATCGCGGCCTTCGAGCTGTCGGAAAAGTATCAGGTGCCTGCGTTCATCCATCTGACGACGCGCACCTCGCACACCTCGACCGTGGTGGAGGTGGGTGACGATTTCGGGCCGGGCAAGGTCGAGCGCAAGCCCTATGTGAAAGACATCCGGCGCTACATCCCGGTGCCGATGTTTGCGCGTCCGCACCGGCTGAAGGCGCAGGAGCGCACCGAGGCGCTGCGTGCGTTCGCCTGTGAAACGGCTTTCAACCGGATAGAAGCGGGTGACAGGCGCTTCGGCATTATCACTGCCGGAGTCACTTATCAGTACGTGAAAGAGGTCTTTCCCGAGTTCAGCGTGTTGAAGCTGGGCTTCGCCAACCCGTTCCCTTCGGAGTTGGTCAAGACGTTCGCGGCGGGCGTGGACCGCGTGCTGGTGATCGAAGAGCTTGACCCCGTCATGGAGGAGCAGGTGCGGGCGTTGGGCATTCAGGTGGTGGAACACACGGCCGAGCTCAACATGCTCGAGATGAACCCGGCGCGGCTGATGGCGCTGCGCAAGGAGCTGTTGGGCGATGTCGAGGTGCCTGCGGTGCGCCGTGCGGACGCCGGGCTGCCGACGCGGCCTCCGGTGTTGTGCGCGGGGTGCAGCCACCGCGGCGTATTCTACACGCTGGCCAAGCTGGGCGCCACGGTGACGGGCGATATCGGCTGCTACACGCTGGGCGCTTTTCCTCCGCTCAACGCGATGGACACGACGATCTGCATGGGCGCATGCATCGGCAACGCCTTCGGCATGGAGAAGGCCGGGATGAAGGGGCGTCTCTGCGCGGTGCTTGGGGACTCAACCTTTTTCCACTCGGGCATGACCGGCATTTTGAACGTGTTGTACAACGGCGGTACGATCACGACGATCGTGCTCGACAACCGCATTACGGGCATGACGGGCCATCAGGAAAACCCCGGATCTGGCAAGACCCTCTGCGGGGAACCCGCGCCGGTCACGGATATCGCTGAAGTCGCCAAGGCCATCGGCTTCAAGCGTGTCGTGAAGGTGGACGCCTATGACCTGGCGGCCTTGGAGCGCGTGCTGAAAGAAGAGTTGGATGCGGACGAACCCTCGGTCGTGATCGCGGGAGGTCCTTGCCGTCTGGCTGCTAAACTGATGAATGCGGGCACCTACGAGGTGGCTGCCGAAAAATGCAAGGCGTGCGGCGCCTGCTTCAAATTGGGGTGCCCGGCCATTGAGCGCGGTGAGGCTGTCGCGGACGGCAAGCGCTTCAAATCCCACATTGATCCGGTGCAGTGTTCGGGGTGCGATCTGTGCAGACAGACCTGCAAGTTCGACGCGATTAAAAAGATCCGGTAGGGGACGTGAATCGACGTGCCGATCTGAATCGACTCGGGTCGAAGTATGTCGCATCGGGTCGATCTGAGTCGACAATAGCGAGGTAATTTTTATGAAGACGATGAATGTTTCTTTGGTTGGTGTGGGCGGGCAGGGCATCCTGCTCACCAGTGATATTCTCGCGAAGACGGCTGCGCTGGCCGGACTGGACGTCAAGAAGAGCGAGATCCACGGCATGGCGCAGCGCGGCGGCAGCGTGATCAGCCAGGTGCGTTTCGGTGAGAAGGTTTTTTCGCCGATCATTCCGGACGGCACGAGTGATCTGCTGGTCTCGTTTGAGCGCCTGGAAACTCTGCGTTGGCGGCATCTGCTTGCGCCGGACGGCAAGGTGCTGATCAACGACATGAACATGACGCCGGTCACGGTGTCGAGCGGACAGCAGCCTGCGGTGGCTGACTTGGAAGCGAGGCTTAAAGCCGAGTATCCCGGTGCGCTTTATATCGACGCCATGGCGCTCGCGGCGACGGTCGGCAACACCCGCGCGATGAACATGGTGGTCGCGGGCGCGCTCTCCACGCTGACGCCGTTTGAGGCCGAGGTCTGGGAGCAGGCGATTCGCGAGCGCGTCCCCGGCAAACTGCTCGATATGAACATTCAGGCGTTTGAGGCCGGTCGCAAGGCGGTGCTTTAGAGCGGAGCGCGAGTTGAAAAGGAACGCGGATGTCAGGTCTCTCCAAACTCCTTCAACGGTTGACCGGACGCGGCAGCGAGAAGCCGCTGCCGCGCTCGGCGGTTGTGGGTGCGTGGGGCGAGGAGCGGGCGACGGCGTTTCTGAAGGCGAACGGGTATATGGTGCTTGGGCGCAATGTGCGGCCTGACAAGCGCGATGAGATCGACATCGTGGCGCGCATCGGCGAGAGCCTCGTGTTCGTCGAGGTCAAGACACGGCGGCGCGAGGAGTTCGGCCGCCCCATGATGGCGGTGGATAAGGACAAGCGGCACGCGCTGAACCGTGCCGCGGCGGCCTACCTGCGCAAGGCGAAGTTTCCCTATTTGTATTACCGCTTTGACGTGGTCGAGGTGCTGGGGCAGCCGGAAGAGGGTGAGCCTGTCATCCGGCATCTCGACAATGCGTTTCCTTTTGAAGAACGGTTCAAATTTCCTGTGTGAGTGATGTTGTTTAAAAAAGGGGGCCTCATGCGCATGCGTGTCACGCTGTATGGATTGTTTCTTCTGGGTATGCAGTGCGCTACGGCGGACGACGCCTGGCTGAAACAGGCCGCCGCTCAGGTGCTGACGCCCAGATCCGACAGGGTCGCGCCGGTTAAGGTGGTGCGGACGGAAGGGCTTGTGGACGCCGCAGACGCTTTGCTCAGCGAAGACGGCAAGAGCTGCCGGCTGACTTTTGATAAGGGCGGAAAGAAGCCGGTGGCCATCCTTGATTTCGGCAAGCAGAGCGTGGGCGGCTACGCGGTTTTCACGGTCACCGCCAAGACAGGTCTGCCGGTTGTGCGGCTGGCCTATGCGTGTCACCCCGACGGGCTCTCCGAAACCGGCGATTTTACGCGTGAGACCAGCGCACGCTATCTGGGGCCGACGCTTGACCTGCCGGTTCTGCCCGCGAACATCAACCGGCACGAGTGCTACACGATCCCGCGCACGGGTCGCTTCATCGCGCCGCTCATCCAAGGGCAGGCGCGTTACGTGCGGGTGCAGCTCGATACGGAGGCGTCCTCGGTCGATATCGATTCGGTGGTTATGGTGAACAGCGAGGTCTATGACCGCTCGCCGCATGACGGCTATTTCCTGTGCGGCGACGAGCGGCTCAACCGCCTCTGGTACATCAGCACATGGACACTGCAGATCGCCTCGTTCCCGAACCATGACGCGTGGAAAACGGTCGACGGCTGGCTGTTGCCGCGCAAGCTGGAGCAGGCGGAGGACGTCGGACTCAGCGCGGCGGGCGAGGCCTGGGGCGACGTGACGGTCGAAACGCTCTTTGAGCTCAGGTCCAATCCGCATCACGTCTGTGCCGCGGGTGTCGCTTTCCGAGCGAAGGACACGCGCAACGCCTATCTGGCCGAGGTGGCGCTCGACGGCGCGTTCAAATTGATCCTGCGCAAGGACGGCAAGGATACGGTCATCAGCGAGAAGAGACTCGCCGCGCCGTTGACCGACGGCCGGCAGTATAAGCTGGAGATCGCCGCACGCGGACAGGTGCTGACCACGCGCTTGGACGGCGCGGTGATCGACGAGACCCAAGACCAGTCCTTCGCGGCCGGGCGCGTGGGCTTTTACGCGCCGAAAGAGAAGTGGCCTTTATTCGATTATATCCGCGTGAAGGACGGGCAGGGGAAGGTGGCACTTTCGGACGAATTTTCGGGTGACCTTTCAAAGTGGCGTTTTCCCCGCACGCTGTCGTTTGTGGCGGACGGGGCCAAGCGCGACCGGCTGGTCTGGTCGGGTGACCTTTACTGGGCGGAACGCAATGTCTTCTATGCCTTCAACAGGCCCACTTACCTGCGCGACTCGCTGAAGATGCTGGCATTTAACCAGACGCCTGAAGGGTACGTCCAGGCCTCGCCCTATCCCGAGCGCGGCGTGCCGCCCGTCTCGGGCGATTACGGCCCATTCCCTTCCGACGAGTTTGCGGCATGGCTGGTACCTGTGGCGTGGGACTACCTGCTCTATACGGATGACGTGGAGACGCTGCGGGGCCTCTACCCTGCGATCACGCGGCTGACGGGTTATCTGAAAAGCCACATGGGGGAGAACGGCTTGTTCAAGCAGCGGGCGGAGACCTCCAAACACGCGGGCAATCTGGACCCCGGCGATGTTCGCTCCCGGACATATATGAATATTCTGCTGTGGGGCACGTTCACCGATGCGGCCCGCATCGCGGAGCGGTTGGAGCGGACGGAAGACGTGGCGGCAAATCAGAAACAGGCGGACGCGCTGAAGCGTGCGATTGATGAGCGTCTGTGGGATGAGCCCCAAGGCTTCTTCCGCGAGGCGCTGGAAACGCCGTCGTTCGGCTTCGAGGCCAACGCGCTCGCGCTGTCGATGGGCCTCGTCTCGCCGGAGCGGGCCTTGCGGGTTGCGCCGCGCCTGAAGATGGTCGGACACGGCAAGTTCCAGAGCCTGGCCAGCCGGGGCAAGTTCGAGTACGGCTTCGGCCAGTCGGCGCTGCAAACGCTGTTCGACCACAACTGGACGAAGCTGTTGGACGACGGCTGGAAGGGCGCGACTACAGTGACTGAGTGCATGGGCATGAACACGAGCGGCTGGGGCGACGAGTCGCATCCCGACACCGCGATCGCTGCGCATTTTTCAGCCTACATTTTAGGCGTGAGGCCCGTGGAGCCGGGCTACCGCCGCTTCACGGTACGTCCACAGCCGGTGAAGAGTGTCACATGGGCAAAGGGCATAGTGCCCACGCCGCACGGGGCGATTGCGGCAGGCTGGGAGTTGACAGGCAACGCGCTCAAGCTGACGCTCACGGTGCCGCAGGGAACAACGGCAGATGCCGCGATGCCGAAGAGCGGTCGATTGCTGGTGAACGGCAAGCCGGGTGACGCCAGGAATCTGGTGGCCGGCACGTATGTGATCGAAGCCGTTGACGTGGCCGCAGACGCGCTGGACGATCCAACGCTGGCTGTGACGATGACGGTGAAGGATCAGCAGCGGTCGTTCAAGGCCTCCAGTTCGCACGAGGCAGGAGGGTGGGGGCTCTCTTGCCTGTTCGCGCCTGAGCAGGACAAGGGGAAGAAGGGCTACAGCTCGGTGGCGCATCCTTCGGCAGAGGCGACCGAGTGGCTCGAGATCGATTTGGGCGAGGAGGCCACGCTCGCGCGACTGGTGCTGGTGCCGCGCGGCGATACGGCGACAGCCGACAACAAGGTGGCTGGTTTTCCGCGTGATTTCACGGTGCAGCTCGCGAAAGAGCCGGGCAAGTACACAACGGTCAAGACCTTCAAAGACTGTCCTGTGCCCGACGCGGGCGGCTTGACGCTTGAGCTGTACACGGTGATCAGCTATCCCGTTGCGCGCTACATCCGCATCGAAGCCACGCGCTTCGGCGAGCCCGCGCGTGACGATCTCGGCAATTTCAGGCTACAGCTCTCGCGACTGCGGCTCGTGCGCCCCGAAGAGCTGCGTCAGGTCAAGTGAAGTGACGTGCGACGTCTGCGGGTCGCTTGCGGCATAGGCTCAGTAAAACGTCCGAAGGACAATAAAATGAGTATGCATAAGAAGAATAGAATGATCGTATCGATGGCCCTGTTTCTTATCCCTCTGTTCTGTTGTGTCACGTTTACGCATGCCGCTGAGCCGGTCAGGATCGGTTTTGTGGATCCGGCCTTGCCGAAAGCGACCCCGGCCCTCAATGCGGCAGCGCTGGCTTTCGCGCGCTCACAGGGCGAAGCCACCCGTCTTTCGCCGCAAGTCGGGGGCGGCTGGCGGGCTGCAGACGGACGCGTTCACGCTCCCGAGGAGTTTGACGTGCTGTGGTTTCACCAGGCGGACGACCTCGCCGCTCTGACTATCGATGAGGCCGGCAGGTCGGACTTGACGGCGTGGCTTGAAGGCGGCGGCGTTCTTCTGTTATCCGGCGCCGCAGGCCGATGGCTGAACGATCTGGGCATAGAGCCGACGCCGCTGCGGGTGCTGGGAGCAAACAATGCGGCGGTTGTTTCTGGATTCCAGGTGGTGGAGAAGCATGGCAAACATCCTGTATTTGCTGGCCTTGATACGTCAAAGCCGGTTCTGCTGACGAGCAAAGGCAATAATGCGCTCGCCGATTTTTATGGCACGCAAGGGCCGCATGGCGAGTTGCTGGCGAACGGAAGCGGGACCGGCGAGCGGCCTTTGGTGGAGTACACGGTTGGTGCAGGGCGCGTGATTTTCGTGGGCTGGCGGCTGGCTGATTTCATGACCGCGACCGATGAGTACCGTCCGAACCTGGAGAAGCTGTTCGGAAATATTCTCAGGTATCTGTCCAGTCAAAATACCAATCACGCAACCTTGGTTGTTCCAGAGGGCAAGAGTCGCTACGAGCGGCGCATGGGTATTCCGTTTCTTTGTGCGGAGAAAACGGAAACCTTCGGCGCCAAGGCGAAGGGCTTCAAGACGGCGGTTCTGCTGCTGTCGGGCAACGGAGCAGACGGCATCAGTGAAAACAGAATCGTCGGCGACAAGGTAAGCACAAACGTGCTGGGCCTGACATTGACCAGCCGGGAACTGCCCCTGGCGCGGTTCCTTGCGGATCGACGCGCCGAACAGGAAAAGAGCGAACTGCAGGACAAGGAGAAAATGGCCGGCCTGTGTGTGGTCAAGCCGGAGGTCAGCTTTTTGCCGGCGCCGCTGAAGCCGCTGCAGGCTGTCACGAATGTTGATCAAAGCGTGTTGCTCGGCCGATCGCATTTCATGGCGCCTGGAGATGGTCGTGACGCCATAACGCCAATATATGAACCGGTGGAGGACGGCGGTTTTCGAATCACAGGCGGCAAACGGCGGTTGAACAGGCCCATTGTCCACGGCCAGAATCGCGTGTGGACCGGTGACGTTCCTGTCTTCCGCATGGATACGGTCACCGGTAATGGCAGCTATGCGAATCAGGAACGCGTATTTCCGCTCTGGCCGAGACCCGATGGGCACATTGGCGATGTCAATCCCTGCATGGGCACCTTGCGGCTCGGCATGCCGGGCGCTGGCGGTGCGACCAACTGGCTGGATGAACTGCCCGGCATAACCACCACATTCAGGCCCGGCTACACTGAATACCAGCGCGAAGACGTGCGGGTGACGATCGCGCCGGCGCTTGATGTTCACGGCCTGATCTGCCGAGTCGAGTTTCAACGTGAAACAGCGCTGATCTGGCAATACGGCGGCATTTCTTGGAAGGCGGGTGAGGCGGATGCCAATCAGGTCGAGATCGCGGGCGGGATTGCGCGCATCGCGGAGGCGAACCTGCCGAACGGACTGGTGCTGGCTGGCTGGGATGGAGAAGGTGACGCAACCGTGATGGATGGCGCGCTTGGGAAACAGGCTGCGTTCGTGACGAAGAAACCGCGCCGTGTTTATCATATCGTCGCAGCCTGGGGCGTGATGTCCCATGACGAGGAAAAACTCCGCAAGACGCTCGCGCGGCTCGATACGCCCAACACGGCTGCCTGGCCTGAAGCGCGCGAAAAACTGAAGAAACTCTGGTTCGACTGCTATGTCGGCCGCGCACTTGAGCCGGAGAAGCATTTCCGCCGGTTGCTGGCAGCGCCTTCCGACGAGCTGAAGCGGACGTGCGCATGGTGGGATTCGCGCAGGGCCGAGTTTCAGATCAAGACGCCGGATGCCCGCCTGAACGCGCTTATCAACTGGGCGCGCTGTGTCAGCGAGTACCACAGGCAGGGTCCCGGCCTTGTGCTCGGCGGGCAGATCTGGCAGATGTATTCACACATCTCCACCGGCTGGTATGGCAAGCAATGGGCCGGCGACCACGAGGCGATGGAAGAGTGCCTGAGATTCTATGGCGCCATGCAGGGCGATGATGGTTTCGTTCGCTGGATATCGCCTTCGCTAGTGGCCTTCACCGCCGAGAATAATACGGCTTACTGGGTTGACCAGGTCTGGCGGCATTACACGTGGACCGGCGATAAGCAGTTCGTTCGCGATCTCTGGCCCGGGGTCAAACGGGCGGTGGCCTGGATGTGCGCCAACAATGATCGTGATGGCGACGGCCTGTTCCGCGACTATTACGAGTACTGGAACTGCGATTCCAACGGCAAGGGTCCGAAGGCGGCGGCGCCGAGCGCCATGAGCTGCGCGATGCTCGACCGGGCGGCGCGCCTCGCGGCAGTCGTCGGAGACGGTCAGTCTGAAACGGAGTACAGGGCACAGGCAGAGAAGACTCGAGCCGCGATATTCCGGGAATTGTGGAACGAGCGTGAAGGTCGGCTGGGTTCGATCGGCGCCGACGGCATCTGGCGCGGGCATCCGCAAATCTGGGAGGAATACCTGGCGATCAACGCAGGAGTCCTGGATGCGGAGAAGGGGCGGCGCGCCATGCGCTGGGTCGCGGCCCACTACGGATTCGAGCCGCAGCCTGGCGTACAGTTGCTGGCGTGCAGTGACTGGTGGCCGATCCGCTGGAGTTGCCAGTGGGTTCCCACAGGCGATTCCTGCCTCGCCGCTCTTGCGGGGATGAAGTGCGGCGATGTTGATCTGTGGTGGCCGTACTTGAAGACGGTGGTCGGTTCGGCGTTCCAGAGCGAATGCCCCGGGATCAACATGGGGATCTCCAATGCCGGGGCCGGCGGTGGAGAAATCGAAGATGTTGATTCCGATGATCCGCACATGCACGTGGCCGTGCGCGGCCTGTTTGGCATTGAGCCGGCTTTAAATGAAGGCCGTCTCGATATTTGTCCGGCATTTCCGTCAGCCTGGCGCGAGGCCGGCATCAGGACGCCGGATATCCGTTATGAATGGCATCGCGAGGGCAATCAAGCAACGTTCCGGATCCGTACTCCAAAACCGGTGATAAAACATGTTCGGGCCAGTTTGGACGGACCTGAGATCGTCACTCCGTCGGAAGTGGAATCGGTTGTCACCGTTCAGGCCGGGCCGGCCGCACCGCCGCAGGAACCGGTGAGGCCGCCCCCGATTCTTGCCGAACAGCAGCCTGTCGCGGCTCCAAAACCGCTTGGCGATTCAGAGCGTAAACGCTTGGTTTTATTCGATCTTGCGGCATCGTGCAATGTAACGGTTGAAGAGTTCGTCGCCACGCAATTCACGTTTGATTATGCGGATGGCCCGTCGCCGTTGTCCAGTTGGTGGGGTAATCCTGCATTGACGATGCCACTGTCGCCGCGCGTGGTCACCGCTACCAACGGCGTCCTATTTCTGACCAGTGGCCGGCCTCGGCCGGGATTAGGGACTCCGCCGAAGAACCTGCTGGCGCTGGCAAGCTGGCAGCCTTATCCGTTGCCGGGCGGCGTGGTGGTCAAGGTGGGCCAGCGTTGCGGGCGGGTCTGGCTGCTGTTGCAGAATTATGTTCATCCGATGAAGAATTATCTGCCCAACGGGGAGGTGGTTCTGAATTACGCGAAGGGACAGAGAGAGATCATTCCGCTTGTTCCACCCTTTAACCTCGATTGCTATTTTCAGCATTTCAGCCGGGAAGGCGTGCCTGTGCCGATGGGCCAGTTGAGTTCCGTGGCGTCTGGCTGGACCCCGATTGCCGGCGAGTTCTCGAGCGCGCATGCCGACGCGCTGGAGATCGTTTGTGATACGAACCGTGAGCTGGAGTCGATTGAGCTGCGCGCCACCTGTAGTGAAGGCGTTCTTGGGCTGGCAGGCATGACCGCACTCGCGGCTGAAAAATGAAGGGATTCTTATATGATGATGTCGCGTGCCGTCTTTCTGTCCGGTCTTGTCGCATTCTCCTGTTCGGTCCCATGCGCAGCGCGGGCCGCCGATTCAGCCGTGACCGGGTTCGTCTGGCTGGAAGGCGAGCAGCCCACCTCCACGAGCATCGAGGTCCAGCGCTCCGGCTGGGGTAACACGCATTTCCTGTCCGGCAGCAACTGGCTGCACTGCAGCATCGAAGCGGGCAAGGTCGATGCCTCGGTTCCCGAAGGCGGTGTCCTTCTGAAATACGAATGGATGGCCCCGAAAGACGCGACGTATCAGGTCTGGAGCCGCATCGGTTTCGAATTCGCCCGCTCGCCCTTCGACTGGCGCATCGATGACGGGCAATGGAAGCGCGTCGCGCCGGACGAACTCACGACGGACTTGATGGAGATTGCTTTCTGGTGCGAGGTCGCTTGGCTGCAATTGGGTGAGCAACCGCTGAAGGCCGGGCCTCACACCTTCGAGTTCCGCTTGCCCAAGACCAAGAACGACAAGGGGGAGACGCAACGCATCTTGTTCGCGTGCGACGCGTTTTGCCTGTCGGCCGGAACATTCTCGCCCCACTCGAAATACAAGCCCGATGAAGACGGTCGCGACGATCAGGACCGGAAGGCGGCCGCGACGGTCTTCCAACTTCCCGAAGCGGCGGTCCCGGCCGCGCGCGCCTCGGTTGCGCTCGCCGGCGTGTGGGAGGTCTGCCGACACGACGAGCAAATGCCCGGCCCGGTCGCCGAACCGATTCTAGACATCCCCCAAGCGCCTCACTGGCATGCCATCGCCGTGCCGGGCGACAAGAATGCGCTGCGCCCCGATTTGCTGTTCGCCCATCGCCTGTGGTACCGCACGCGCGTTCAAGTGCCCGCCGCGATGGCTGGGCGGGCCTTCTATCTGGATTTCCCCTACAACAGTCTGAACACCACCGTTTGCGTCAACGGGGTTCCCTGCGGGTTCGAGAAGAACCCCTTCGCGCGATTCCAGATCGATGTCACGCCCGGCATAAAGGTCGGCGCGGTGAACGAGATCCGGGTGGGTATCCGCGACACCTATTATGGACGTTCGGCTGATCCGCAGCGCCCCTTGAAACTCCGCAAGACGTTCAACCTGCCGCTGAAAATGTTCGGGGATGGTTTTCAGGACTTGGACTATCCCGTTTGGAACTGTCCCCAGTCCGGCATCCTGTGTACGCCGACGCTGGTGGCCGCAGGCGGGGTCTATGCCGCCGATGTGTTTGTTAAACCGTCTGTTGCCAAGAAGAGCCTGGATGCGGAGATCACGCTCCGCAACAGCACGGCAAAGGAGGCCGCGGGCGAACTTCGCTGGCAGGCGGTGGATGAGAAAACGGGAGCTGTCGAAAAGGAGTTTGCCGCCGTGCCGGTCCGCGTGGCGGCCGGGCAGACGAACGTCGTGAACGTCTCCGGCGTCTGGGAAAACCCTAAGCTCTGGTGGCCGGATGCGCCACATCTGTACGTGCTGCGGGCCACGGTCGTGGTGAACGGGAAGCCCGTCGATGTCAACGACACGCTGTTCGGCTTTCGCGAGTGGCGGGTGGAGGGAACGGCCTTCACGCTCAACGGCGTGGTTTGGCGCATGTGGGCGGACCTGGTGGGCGTGCAGTCCAGCCCCGAGGCGTGGCTTGAAGCCTACCGGCGCACGAACCAGCGCACCACGCGCATAAGCACCGCCGGCCAGGCGGGCCACGACGCGAAATGGCTGGGAATGGAGCCGCACAAGGCGCTCGAGTTCTGCGACCGCAACGGCGTGGTCGTCCGCCGCAACACCACGCTGGACGGCGAGACGATCGGCAACAACTTCAGCGAGTCAGATCCGGAGACCCGCCGCCAGCAGGGTGGTTCGGAGCTGAAAATGGCGCTGATGAAGAACTGGCGTGAGCAGTGCGTCGCGCAGGTCAAAGGCGAGCGGAATCATCCGTCGATCCAGATCTGGACGATCGAGAACGAATTCGCCTTCATCAACCTGATCAACCTGCTGGGCAACTCGCCCAACATGGACCGCTACGAAGAGGAGATCACCCGGACGCACGATGCGGTGATGGCAACCGACCCGACGCGTTCGGTCATGATCGACGGCGGCGGCGCGACCAAGACCAACTCGCTCGGCGTCCACGGCGACCACTATGTGGCGACGCTGGATACGCGGTATCCGGATCTGGCCTATGAGCCGTTTGTCGAGGGCGGCGGCCGCGGCCGCTGGAAGTGGGACCAGAAGCGCCCGCGCTTCATCGGCGAGGATTGGTTCGCGACCGGCATCAATCCGGCCGACTATGCCATGTGGGGCGGCGAGGCGGCGTTCCAGGGCAAAGCCTCCACGCGGGAGGCCATGGCCCTGATTTACCGGATGTTGAACGAGGGGTATCGCTGGGGCGGGCACTACGCCGCCTGGCATTTCTGGCTCGGTGGCGAAGGCGGTGCCGCCCAGTGGGGCGCCAACAGCCCGCGGGCGGTTTTCGTGCGTCAGTGGGATTGGACGTTCGGCTCGGGCCAGAGCGTCAAGCGGACGTTCGGCGTGTTCAACGACACGCACGATGCCGCCCCCCTCACCTTCACGCGGCGGCTGATGCTCGACAAGAAAGAGGTCTATTCGAAAACGTCCGCGCACCGCGTGGCACCCGGTACGGCCGAGAAGTTCGATGAGGTGATCGCTCTGCCTGCGGTCGCCGAACGTAAGGAGGCCGTTTTGGAACTTGCGCTGAGCGTGGACGGCAAGGAGGTCTATCGCGACACCAAGGCGGTTACGTTGCTGCCGCCGCCGACCGCCAAGGGAATCACGCCGACGGCGCTGGCCGTCTTCGATCCCGCAGGACAGACCGTCGCGTGGCTGAAGCGGCTCCAGATGCCGTTCCGGCAGGTGCCGTCGCTCGATGCTGTCCCGGCTGACGCACGGGTCCTGCTGGTCGGACGTGACGCGATTTCGGAGGAGCAAAGCACGTCGACGCGGCTGGCGGTTTTTGCCTCGGAAGGCCGGTCGGTGATTGTGCTGGATCAGTCCAGCCCGCTGAAATACCAAGCCATTCCCGCGGAGATCAAACTCGCTCCGAGGACCAAACGGAGCGACTTCGGCGACGAGATCCCCGCCGCTGACGGTTGCACCGCGTTTATCGAAGATACGTCTCACCCCGGTTTCCTGGGCCTGCAGAACAAGGACTTCTTCACTTGGGGACCCGATCATGCCGTGTTCCGCAACGCTTACCTGAAACCCGTGCGGGGCGCCAAAAGTCTGGTGCAGTGCGGCCCGCGCCTGGAGTTTTCGGCGCTGGTCGAGATCCCGGTTGGCAAGGGCGTGATGGTTTTGAGCCAGTTGGACGTGGGCGCCAAGCTGGACACGAATCCGGTCGCGCAACACCTGTTGCTGAACCTGATCCGTGCGGCTTTGGATTACCGCTTGGAATTCGCGCAAGTGGCAACGGCACTTGCCGACGAGCCGCTGCGTCACGCCGTGGACGCGACCGGCTTGCAGTATAAGGAGGCCGCGGGCCTCGCGCAGGCGGTTTGTGATCCGGCGAAGAAGATCGCACTCGTATCCGCGACGCCGGGGAACCTCAAGCAACTGGCCGCCGACACGGCCGCGCTGCAGGCGTTTTGGCAGCGCGGAGGCACGCTCGTGCTGTGCGGGCTGACGCAGGACGGACTGGCCGATTTCAACCGGATTGTCGGCGTCGAACATGTCCTGCGGCCGTTCAAGCAGGAGCGCGTCACGTTCCCGCCGGTCCGCAACCCGCTGACAGCGGGCCTGACCGTAGGCGATATCGTCCTGTTGTCCGGGCAGCGCATCTTCGGCTGGACCGCCGACGAGTACGTCGCGGCGGACGTCTTCACGCAGGTGGTGGACTTGGATGACATGGCGCCCTTCGCCAAGACCGATTTCGCTTCCTTCGACAAGATCGTCAACGGGTTTGTCGGGTCCGACGGTTGGCCGCTGATCATCGACTTCCCCTTCCCAAAAGACGGCAAGCCGTATGAAATCAATCTGGACCTGCCTTCCGAACAGACCATCCTGGCGTATACCCACGATCAATCGGTGAACTATAACCCCACCACGCGGATCGCTTTGCTGTTCGATGGAAAGGACCGTGTCGCTTTCGATCTGGACCCCCGCGGCGACGCGCAGACCTTCGTGCTCGATCCGCCGCGCCGGGCCAAACGCGTCACGGTGCAATTGACCGAGTGGCAGGTCGATCCGGCCAAAGGGCCGAACATCGGCATCGACAACATCGCGCTGCAGGTGCAGCGCGGCCCGCAGTGGAAAGCCACGGTCAAGCCGATGCTCAATGTGGGCGGCCTGGTGCAGTACGCCAAGGGCAGCGGCGGCGTCGTGCTGTGCAATCTGAATTTTCTGGACAGCGAAACCGTCCCGGCCAACCAGGCCAAGAAGCGGGCGATTCTGGCCACGGTGCTGAGGAACCTGAAAGCGCCGTTCTCCGGCGGGCGGACCGTGATCGCCGGCGGCAACCTGAGCTGCACGCCGCTGGACATACACACCAAGGCCACCACCTACAAGGACGAGCGGGGCTGGTTCGGGGATGCGAACCAGACGTTCAAGGCACTGCCTCCCGGCGAACATGTCTTGGCCGGCGTGCGCTACAACATCTACGAGATGGCCACGTCGCCCGTGCCCCAGGTTCTGATGTTGGGCGGAGAAGGGGTGCCGGGGAAATTGCCGTCCGAAATCAAGGGGATACCCGTGGGTCAAAAGGCCGACGCGTTGTTCTTCCTGCACACGGCCCGCGTAGACCGCCGCCTGAGCGACCAGGAGAAGCGCGACGGCAAACAGTTGGAGCTGTTCCGATACATCGTCCGTTATGCCGATGGCGGCGAGGTCGCGGTTCCCGTCGTCAGCGAAGTCCAGATCGACGACTATCGGCAGAAAAAACCGCAGGCCCTGCCCGGTGCCCAGGCGGCTTGGATGAATCGCTATCCCGACAGCGACGTCTCTGCCGCCGCCTACGCCATGCAGTGGAACAACCCGCGCCCTGACGCGGTGATCGCAAGCATCGATATGGTCTACGGTCCCGAGCGCTGCGGTGTGCCCGGCCTTCTCGCCGTGACGGCGGTGAAGGCGCAATAGTGCCTTACGGCTTCGTAACAGTGATAAAAAGGGCGGTGTTGCCCCCTCCCTCGCCCTCTGGGAGAGGGTCGGGGTGAGGGTTGCGGGCTCCGCCCGCGTTAGGAGATAAAATGGATAAGAGGAATCCGGAAGTCATCCTGCTGGTGGTCATGCTCTCAGCAGCTATGTCGACGGTTGGCGGAGAGATCTACTTGCCACCCGATCCCGTTGAAGCCAAAACGCCGGAAACCCGAACGCTGACGGCGGAAGAAGAGTCCAGGACGCAGACACGCGACTGGCTTTTCCAAGCGATGGGCGAGCCTCTGCAGCAACGGGCGGCCAAGGAGATCGCGTGGACACAGGAGTTGGCGTCGCGGCTGGCCCGCAAGTCGCCGCCGCCGGATCTTTCGGCCGAGTTGCGGAGGCTGGACGCGGTGGAAAAACGGTTGCGGGACCAGGCGGCAAAAACGTCTGACGCGCCGGCGGCGATGCCAAGCTGGATCTGGTTTCCCGAGGGTAAGCCGCACGAAGACGCGCCTGTCGCCGCACGTTTCTTCCGCCTGAAGTTCGAGGTGCCTGCCGGTGTCGTCCAGGCGCGCTTGCGCTTCGCCGTCGACGATGCCGCCGAAGCCTTTCTCAATGGAGCCCGGGTCGGGGCACACGACACGTGGATGCGCGCGGCGGGGTTTCCCATCGAAAAGCTGCTCAAGCCAGGCGCCAATGTCGTGGCGCTGCGGGCGGAGAACAAGGCTGCCCCCGTAACGAAGAACCCCGCCGGACTGATCGTCAGTCTGATCCTGACGCTGGCCGATGGAAAGCAGGTGCGCTTCGTGTCCGACGCTTCTTGGCGGTCAGCGAAGGAAGAGGTGCCCGGTTGGCAGCAGCCGGAATTTGACGATTCAACGTGGGTGCCGGCGATCGTGGATGTGGCTTACGGCGAAGGACCGTGGGGAAAAATCGCCGGCTTGGTTGGCGATGACGATCCCGACTCGCTCTACTCGGGCGAGGACCCTGCGGTCAAAGAACTCTATTATGAGGTGCGGCGGATCAAGCGGGAAATACTCATGAGGAATCCCGTGATCGACTTCACGCAACTGCTTTTTGCGGACTTGCCGATCCTGCACATCCGGGAGACCAATCACGAGGCCATCCACCGGATGAGCATGTGGGCGGTTCCGGGAGGCCGTTTGCTCGCGCTTGACGGGCTGCGTCCGGGTGGGAGCGTGCGGCAGCTGGCGCCCGCCAAGCCCGGCAGTTTCTGGAAGCCGGATCTTTCTTTCGACGGCAAGCGGGTGCTGTTCTGCTATAAGCCGCACGACGAAAAATCATTTCACCTCTATGAGATGAACCTGAACGGGACGGGCCTTCGGCAGCTCACCGACAGCCCCGAGTACGATGACATCGACCCCATCTACCTTCCCGACGGACACATCATGTTCACCACGACGCGGTGCAACAGCTATGTGCGGTGCGGGCCGTTCATCAACTCCTACGTGCTGGCGCGCTGCGACGCCGACGGCGGCAACCTCTACATTGTCAGCCTCAACAACGAGCCGGATTTCGTGCCGTCACTGATGGCCGACGGCCGGGTGATCTTTTCCCGGTGGGAGTACACCGACAAGGCGCTGTGGCGCGTGCAGAAACTGTGGACGGTCAATCAGGACGGCACGGGCGTGGCCATGTTCTGGGGCAATCAAAGTGTCTGGCCCGACCATCCGGCCCAGCCGCAACAGATTCCGGGCAGTCAGCGCGTCATGTTTTGCGGCGTGGGCCACCACGATTGGTGGAGCGGGTCGATCGGCATCGTCGATCCCAAGCGAGGCCTCAATTTTCCGGACGGGCTGACCAAGGTGACACGCGATCAGCCTTGGCCTGAGACCGGCAACGGGCCGGTCGATCCGGGCGAGGCGGAGAACTACCATGCGTCCGGCAGGTTCACCGGCTACAGCGCGCCCATGCCTTTGTCGGAAGAGGAGTTCCTTGTTTCGGCGCGCGGTCTCGACGGTCTGTTCCGCCTGTATTTAATGGATGTTTACGGGAACCGGGAGCTGATCTACGAAGGGAAGTTCAACGTGCTCCACGCGATCCCGGTCAAGCCGCGCCAGCGTCCTCCGACTCATCCCGACCGGGTCGTCTGGCCCGGGACCGGGCCGAAGCGTCAGCCGAACGAGCCGGGGACCCTTTTCTCCGCCGATGTCTACCAGGGCGTTCCCGACCTGCCGCGCGGTTCGGTCAAGTACCTGCGGGTCTTCCAGCCGGACTACAAGACCTATTCCACCTGGGGGAAGACCTATCGGAACTCCGGCCCGATCGTTTCCATCGTGCAGGAGGAAACGGTGAAGCGGATCCTCGGCGAGGTGCCGGTCGAGGCAGACGGCTCCGTCAACTTCAGAGTCCCGTCGGGTCAGGCCCTCTTTTTCCAGCTTCTGGACGAGAAGCACCGCTGTCTGCAGACGATGCGCAGCTTCACGGGCTTGATGCCGGGAGAGTCGCGAGGGTGTGTGGGGTGTCACGAAATGCACGGCACGCCTCCGCCGGGCGAAACGGTTGGCGCACTGGCGTTGCGTCGTCCGCCCAGCGCGATCACGCCGCCGCCGTGGGGCACGGAGAGCATCGGCTACGAGCGCTTTGTCCAGCCCGTCTTGAACCAATACTGCGGCAAGTGCCACCAGGGCAGCGGCAAGGGGCGCGAGAAGCTTGACCTCACCCTGCGGCCGGGCGACGGGCCGTTCAAGGAGCCGTACCTGACGCTGGTGGGCGAGGCCGGATGGGGCAACCCGGCCAAGCCCGGTCCGGGGTACGGCGCCGCCTGCGCCATTCCCGTGGAGACGTTCCCAAACACCCCGGTTAATCCGGCTTCGCTCGTGACCCTCCGCCCGATGACCTATCTCTCGTACAAGAGCAAGCTGATCGACATCGCTTCCAGCGGCAAGCATCATGACGTGAAGGTGGATGAGGTGAGCCTGCTCCGCCTGATCGCATGGGTGGATGCCTGCTGCCCCTACAACGGCGAGGAAGAGATCCGAGCCATGGAGGACCCGGACTTCCCCGGCATCGAGCGTTTGACGATCCGCCCGCGCGTCAAAACCGCACCGGTGATCGCCCGGCCCTGATCAGCGCAGTTTGAGCAGTGTGCCGAGCGGCAACACGGAGAGCGTCGCGCTCCGGCTGGTCGCGTAGGCCGTGCCGGAACCGTAGACCAATACGTCGTAAGTGCCGCCGTCGGCCATGTCGGCGGGATTGAGCTCCAGCCACGACCGGGTGGCGCCGGCGATCGGTGACCCGTTGTGCCGCCACTGGTAGGCGGTGCCGGTCGGCGAGTAGACGTTGAAGAGCGCGGACTGGCCGGATCTGATACGCAGGGACTGGGGCTGGCTCCAGATCTCAGGCGGCGTGCCGGTCACGGCATTGCTCCAGTGAGCCAGTACGTAGAGATTTCTCACGCTGTAGTCCCCCGCGTTACCGGCGAAGGTCCAATCCGAATTTGGATCGCCGGGCTTGTTCCCGATGCCCAGGGCGGGGGTGCGTCCGTTGGAGCCGAACGCGTTCATGGCGAAGATCGTCTGCCCCGCCAGGTAGTTGTGGACCTGCATGGAGCCGTGGCCTGCCGAGGTGTTGCCCCCGCTGTCGCCGAAGTCGAAGTTCGAGGTCGCGCCGGGGATGCCGCGGTCGTTGTTGCCGCCGTAGTCGCTGGGCCAGAACTCGATGTTGCCCGTGGCGACGGTGCCGGTGGTGACCGTGGAGCCGGCCGGGGCGTAGATGTTCAGGTTGTTGACGTACTGCTGGAACACGGCGCCGCGCGCCGCGGTCGGTACACCGATCTTGGCGATGTCGGCGGTGAAGGCGTCCATGGAGACATAGACCCAGTTTGACGCGCCGCCGGTTGTAACCAGCTCCATGCAGTAGGCCAAGCGGTCGAAAGCGGCCTGCGGGAACTTGCTCTCGTCGATCGTGTAGGGCGCGCCGTTCGGCACAAAGTTCACCGGGTTCGGAATGGCCAGCTGGTAGACCAGCGCGTAACCGGAGGCTTCCGGCACGTTGGCAAGAACGGGCGGCAGAGCTGCCGGGGGCGCGGTGAAGGCGGCCGTCGAACCGGGCCGGATCACGTTGGCGTTGGGGGAGCGGTCACGCGCGCCGGTCACGGCGAGGGTGTAGGCCTGTCCCGCGGTCAGCGCCGTGGTGGTCAAGACAACGGTTTTCTTGTCCGCCAGCAGCGTGGCGGCATTGACCAGCATTCCGTTGTTCAGCGCGAAGAACGAGGGCGTCGCGGCGCTGTCGGAAACCTTCTCGCTGAAGACGACGGCCACCTGGTTCAGCGAGCGCGAGGCGGTCGCGTTGAGGATGGTCGGGCGTGCGAGGTCGCCGTAAGCCGCGGGGAGGACGAAGACGTGCAGGCGGCGGAAGTTGTAGGACCCCGCGTTATTGCTGAAGGTCCAATCGGTATCCGCCGTGCCAGGCCGGTTGCCGATGCCGATGCAGAGGGTGTTGTTGTTGTTGAAGTTGTTGATCGCGAAAAGGGTCTGGGCCGCGCCGTAGTTGTGGACCTGCATGGAGCCGTAGCCGTTGCCCGTACCGGCTCCGCCGTCGCCGAAATCGAACAGGTCAGCGCTCGCATTCGGGATGCCTATGTCATTTTGGCCGCCGTAATTGCTGGGCCAGAACTCGATGTTGCCCGTGGCGAGGTCGGTGCCGTTCACGATGCCCCCCACATTGGAGAGCACGTCCAGATGGTCGACCCGCTGCTGGAAGAAGGTGCCGGTGTCGGCGACCGGCACGCCGATCTTGCCGGAGTCGGCGGTGAAGGCGTCCATCGCGGTCCAGATGAACTGGGTCGGGGCGCCGCCGGACTGCAGTTCCAGATAGTAGGCGACGCGCGAGAAGGCGGTCCACAGGCCGTTGGTCGTGTTGTTGACCGAGGTGTAGGCCGTAGGGGTGCTGTTGAAACTGCCGTTGACCGGGAGGTCGATGGTGTAGGCGAGCGTGTAGCCGGCCGCGCCTGGCACGTTGGCCGCCACTTCGGGCGGCAGCGGGGGCTGCGTCGGTGGTGCCGAGGGGCGCGTCAGGATGTGCAGGAGGCGGCGCGTGTAGGCGCTGCCCGCGTTGCCCGCGAAAGTCCAGTCGGGATTCCCGCCGGGCTGGTTGCCGATGCCCAGATCGAGGGTGTTGCCGTCATTTCCCCAGTCGTTCATGGCGAAGAGGGTCTGCGAGGCGGCCGAGTTGTGGATCTGCATGGAGCCGTAGCCCGCCCATGCGCTTGCGCCGCCGTCGCCGAAGTCAAAGGTTGTGCCGCTGGCGCCGGGGATGCCCTTTTCGTTGTCTGTGATGTAGCCGCTCGGCCAGAACTCCAGATTGCCGCCGGCCATGTTGATGCCGCTCTGGACGCCGCTCACGTTGGAGGTCACGGTCAGGTTGTTGACGTACTGCTGATACATCGTGCCTAGGGCTGCGATCGGCACGGCGATCTTGGTCTTGTCCGTGGCGAAGGCGTCCATGGAGGCCCAGAGGTATTGGACCGTGCCGTCCGTCTTCTGCAGCTCGACATAGTAGGCGACGCGGTCGAAGGCGCCTGGAAGGACGCTCTGGTTGACGCGGTAGGGGTCTGCCGTTGCGCTGTTGAAATTACCCTTGACCGGGATGTCGAGCGTGTAGACCATCTGGTAGCCCTCGGCCAGTTGGCCGCTGTTGGTTCCGACATTGGATACGATCTCGGGAGGCAGCGCGGGCCCGGACACCGCGATCGTGGTACCCGCGGGGACAAGGTTGGCGCTGATGTCGCGGATTCCGTTGATGGTAAGCGTCAGCGGCACGCCGGACGGCTGGCCCGTGGTGGTCAGGTAGACGGTGACCAGATCCGGCTGCAGCGTGGCGCCCTGGACCTGCACGCCGTGGTCCAGCGTGAAGCGGGTGTAGTCCACCGAAGTGGCCGCGAGCGGCTCCGAGAAGGTGACGGTGACGAGGGTGCGGGCAAAGCCGGCCTGCGCGGAGACGGGGACCGGCGGCACCGAGTCGGCGCGCAGCACCAGCACCTGGAGCGACCTCACGGTATAGGAGTTCGCGTTTTCGTTGAAAGTCCAGTCGGGGTCGCCGGAAGGCTGGTTCCCGATGCCTAGGCAGGGGGTTGCCCAGCCGGGACCCCAGTGGTTGAAAGCGAAGAGCGTCTGACGCGCGCCGTAATTGTGGACCTGCATGGAGCCATAGTCCCAGACATAGTCACAGGTGTCGCCGAAATCAAACGATCCGTTCGCGTTCGGCACGTTCATCGCGTTATTCCCATTGTAATTGTAGGGCCAGAACTCGAGGTTCCCCGTGGCGATGCCGGTGCCGTTCACGACGCCCGGCACGTTGCAGAAGACGTTCATGTTGGAGACGTACCGCTGGTAGACGGCGCCGGTCTGGCGCGTCGGCACGCCGAGCTTGTCCGCGCGGTTGGTGAAGGCGTCCATCGAGACCCACACGTACTGGATGTCGGCGCCGGGCTTCTGGAGTTCCATGTAATAGGCGACGCGGCTGAAGGAGCCGAGGCCGGGATTGGCGCTGTTGTCCACCGAGTAGGCCGGCTGGTTGGCGTAATATCCCAAGGCGGCGGGGATGTCGAGCGAGTAGACCAGCGTGTAGTTGGAGGATTCCGGCACGTTGTTCAGATAGCCCCGGGTTGTGAGGGCCACGAAGGTGATCTGGCTGTTGGGCGCGATGGTGAGCGGCGTGGGGGCGTTCAGGTCGGCGACGTTGTTGACCGTGACGGTGTAGAGCGTCCCGGCAACCTGGGTCGACGTGGTGAGCGTGACCGTGCGCAGGTTGGCGCTGAGGGACGCGCCTGTGACCGTGACCCCGTTGTTGATCGCATAGTTGGCGATGGTGGTCGCGCTGGCCGCGTCGAGGGTCTTGCCGAACGTGATGTCGACGAGGGTGCGGTTGGGGTTGGGCTGCACGGAGGTCAGGGTCGGCGGCACGGGTGCGCCGGTAAGAACCAGCACTTGGAGCGTCTTCACGGTGTAATTGGCCGAGTTGCCCGCGAAGGTCCAGTCCACGCCGCCGTTGACGGGGGAGGGGCAGTTGCCGATGCCGATGCCGAGGTTGCCGCCGTCTCCGCCCCAGTTGTTGACGGCGAAGAGCGTCTGCAACGCGCCGAAATTGTGGAGCTGCATGGAACCGTGTCTGCCGCCGTTATCGCGCCGGTCGCCGAAGTCGTAGGTGTTGTCGTTGGCCCCCGGGATGCCTGCGGTGTTTGTAGGGCTGTAATTGGAGGGCCAGAACTCGAGGTTGCCCGTGTTGATGACTGCGCCGGTGGTGACGCCCGGCACGTTGCAGAAGATGTTCATGTTGGTGACGTACTGCTGGTAGATGGCGCCGGAGGCTGCGGTCGGCACGCCGAGCTTGTCCTCGCGGTTGGTGAAGGCGTCCATCGAGGCCCACAGGTACTGGAGTTCGCCGCCGGGCGTCTGCAGTTCCATGTAGTAGGCGACGCGGCTGAAGGTCTCATTGAAAAAGCTGTTGTCGGCCGAATAGGCGACCGCGTTGTTGAGATAGTCCGCGCTGTTGGGCAGATCGAGCGTGTAGACCAGCTTATAGGCGGACGATTCGGGCACGTTGTTCAGGTAACCGCGTTGCCGGACGCCCGAGAAGGTGACCGTGCTGTTCGCCGCGATGACGAGCGGGGTCGGGGTGGTCAGGTCGGCGACGTTGTTGACCGTGACGGTATAGACCGTCCCCGCGGTCTGGGTTGACGTGGCGAGGGTGACGGTGCGCAGGTCGGCGCTGAGGGTCGCGCCGGAGACCGTGAGCCCGTTGTCGATCGCGTAGTTGGCGGTGCTGGTCGCGCTGGCCGCGTCGAGGGGCTTGCTGAAGGTGACGGCCACGTGCTGGTGGTCGCTGTTGCCGGCGGCGCGGGAGAGGCTGGGGGGCGTCAGGTCGCCGGCCGGGCTGATGACGTTGGTGATGGCGGGGAACCAGGCGGCGGCCATTTTATTGTAGCCGGTCTGGTTGGGGTGGAGACCGTCGGCCATGTCCGTCAGTTCCAGGTAGGCGTGCATGTCGAGGAAGGTCACCCTTCGGCCCAGGGCGGCTTGCGCGGAAACCACGCCGGGCACATACGGGTTGAAGTAGTTGGTGATGCCGTCGTAAGCGGAACCGCTGCGCTTCATCAGCGAGGTGACGATGATGTGGGCCAGGGGGCGGGCTGTGGCCATTTTCGTGATCAGCGCGTCCAGCCGGGTGACGGCGTTCGAGTAGGAGGGGTCGTTCGACGCATCGTTGGTGCCGATGTGCAGCAGGATCACGTCGGGGTCCGCAATGAGGTTGAACCAGCCGAGGATGCCGCCGTCGATGCCGCCGATGGTCCAGCCGCTGTGGCCCTCGTGGTCCGGGTCGGGCATCACGGCGGGGGCAGGGTTGACGGTCTGCGTGCCGACATAGTCCACGTTGTAGCCGGCGTTGGTCAGGGCCACGTAGAGCGGGGCGCGGTAGCCGCCCGGCACAGGGGAACCGTCGGTGATGGAATCGCCCACCGGCATGATCCGAATGGATGGGTTCACGGCCTGGACCGGTATGGCGAGGGACAGCACGACGAGACCCGCCAGCGAAAGAACGGACGAACGTAAACTCTTCATGACGACACTCCTTTATTCGACAGCTAAGCAAAAAACTTAAACATACTAACTCACTAGCATCCCATAGGATTAGCCGGCAACATACCGGTTCCCATGATTGGCATCTATTATGCGGGGGGGGGTGAAAAGAGTCAATCCAAAACTCCCCCACAAATTTCCTTCATCAAGAAAACGCTGGCCTTGGGGCCGGTCGCGGCTGTAGCCTACGGGCGCATGAACAAAAGTGACCA
>JANYBJ010000040.1 GCA_025360845.1 bacterium
TGCCCACAACCCGGAATTTCCACCACAAAGACACCAAGACCACGAAGGACGCCAAGAAAAGCCATCGATATTACGCACGCTGGCTTTGTGTTTCTTCGTACACTTCGTGTCTTCGTGGTGAAACAACTGGTTTTTTATTGCGCTTGTTGGTTCGTAAGGCACCTAATTCAATGCCCGCAAGAGGGACGACACCGTATCCGCCTGGGATTCCAAGTCAAATTTGCCATGTCGAAACGTAGAGGAGCCGTAGGCTAATGGCGATTTGACATGCGGTGGCGTAACAACAAATCCGATCAGGTCATCGTCAACGACAACCATGTCCATTTCCGGGAGCAGCACGCTCAGGGCATCCACGTCCACTAAACGCGCAGAGGCCCCGAACACCTTGCACATGCGGCTCGGCTCCACACCGGGGCTATTTGCGCTGTCCAAGCTGTCCTCCGCGTTAAGCGCTTTTATCGAATAATAGCCATGGACCCGTTTGTACAGCATGTAGCTGCCGTTCAACTTGACCACCCAGTTTTTCTCGCCGTGGAAACGGCAAACCATACAGTGTTTCGGCCTCTGTTTCTCCTCTGCGCCCGCTGGAAGTGTCCGAAGGTAAACCCAATGCGAGTCCCTAGACCCGAACGTGCTGAAGAACTCGGAAGGCTTGCGTTTAAAGGGGTCACGCGTTACGCACGCTGTCGATACAAACAGTATGCCGGCACACGCGAACACGACTGCGGCCCAGGCAAACAGCGAGCTGCCGGGCCGCCCCGAGTTATGTTCGACAGAACCGTCATTTGCCATGGCACATTCCTTTCAACGAGCGAACTCGCACACACTGGGTTATGGCCTCGTTCCGCTGTGCGACCGGAAGCGCGCTTCCGCCAACTCCGCGAACGTTGTGCCGGCCTCGCCGTAGTTCACGTAAGGGTCGATCGCTATGCCGCCGCGCGGAGCGAAGCGCCCCAGAACTTCAATGTATTTGGGTGCCATCAGCGCCCGCAGGTCTTTTAAGATCACATTCACGCAGTCTTCATGGAAATCGCCGTGATTCCTGAAACTGAAGAGGTAAAGCTTCAACGATTTACTCTCCACCATCTTCACGTTCGGCACGTACTGGATGGTGATCGTCGCGAAATCAGGCTGGCCGGTCACCGGACAAAGCGAGGTGAACTCGGGACAGGTGAAGGTCACCCAATAATCGGTGTCGCGATGCTTGTTGACGAACGTCTCCAACACCGACGGATCATACTGGTCCGCATAAACGGTCTTTTGACTTCCCAACCGCGTTACGCCCTTCAACTCTTTCTTATCCCGACTCATGCTTCACTCCCGTTAGCCCGTTTCAAATCCGCGACATGAATGGCTTTGTCATCCTTATATATCAAATTTCTGATCGCTTCGCATGGAAGAACTGGTGGACATTCCCAAGTTTTTCATCTTGTCATCGGTGTGGCCCGACACTACACTGACACCGATTTGGATGAGTGGAGGAGCCTGACATGACTGAACCAAAAAGCGTCTCGATCACCTACCGTGTACCCTATGCCGATACCGACCAGATGCATGTCGTTTACTATGCCAACTATCTCACTTTTTTTGAACGCGCTCGCAACGAACTCATGCGGGCCTGCGGCTACACGTACCGTGAACTGGAAGCGGAAGGTTTCGCCCTGCCGGTGGTGGAGGCGCATGTCAGTTACCACATGCCCGCAACCTATGACGACCTCCTCGAAATCACCGCCAGGTGCAGCGACTTCAAAGGCGTGCGCTTAACGATCTGCTGTGACGTCCGACGCGACGGCAAGTTGCTCGCGGAGGGGTACACGATCCATGCCCATGTCAATATCCGGACCCTGCGCCCGGCCCGGCCCTCGCAGGACATGCTGGCCGCCCTCGGGTTCGGCGCCACACCGCCACAATAAAAACAGGCTCCCTTCAACCATGCCCACACATCTCTACATCCATGTCCCGTTCTGTGACGGCAAATGCCACTACTGCGGCTTCTACTCGGTGTTGGCGGCCCCGAGTCTGACTGCACTCTATCCGGGTCTGCCGGCCTGTGAGTTGGAGCATTTCCTGACTGCTCATCCCCGCACCGCACAGACCCCTCTCCGAACCGTCTATATGGGCGGCGGCACTCCCGCGATGTTGGGACCGGAAGGGCTGAAGCGGTTGGCCGATACCCTCGCTGCACGTCTGTCCCTCGATGCGGTCGAGGAGTGGACCGTGGAGCTCAACCCCTCTTCGGTCACCCCCGTCCTGCTGAAAACACTGGGCGCGCTAGGCGTCAACCGCCTCAGCATCGGCGTGCAGTGTTTTGACGATGCCGCACTCGCGCGGGTGGGACGCCGCCACACCGCCGAAGCCGCCCTTCGCGCCATCAGGATGGCGCAGGACACGGGCTTCGGGAACGTCGGCATCGACCTCATCGCCGGACTGCCGGGCGTCACCCCGGACGTGTGGCAATCGACCCTCGAACATGCGGCGGCGTTAGGACTGACGCACCTGTCGGTTTACGCGCTCAGCCTTGAGCCGGGCACACCTTTGGCTGCCCAAGCCGCCAAAGGGCTCGTCATGCCCGATGACGACGCGCAGTTGGCCGCCCTGGCGCAGGCGGAGTCGGTGCTGGCTCAAGCGGGGTTCGCGCGTTACGAGATCTCGAACTACGCGTTGCCCGGCTTTGAGTGCCGGCACAACATGGGCATCTGGCGCGGCAACGATTACCTCGGACTAGGGCCTGCGGCAGCCTCTCGGGCGGGGCGTTCGCGTTGGACAAACAGCGAGGATCTGGCCGAGTACATCGAGGCGCTCACGCAAGGGCAGCTCCCGCCTTGCGAGAAAGAGACGCTGGATGAGACCGACGACGCGATGGAGCGTGTCGTTTTCTCGCTGCGGTTGGCCGAGGGAATTGACCCCTTTGAGGAAGCGCGACGTTTTCCCGTCTTGGGCAATCGCGCGGACGGTTGGGAAGAACGGCTGGAAAACCTCGCACGTCTCGGAATCACCGAACGCGGAGGGCGCCGCTGGAGGCTCACCGCACGCGGCCGCGAGGTCTGCGACGCCGTCATCCGCGAACTCTTCTGAACCTGAGTCCGGGATCCTGTCGAAACCTCTGCGGAACCAAAATACAGACTCGAAACAGAGCGGCTTCTTTGCTATATTAAGGCCTGTTTATGCGTTATCGCCCTCAACACATCTTTGAATATGCTGTCTTACGCGGGCTCGCCGCAGTTTTAAATGTGTTGCCTTACCGGGCGGCGCTGCTGTTGGCCTGGTGCCTGGCCCGGCTCGCTTTTCATGTTTTCCGTTTCCGCCGGCATGAAACGTTGCGGCGCATCCATGAGGTGTTCGGCCCGGGGTTCCCCCAAGGGAAAGCCAAGCGGATCGCCTGGCTCTCGCTACGAAACATCGCCTTCAACGCGGTCGAAATGATGCGTGTGAACTCCATCGACCGCGCCTGGATCGACTGCCACATGCCCGACTTCAAGAACCACATCGGCTCCGTCCACGAGCTTGTAACGCAATATGGCGGTGTTGTCTTCACCGTTCCCCACATGGGCAACTGGGATCTCGCAGGCTGGGCCTGCCACCGGTATGGGCTTATAATGTTCAGCGTGCCGGGCAAGCAAAGGAATCCGCTTGTCAACGCCTGGATCAATCGTCAACGTGCGTCGGGCATGACACTGCTCGAGCGTGGCAGCGGCACCCTCCGGCAGATCATCAAACACTTGCGCACCGGCCATGTGCTCGCGATTCTGCCGGATGTGCGCATGCCCTTGCCCGATCTCAAACTCTCTTTCCTGGGGGGCACCGCAAACATGGGGCGGGGCCTGGCCATGTTCGCGATCGCGGCCAAAGTGCCGGTCGTGCCCGCCATTTTCAGGCGCGAGGGCTGGACGCGCCACGGGTTTGACCACCTGCAAACCATCCTGCCCGACCCTTCGCTCGACAAGGAGCAGGACGCGAAACGAATCATGGAGGCGGTCATCACCCAAATGGAGGCCGCCATCCGCAAAGCCCCTGAACAGTGGTTCTGGTACAACAAACGCTGGGTGCTCACCCCGCTCCGCGAGGACACGCCCGCAACACAACAGCCCGCCGATTTGAAAGGAACACCGTCGTCATGATCCGCGTCAACGAGAACTACTCCAAGCTCCAGTCCTCCTATCTCTTCTCCGAGATCGCCAAGCGTGTCAAAACCTATCAGACCGAAAATCCCGACAAGAAGGTGATCCGTCTCGGCATCGGCGATGTCACAGAGCCCCTGCCGCCCGCCTGCATCGAAGCCCTGCACAAGGCCGTCGACGAAATGGCCGCGCGCGCCACCTTCCGGGGCTACGGTCCGGAACAGGGATACGATTTCCTCCGCGCGGCCATCGCCCAGAACGACTACCAGTCGCGCGGCGCCAAGATCGAAGCCGACGAGGTGTTCGTGAGCGACGGTTCGAAATGCGACACCGCCAACATTCAGGAGCTGTTCGCCGACAAGCTGACCATCGCCATTCCCGACCCGGTCTATCCGGTCTATGTGGACACGAACGTGATGGCGGGCCGGACCGGCAAGAACTCCAAGGGCCGCTACAAGGGCTTTGTCTATATGGACAGCACCGAGGCCAACGGTTTCGTCCCTGCCTTGCCCGATCAGCCGGTCGACCTCATTTACCTCTGCTTCCCGAACAACCCGACCGGCGCGACCGCCACGCGCGAACAGCTCGCCTCGTGGGTGCGCTACGCCAGGGAGAACAAGGCGCTGATCCTCTTCGACGCCGCCTATGAAGCCTTTATCCGCGACCCGTCGCTGCCGCACAGCATCTACGAGATCGAGGGCGCGCGCGACGTGGCCATCGAGTTCCGCAGTTTCTCTAAAACCGCCGGCTTCACCGGCACGCGCTGCGCCTTCACCGTCGTGCCCAAGTCGGTCGTTGCCTACACCAAGAAGGGTGATGCCGTGCCGCTGCATCCGCTGTGGAACCGCCGTCACACCACCAAGTTCAACGGCGTCTCGTATCCGATCCAGCGGGCGGCCGAAGCCGTCTACTCCGCGGCCGGCAAGGCCCAGACCCGCGCGCTGATCGACTTCTACCTCGGCAACGCCAAGCTCATCCGGGCCACGCTCGCCGACCTCGGCTACCGCATGACCGGCGGCGAAAACAGCCCCTACATCTGGGTCAATGTCGGCAAAGACTCCTGGAAGTTTTTCGACAAGCTGCTCAAGCGCGCGCAGGTGGTCACCACTCCCGGCGCGGGCTTCGGCCGCTGCGGCGAGGGGTTCATCCGCATCAGCGCCTTCAACAGCCGCGAGAATGTGGAAGAGGCCATGAAACGCCTCCGCAAGGTCCTGAAGTAATCGCCATGCGTCACCTGTTTCCCATCCTGGCGTTGTCCGCCGCGCTTGCCGCGCGGTCGGACGATGTCTATCCGAAATCCGGCTGGAAGGAGTGCCCCGACCCGATCGCCAGTCCAAACGCCGTGCGGGGCGGCATCTTGCGCTTCGCCTCTTTCCAGCCCCCGAAGAGCCTCAACTACTACATCGACAGCAATGTTTACACCCGGCAGGTTTTCGACCTGATGTATGAAACCCTGCTGAACGTCGATTCAGTGACCACCGAGTTTGTGCCCAGGCTGGCCAGCCGCTGGACCATCTCGGACGACAAACTCGACTACACCTTCGAGATCGACCCCGCCGCCAAATGGAGCGACGGTGTCCCCGTCACCGCCGACGATGTCAAGTGGACCTTCGATCAGGTGATGGACCCCAGCCACACCACCGGCTCGTCCAAGGTCGCCCTCGGCGTCTTTCTTTCGCCCGAAGTCGTGGGGCCCCGGACGGTCCGCTTCCACGCCAAGCAGAGCCACTGGCGCAACCTCTTGGCCGTCGGAACGTTCGAGATCATGCCCAAACACGCCTTTGAAAGGCAGGACTTTAACCGGCTCGATTTCGACCACCCGGTTGTTTCCGGGCCCTACGTGTTAAGCGCGGTCAAGGAGCAGATCGAGATCCGCATGGGCCGCCGCCGGGACTGGTGGGCCGGAGAGCGGCCCTCCATGCGCAACACGATGAACTTCGACACCCTCGTGTTCCGCTACTTCACCGACAACGAGAACGCCTTCGAGGCCTTCAAGAAAGGCCAGGTCGACGTCTTCGCCATCTACACCGCCCGCATCTGGGCAAACGAGACCATCGGCGAAAAGTTCGACAAGAACTGGATCGTCAAGCGCCGCGTCCGCAACCACAAGCCCATCGGCTTCCAGGGCTTTGCGATGAACATGCGCCGCCCGCCGTTCGACGACCTGCGCGTGCGCAAAGCCTTGGCCCATCTGGTCGACCGCGAGACGATGAACCGGACCATGATGTTCAACGCCTACTTCTTGCACCGCTCCTACTTCGAAGATCTCTACGATGCCGCCCACCCCTGTCCCAACGAGGCCTTCACGTTCGACATCGCCCGCGCCAAAGCGCTGCTGTGCGAGGCCGGCTACGCGCCCAACCCCCAGACCGGCCTCCTTGAGAAAGGCGGGCGCCCGCTGCGTTTCCGCTTTCTCACGCGTGACGGCAGTTCCGAAAAATATCTCGCCCTCTGCAACAGCGCGTTCAAGGAGGTCGGCATCGAGATGACGATCGAGCGCAAAGATTTCGCCGCTTGGATGCGCGACATGGATGCGTACAACTTCGACATGACCTGGGCGAGCTGGGGCGAGGTGATTTTCCGAGACCCTGAAAGCATGTGGCTCTCGAGCGAGGCCGACCGGCCTTCGGGCAACAACCTGACCGGCTTCAAAGACCCGCGCGTCGATGCGCTGATCGAGAAACAAAAAAACGTTTTCAGCATCACCGAGCGCAGCGCGATCTGCCGCGAGATCGATGCGCTCGTCACCGCCGCGGTGCCCTACGTTCTGCTCTGGAACATCGACTCGACACGCCTGCTTTATTGGGACACCTTCGGCACGCCTGACACGGTGCTCTCCAAATTCGATGACGAAAGCATACTGCAGAATTACTGGTGGTACGATGCCGATTCCGCCGCCGAACTCAAAGCCGCCATGGCCACCGGCGACATCCTGCCGCAGCGCCCTGTCCTCGTCGACTTCGACACCGTGTTCCGACCAGCCAGCGAAAGCGCGCTTCGGTAATTCCAAACACCCGCTTGCGGCGTCACTACGAACGCTCCGCATCCGTTTGTGCCCGTGAGGGCATTCCGTTCGATACACCGCCGGACGCCGACTTCTTCAGCGAACCTTCTGCCCCTCCTTCTCCTGCTGCGCGAGGAGCAGGCCTTCGCTAGGGAAGAGTTCGCGGGCGGCACGTGGGATGAGTAATGTTCAACATTCAACGCTCAACTCTCAACGTTCAAATGAAGAGAGAAGCCGGCAGGGACACATTCCCGAGGCGTCCGCAATGCATACAGTCATTTTTTTGACAGGATTAACAGGATTTGCAGGATTGTTGTCGCCATCTCATCCTGTTCCATCCTGTTATCGAGCTTTACTGCCTGTGCTTCCAATAAGCGGGGTCACGGTGCAGATTCATCACGGCAAGAATAAATATACCGACCGGTTCTATGCTGTAGAGCACGCCATAGGGGAATCGGTGAACAAAGCAACGATGGATTTCAGCGTCAATCTCTGACCACATGGCGGGAAAATCAACCGCATTTTGTATGGTGGCGAAGACCTTTCTTGCGAAATCCAGTCCAAGACCGGCATCGCAGTTCTAATGTAGTGTCCCGCAAATAACTAGACAGTGTACCTTAAATTCTATTGACAGGATGGCAGGATGAAACAGGATGAATAACGAGTTAGTCCTGGAAATCCTGTCAAACCGGTCAAAAAAAACCGGTTTAAGGTGACTGTCATGTGTATAGCCATTTAAGGGACACTACACTAGTCGAAGCGGGAATCCGTTTATGGAACAGTGGACTTTTCATTCCATAAGCGTAATTGGCGCTGTCGGTTTAAATAAGGGAACCTGAGATGAGCAAGTGGGTGAACTCGGACTGTCGCATAGGCGCTCTACTGTTGATGACGGGCTTGCTGGTAAATGCCGAGACTACGGCATCTGGAGCCGCAGGCGCTTCCCCCTCGTGGCAGTGGGCCGGTTGGGGCGGCGGCGGCTTTTTACTACTCGGCCGTTTTCCATCCCGCCAAGGACGGCATCTGGAAGTCGACCGACAAAGGCCAGACGTGGAAGCGCCTTTCGCAGGGGTTGCCCGCCGACTGCGAGCTGCATGAGGTTGCGGTCAGCCCCGCCTCCCCTCTCGACGTTTTCATCATCGGCTCGGTCGGCTGGAACGGGTGCTTCTTCTGGTCCAGCGACGGTGGACAGACCTGGACCGACGCCTCGAAACTGGCGCCCGACCCTGCGGCCAGCCCCACTCTGCCGGGCGACTACACGGGGACGACCGGTCTGAGCGCGCCGCGGAATCTGGCCATCAACCCGCTCAACCCCAAGGAACTCATCATCGCCGCCAACTGGCGCCCGTGCCACAGCGACAACGGCGGACGCACCTGGACCGAGCGCGTGCGCGGCGCGGACATCTCCTGCGTCTATGACCTCCGCTTCCACAAGGGCCGCACCTACGCCTCGGCCATGGACGAGGGCGTGCTCGTCAGCGATAACAACGGCAAGAGCTGGCGCGCGCTTTGGCCCTTCAAATACGACACGAAGAACCCCAAGACACTCTGTCTCGGCATCGACGGCGATCCTTCCGAAGGCCGCGAGGGCGGCGGCGTCTTCAGGTCCGGCGATGGCGGCCACACGTGGTCCAAGTTGCCCGGCCAGCCCGGCAGCGAGCGCATGTTCTTCGGCCTTGCGGTTGACCCGACCGACTCGAAGCGCCTCTACTGGGGCGCCTGCGGCAGCGACGGCGGGCTCTGGCGCAGCGAGGACGGCGGAGCCACGTGGCAGCACGTGTTCACGAACGAGCAGTGGCTTTTCAATGTGCATGTGGCGTCCGACGGGACGGTCTACTGCCCCGGAAAGAACCTCTGGAGCAGTGCGGACCACGGCCAGACGTGGAAGCCGCTTACAAAATTTCCATATGACAGCTCCCGCATCATCGTTGCTGTCGAGACCGACCCGGCCGACGCCAAACGGATGTGGTTTGCCGCCACCACATGGGACGGCAGCTCCGAGGGCGGCGTGTATGAAACACGCGACGGCGGCGCGACGTGGCAGGAAATCACCTCTGATCTACCCTACCGCAAGCCGCTGCTTCTGCGCTACAACGCGGAGACGCATGAGCTTTGGGCCGCAGGCGTCTGCCTTTATAAGTGCAAGCGGTAGGGAGCGCGGACCGGGGCCGCCTGAAGGCTGTACAACATACGGAGACTGCGCGAGAAGCAACCGCAAAAGCGTGACTTGATGTTTGTGGTCACATGTGGTTACATTTTATTCATGAAAGAGGCTCTTGCAAAACCCCTCGCGATCTCCGCCTACGGCGGCCATCGCGAGGGGTTTTGGAAGGAGAAAATGCCTGCGTAAAGGCCTGTTTATAAAAGAATTAAATAAATTCTATTTTGTGTTAATTTAATGCTGTTTCAA
>JANYBJ010000047.1 GCA_025360845.1 bacterium
GTTGCGGAAACGGCGACACCGTATCCGTCAAAATAACGCTTCCCCTTTTTCCGCTGGTCAGCGTATACTCACAAACATCGACTTCAGAATCATTGCCGTAAACGAACCGACAACCTGATTTTGCGCTAATGCGCATTCACGCTTCAAGAAAGCCTATAATCGAAAGAAGTGATCTTATCGTGAAACAGACCGTTTATGTTGAAACATCGATCATCAGTTATCTGACTGCGCGTCCGAGCTACGACGTGAGGGTGATCGCGTGGCAAGAGATGACGGCCAGATGGTGGCAGACCGCACCGGAACTGTACGACCTGTATGTGTCTGAGTTGGTAAGGCAGGAGGCCGGACGCGGTGATGCCGACGCGGCCGGACGCCGACTGGGGTCTATTTCCAAGTTGCCCGAATTGAAGCACATTCCGGAAGCCAGATGTTTGGCTGAGTGTTTTCTGAACTCGGGCGCGATTCCTGTTGCGGCTGGTGATGATGCGGCACATGTCGCGCTTGCCGCCGTTCATAATATGGACTTCCTGCTGACGTGGAACTGCCGGCATATCAACAATCCTGAAACGAAACCGTTGATCAGACGGCTGTGCGGCGAACGTGGGTTCGCCTGCCCCGAAATCTGTACTCCTTTTGAACTGTTGAGAGAAGAGGTGCAGTTATGAACGACGAGGTTATTGAGGAACTTTGGCGCATCCGCCGAGAGTATTATCAAGAGGTTGGCGGCACCCTAGAGGGGCTGTTCGCCGATTTGGAACGCCGGGAAAAGACGACGACCGCGCGTCTGGTTGACCGCAGCAAGATGCCGATCGCTACAGTGCCCGCAAAGCCAGCCGACAAGGTGGCGGAGCCTGCGGCAACGTATCCGGAAAAATAGCGCTTCCCCTTTTTCCGCTAGCTAGCGTATACTCATAAACATAGATTTCAGAATCATTCTTTCACGAACCACAAACGGAGAGTTTCAGACCCATTGACTTAAACGAGCCGATAACCTGATTTTGCGCTTACGCGAATTCACGCTTTCCTGTTGGGAGACCAAGCGCCACTGACGGAGAATTTGGAGTACCGATGAAACCGACCATCTATGTGGAGACGTCGATTTCCAGTTTTTACTTTGAAGTGCGAACCGAACCGGAAATGGTCGCACGCAGGAACTGGACGCGAGAATGGTGGAATGATTGCCGCCATCTTTACATTCTGAAGACGAGCGAAGCCGTGGTCGCTGAGTTAGAGGAAGGGGACTACGACTCGAAAGAGCCTGCCGTCGCCTTGCTTCAAGGGATTGAGCGGGTGGAGGTGCCGGATGAGATTGCCGATATCATCGATGTGTATCTGGCCAATCATCTGATGCCGCGTGAACGGCTGGGAGATGCCCTGCATTTGGCATTAGCCTCCTACCATAAGTGTGACTTTTTGCTGACGTGGAACTGTCGGCATATCGCCAACGCTAACAAATATGAGCATATCCGCATCATTAACACGCGGCTGGGCTTGTTTGTTCCGCTGCTGGTGACGCCTATGACATTGTGCGAGGCGGAGGAGGAAACATGAAAGACCCGGCACTTGAACGCGTGTGGCAGTCGAGACGTGCGATTTCCGAGCGGACCGGTTTCGACTCGCGCAAGCTCGTTGCCTTCTACCAGCGACGCGCGGGAAACAAGCTACCTCCGCAACAGTCCGCATCGCGCTGTCGGATTGCCGACAAGGTGGCGGAGCCTGCGGCAACGTATCCGTCAAAATAACGCTTCCCCTTTTTCCGCTGGTCAGCGTATACTCACAAACATCGATTTAGAGATTACTCTTTCACGAACCCAAACGGAGAGTTTCAGACCCTTTGACTTAAACGAACCGACAACCTGATTTTGCGCTTACGCGCATTTAAGCTTCATTCGAAAACCGCCAAGTTTTGTTTGTAATGAAGCGAGATGCTCGGAGGTGCGCCGCTCGGCACGCCTCCAGCCTCGTGTTTCATTACGGGTGCTTGGCGGCACCTTCTGTGGGGCACGGATTTAGAATTGCTGCCGCCGATGCCAAACGCTTGACTTCTTTCCCGTTTCTGGGTATTTTTAAGATATGAATATTAAATTTCATATCGATTCAGATAGAGTTTCGGCCTGCGAGAGCCGGGGCCAACCGAGAAGCGATTTCTTCTCCATGCACAGCCGGATAGCAGCGATCGTGGTGCTTACATCCAGCTTTTTTGTTCAAGGAGGTACGGTTTCAATAGTTTCGTTTTCAGCGGCCCCGCGCCCCTCGGATCCCCGCTGGACGTCCGCGTCACGAGCCGCTTCGGCGAAGTGGTCACCTTCCCGCCTCTTTTCAATCTGATGGCAAATGTCAGCTTCGATGCCGAGGCTCAGTTCGTGACCTTCCCCGACTTGGCCCCCTCTCCGGTCTGGGTTCCCCCGGCGGTTTACACGGACGGTTTTTGCGCCATCCCGGGCAGCCAATGGGTGGCCGTCCCCTCTGGCGACGCGACCGTGGACCCCGGCTACACGGGTGACGCTTACGCGGGCACCGCCAGCCTCAAAATCGCCGGACTCCGTGCGTCTGCTGGCGTCAGCTGTAACTGTCAATCCAGTTTTTATGTGTCGGACGGACAATTTTTGACGTTCGCGATCAAGGCCGGCACCGCCGCCGCCGTGAATAATCTTGCGATTACGTTTGGGGGATATGATGGCGCCGGCGCTCCGGCGATGTCCACCGGGGTGGTCCTGCCTACCATCAGCGACACCTGGCGCATCCTGCGCATTCCCCTGCAGCCCGCCCGCACGCCGGTGCGGATCAACCAAATCCTCATCGAGAGCACGTCTTCCGAGGCCGCGGCTCCCGTGCTGCTGGACTCCATCGAGTTTAGCCAGCCCTGATCCCCGGGGCCTTGCACTCTTGGCACCAGGGTCTAATCAATCGCCGGCGTTGTAGCGCCTGATTGCTTTGGCATAGAACTTCCACATATTGAAAGGTGTGGAAGTTCTGCCATGCGCTTACCGCTCTCGGACGGAATGGTTTCCTATGCACGCCTGTTTGTCGGTCTGGACAATGCTATTGCGCTCAAACCCGACCTTCAGAGCGGATCTCAGGAGGGCATAGGGGTCGTATCGCGACATCGGGTTGCGCTGAAAAAGTCGGGCGGCGTGCGGTTTAATCGCAGCCGCCCTTTTTCATTTTCGCTTCTTCGCCTTTAAGGGCGCGGGTGCCGCCCGCACGAGATGAAGCTCGTTCCTGTCCA
>JANYBJ010000126.1 GCA_025360845.1 bacterium
CTTCAACAACAAGATCAGATGGCTGATCGGCCAGGCATACGGCTTCCGGGACTACGATTACTTCCGGCTCAAGATCTTCGACCTGCCGTCAACCAACATCAGAAAAGCCTTATGATTTTTCCGCGTTTCGACGAAGAGCCCCCGAATCGGCCTGCTGCGACGACAGTCGAGTCGTGTTATGGTGATGATTCGCGTCGATTACAGCGCGAACGAGAGCCAAAGCGGGATGGTGACGAGGCAGAGGATATGCGTGGTGAGGATCGCGGCGGCGGAGAACTCCGCATCGCCTCCGTACGCTTCGGCCAGCGTCACACTCGCCATGGCCGCGGGCATGACCGTGATCAGCACCAGCACGCGCCGCACGTCCTGCGGCAGCGGCACCAGCGACAGCCCCACAATGCACAATGCCGGAATGACCACCAGACGCAGCACGCACGTACACGCCATGAGCGGCGAGAAAATTTTGCAGGGATGCAGCATGGCGATGCGCGAACCGCAGATCAATGCGGAAGCCGGGATCGTCGCAGCTCCCGCCATCCGGAAGGTCTCCAGCAGCGTCTGCAAGAATTCGCTCGACTCCGACGTTTCGTCCGGCACGAAGCCGTGCCTCTCGCAGAGCGCGCGCGCCGCCAGAATCGCGAAGGAGAGCATCAGCGCGATCATCGGCAGGCTCGCCAGGTTTTTGAGCAGCCCGCGGTCCAGCTTCTGTCCGGTGAGCGCCTTCACGCCCAGCGTCCACACGCACAGCTCGGAGCCGAGGCTGGAGAAGATGATCAGCGCGATCGCCTTCTCGCCCCAAAGCGCCGACGCCATCAGGATCGGCAGAAACGAGTAGTTGTTCATCAGGCAGATGAAGTGATAGCAGCGGCGCGTGGCCTCGGCCTGACGCTTCAAAAGCGGCAGCGTGACAAGCCCGACAAGCCAACCGGTAACCAGGATAAACACCGTGCCCGCCGGCATAACCCAGTTCTGCAGCAGCGTCTCCAAGGTGAAGTTGCGCACGATCGAGCTGACGATGAGGCACGGATAAAAAACGTTCAGCATCACCAGCGACAACTGGCGGTTGAACGGCGCGTCGATCCATTTCAGACGGCTCAGCGCATAGCCCGCCAAAGTCATCAGAATCAGCGGGAGCATCTTGATGAAGAGGATGAGCATGAATTAGAAAAACAGATCCCGCTCGCCTTTGCAGATGCGGTCGTAGTGTTCCTTCACCGTGGGATAGAACTTCGGCAGGGTGGCCTCGATCGCGGCCAGCTCCTTGTTCAGCACCGGCTCGCAAAGCGCACGCGTTGCCTCGCCGGCGAAATCATCCAGCCACTCGCGGAAGGTCAGCACGGCGTTGATCTTGCAGAACTTGCCTTCTTGGCCTGTCTTGAGCGCGTCCATGATGCAACCGCCCGTGCGGCCGCAACGATAGCCCGCCGTGCAGAAGGAGGTGATGATCCCCTCGCGAGCCAAATGCGCGATCACCTCCTCCAGCGTGCGCGTGTCGGAAAGCACGAACTGCTGGCGGTCCTTCTCCTGATGTTGCTCGCTGTCGAAATCGCTGTATCCCTTGATGGCGATGTTGCTGCTCGCGTCCATCTGCGTAATGCCGCAGCTCACGCAGGCGTCGCGCGACTCGGGACGCTCGCGGCAGGTCACGATCATGCCCGTGTAGGGCACGGAGAGCCGTGTGATGATGACAATGCGTCGGAAGGTCTCGTCGTCGATCAGATACGGCGAGGTGGTCGGCACGTCGGTGCCGCTCGCGGGTTCCAGTCGTGGGAAAGAGATCGTATGCGGTCCGATACCGAACTGCCGCTCCAGATCGCGTGCGTGGCAGATGGAGGCCATCAGCTCGAACTTCCAATCGTAGAGTCCATACAGCACGCCCATGCCCACATCGTCCACGCCTGCCTCCAGCGCGCGGTGGAACGCGGTGTGCGCCAGTCGTAGTGGCCTTTCACCGTATCGGCCGGATGGAGTTTGGCATATGTGGCGCGGTGATAGGTCTCCTGAAACACCTGGAACGTGCCGATGCCGACCTGCTTGAGCACGCGCAGATCCTCGATCGGCAGCGGCGCGGCGTTGACGTTCACGCGCCGGATGCCGACCACCGCGCCGTGCGGCGACTTCACCAGGTGAGAGTAGGCCGTGCGGATGGTCTCGGCGATGTAATCGGTGGAGGTGTCGGGATGCTCTCCGTAGACGGCGATCAGACGCTTGTGTCCGATCTTGCCTGCGAGCACGCCGATTTCCTGCTTCACCTCGTCCATGGTCAGCACACGGCGCTTCTGCTCTTCGTTGCCGCAACTGAAGCCGCAATAGGCGCACCGGTTGACACAGAGGTTGCTCATGTAGAGCGGCGCGAACATCACGATGCGGTTATCGTAAACCGACTTCTTCACGGCGAGGGCCGTCGTCTCCATCTCCAGCAGCAGGTCGGGGTCGGTCACGTGGATGAGCGTCGCGGTCTCTTCGGGAAGGAGGGTCTCGATCGCGCGGGACTTGGCGAGAATTTCGCGGATGCGCACGGGGTCGTTCGCACGCGCCGCTTCAGCCGTCGACAGCGTGGAAAAGATCTCGCCCTCGTCGATGTAGTGTTTCCCGCCGGGCAGGTATTTGTCAATCTGCTCCTGAATGACGAAACGCTTGCGGTAATCGGACGCGCTCGTGAACCGGCGGATCTTGGATGGGGTCGCGGTTGGGGTCTGCATGGTTCTCTCTCCTCATCTCTGCGGCAAAGACGAACCCGTCGCATGGCCCGGCGAAATAACCGCCGACCGGATGACGCGCACGCGTCATCCCGCAGTCAGGGACTCGCACCTTCCTTGGGTCAGAGCCTCGCTCCTCCGCCGCAGAGGCAAAAAACAATACGTCTTTATGGCTCGGCATTCAAGCTGCAATGTGAAATAAATCTCTCGGGCTCCTAAAGGAAATGCCGCAAGAATTCTTCGCAGGTGTCGGCAATGATCGCCCGCACAGATAAACCCAACGGACCCGTCGGGACGCCTCATTCCACGTTGGCCAACGGGTTCGCGGGGTCGACGTCGACGAGCGGCCACACGAGTTCGCCGCACTCTTGGGCCTCGGTGTTGTGATACGCGCTGTACCGCAGAGCGTTGGCGTCAAGCCACAGGATCACGCGGTGACGTTCCTCCGCCGGCAAGGCTTTCTGATGTGCCGGCGTGAGCATGGCCTTACCGATGCGCGATGCCGCCGCACCGCAGCGCCCGGGGATGGCACGCGAGCCGCCGTGATCTTTCTTGATCGTGGTGCCGAACATCCCGCCCTCGAAATAGAAGACATATTCCCGCAGGCTTTCATAATCCATCTTCTGCGGACCCTTGCCCTCCTTCTGGTGACAGCCCACACAGCGCCCTTTCATGATCGGCTCGATCTGACGATAGAAGTTGACGGGCTCGATCGGCCCGCACTCCGGCTTCAGCTTTTCCGGAGCCCGCCGGAAGGCCATCGGCTGTTCGCCCTTTGCCGCGTAGCTCTCGTTTTTCGTCTCGTGGCAGCCGAGACAGGTCAAGCGCTCGCCCGGATGCGCAAACGCGGTCGACCGCATCGTCTGGATCGCCATGTCGTTCTCGTCCAACACCTGAAAGATGAGCTGCTTGCCGGCCGGGGCCTCGAAGTACGCGCTGCCGTCCGACTCCAGCGCCACCGTTCCGAGAGGGATGCGCGGCGTGCTTTCGTTGCCATAGCCGATGAACGGCTTGTCCATCCAGGGGTCCGTCTTAGTGCCTTACAAACCAACAACAGCAATAAAAAACAAGTTGTTTTACCACGAAGACACGAAGTGTACGAAGAAACACAAAGCCAGAGTACGGCATACCGA
>JANYBJ010000076.1 GCA_025360845.1 bacterium
CTGCGGCTCGGGCAATTTCCTTTACGTCGCGCTGGCCCGGCTCAAGGATCTGGAGAAAGAGGCCGCCGTCGTTTTCCCCAGCGAGAACGGCCTGAACACTTTCCTCCCCGGCGTCGGGCCGTGGCAGCTCCACGGCATCGAAATCAACGCCTACGCGCACGATCTCGCGCAGATGACCGTCTGGATCGGCTGGCTTCAATGGATCCACGCCAACGGCTTCGGCTTTCCCGCCGACCCCGTGTTGCGCTCCCTCTCCGACAACATCCGTAACATGGACTCCATCGTCAACGATAGCGGCGAACCCGAATGGCCCGCCGTGGATTTCATCGTCGGCAACCCGCCGTTCCTCGGCGGCAAGTTGTTGCGCAGGGAACTCGGTGATGCGTACGTTGACCGGATGCTCTCGCTCTGGAAAGACCGTGTCCCCGCCGAGGCCGACCTCTGCTGCTACTGGTTCGAGAAGGCCCGCGCCCACATCGCCGCCGGCAAGTGCACTCGCGCCGGGCTTCTGGCAACGCAAGGCATACGCGGCGGCGCAAACCGCGAAGTCCTGAAGCGGATCAAAGACAGCGGCGGCATCTTCTGGGCGGAGAGCGACCGCCCCTGGATTCTCAATGGCGCCAACGTCCATGTCAGCATGGTAGGATTCGACGACGGCGAAGAGGTGAGCCGCACGCTTGACGGCGCTCGCGTCACGACAATCCATGCCAACCTGACCTCAACCGCGGATATGACGGCCGTCAGAACGCTTCCGCCCAACTTGAACCTTGCTTTCATGGGCACCACAAAAGGCGGTGACTTTGACATCGAAGAGCAGCTCGCCACCCAATGGCTGATGATGCCCAATGCAAGTGGAAGACCCAACTCAGACGTGGTTGTGCCGTGGGTCAACGGGATGGATCTGGCTCAGCGTCCCAAAGGCAAGTGGGTCATCGACTTCGGCGTCGGAATGTCCGAAGAACGTGCCGCCCACTATGAAGCGCCGTTCGAATATGTGCGCGGCAAGGTCAAGCCGATACGTGATACGAATGCACGTGAGTCGTACCGCCGCCTGTGGTGGCAGCATGTCGAGGCCAGACCCGCCCTGCGAGAAGCGACGAAGCCGCTGTCGAGGATACTCTCAACCTGTCGGGTGGCCAAGCACAGGATGTTCGTCTGGTTGAACACACCGACGCTGCCCGACAGCGCCACATTCGCGTTTGCCTCCGAAGACGACGCCTTTTTCGGCGTGCTGCACTCGCGTTTCCATGAGGTCTGGTCGCTGGCGCAGGGGAGCCAACTCCGCGAAAAGGAATCCGGTTTCCGATACACGCCGACGACCTGCTTCGAGACCTTCCCTTTCCCGAGGCCGGACGAAATCCGGGCACGGGCCATCGCCGAGGCCGCCCGCGACTTGAACGCACTGCGGGAGCGCTGGCTGAACCCGCCCGAGTGGACAATGACCCAAATGCTGGAGTTTCCCGCCTCAATCGCGGGTCCGTGGTGCCGTTTCATCGTTTCGCCCGGAACGGCGGCCGCTTCCGGCGTGCGCGAAACCGAGGTCGGGTGGACGCCGCGCGACCTTTACGACGCCGAACATTCCGTGCGGCTGGCCGCGGAGGCCGCACATGCCGCCGCGTTGTCGCCGCAAGGCATCGGCACGGCCCGCTATCCGCGCCTGGTGCCGCGCGATTCAGCCTGCGCCGCGCGCCTCAAAGACCGCACGCTGACCAAGCTCTACAACGCCCGCCCGACGTGGCTCGACAACGCCCACCGCACGCTCGACGCCGCCGTGGCCGCCGCCTACGGCTGGCCCGCCGACCTGCCAGACGAGCAGATCCTCGAACGCCTGCTGGCGCTCAACCTCGAACGCGCAAACGTTTGAGCTGACCATCAGCCGTTTTTCCAATTTGCTTTCCCGCACCATCTCCACTATGATTCGTCCACATGAGTTCCAGACGCGAAGCGATATTTGTCCTGACCCGCTGGTTGGAGACGCACGATTTTCCAGACCGGATGATCCCCGACGGCCCTGACCGCGCCTTTATCACCGACCTTGTCTATACCACGGTCCGGCGCTACCGGACCCTCACGTGGACGCTCGAACAGCTCGTGAAGAAGATGCCCAAGGGCGAGACCGAGGCGGCCCTGCTCGCGGGCGCGTGCCAGATTCTTTTCATGCCCAGCGTGGTCGATTACGCGGCGGTCAACGAAACCGTCGAGGCCGCCAAGCTCGCCTCGAAGCAGACCGCCGGACTCGTCAACGCCGTGCTCCGCAACCTCCTCCGCCAGCGCGACACGCTGCTGGCCGAGCTCGCGAAGCAGCCGATCGGCGTCCGCACCTCCCATCCCGAGGCCCTGATCACCCGCTGGCTCGAGCGCTTCGGCGAGGCCGAGACGCTCGCGCTCTGCGAGTGGAACAACACCCCCGCCGAAACCTTCCTCGCCTATCCGCCGGGAGCGCCCGAGCCGTTCGCGCTGATGCCCCGCGGCTCGCGCGTGGAGGAGATGCCGGGCTATGCCGAGGGCGCGTTCATCGTGCAAGACCCCGCCATGGCCACGTGCGTCGACCTGCTGGCGCTGAAGCCCGGGCTCAAGGTGCTGGACGCCTGCGCCGCGCCCGGCGGAAAGACCGTCCAGATCGCCTGGCGCATGGGGCCGCCCGTTGGGGACAGCCACTTGCTCGTGGCGCTCGACCTTCACGAGGACCGGCTGGAGATTGTCCGCACGAACCTCGCGCGGACGCGCCAGGACTGGGTCAAGGTGCAGCAGGGCGACCTGACCGGAGACGTTCTCGGCTACGACGTCGGCATGCCCACCAGCGAATACACCAAGGCGATCATCGCCAACCTCGGCG
>JANYBJ010000128.1 GCA_025360845.1 bacterium
CACTTGATTGCATAGTCCGTCTTTCTAATAGGGTAGTTAAAAAAAACGTATTTTATGCGATCCTAGCCTGAAAAGTAAGCATCTAAGCGGTTTCTTGGGTGCTTCTTTTCAGGAAGTTTTTTCGACAAACCGTGAAGAGCCGTTTTTTGAGTACTTCCACGGGGACAACGGTGCCGGGCTCGTGGCCAAGACCATTCAGCTCTTCGGCCTGCTGGATGCTGAGCAGTACCTGGCAGGGGGCAAGCAAGCATCGTTCGCGAAAAAGCAGGAGCCGCGATGGAGATCCAAGTGCTCACGGGTGCGCGTCGAGGAGGACAATCTCAAAGGTGTAACGTTCAGGTTAGAGGTGTAGGCGAGGAGACGTCTCTTCCGGGTCATTGACGCGAAAGCCGTCACTTGGTATGGTGATGCAAAGGGTAACATTACGGTTTGTGCTAATCAGTTTTCAGACAGTATCGTCAGGCGGAAAAACAAGTAAAAAAGGAAACACGAATGAACACGAAGCAACTTATCTCTCTCGGGTTTTTTGGCGGTGCGGCGCTTTTAGGCGTCGTGCTTCTGAGCGGATGCGCCTCTACGTATCAGCAGCGCTCCGTGAAGGGGTCAGGGTTTCTGCGCGACTACAGCCAACTGAAGGACCGCGGCGGCGATACGGCGATGCTGAGCTATATCGATCCGAAAGCGAACTTCCGCGCGTACAACAAGATCCTGCTCGATCCGGTCAGCGCCTATGCGGCGAACAAGGACAGCGGCATGGCCAAGTTGTCCAAGGAGAAGCAGCAGATGCTGCTGAATTATTTCGACGCCGCGCTGCGCAGAGAGCTGAAGAAAGATTACGCGCTGGTCAACCAGCCCGGTCCCGGCGTGCTGCGCGTGCGGGTGGCCCTTACCGAAGCGACAGGTTCCTTGGTTGTGCTGGACACGGTCTCGACCGTGTTGCCGATCGGCCTGGCGCTCAGCAGCGTCAAGGCGCTCGCCACGGGCGAACACCTCAATGTCGGCACGATCGGCGCCGAGTGCGAGGGCTTGGACTCGCTGACCAACAAACGGCTTTTCGCTGCGGTGGACGCCCGCGTCGGACGTAAAATCACCGGCAAATTCGACAAGTTCAACAAATGGCATGCGGTCGAGGACGCCTGCGATTTCTGGGCCGAGCAACTCCATGGCCGGCTGATCGAGAAGAGAGGCAAAGCCCCGGCAGCACGCTGAACAGGACTCACCTCAAAAGAAGGGGACACATGCGAAAACGCGGAATTCTCAACACCTGCATGCTGGCCGCCGTCCTGTTCATCGCGGCCTGCAAAACCGACCCCGCGCCGGATTCTGGCTTTCTGGCCAATCCGGAGCGGATGACCGCGCAGCGGGAACGCGCTCCGTTTGACCGCGCGTGGGTGAAGCCGGGCTTCAACAAGAGCGCGTATACCGCCCTGATCATCAGCAAGGTCAACACCGAGTTCCTGATGGAGAACACCGGCTGGTCGGCGGCCAACCCGGAGAACAAGAACCTTTCGAGAAGCGCTGACGAGCTGGCTCAGTTCACGCGAGACACCTTTGTCAAAGCCTTCCGCGCGGATCCCAATAAACGGTTTGAGATCGTTGACCGTCCAGGCCATGGAGTCGCTGTTCTCGAGCTGGCCATTGTGGAGCTGGTTCCGAGCAAGGCGGTCTTAGGGGCTCTCGGTTTGGCGGCCCCCTTCGCAAGGGCACCCCTCGTTGCCGTCGGAAGCAAGGTGGGAGGCAGTGGCACCTGCGTGGCCATCGAAGGGCGTCTGCGCGATTCATTCACACGAGAGACGCTGATGATGTTCGCCGACCGGGAAGAACCGCCCTTCCGGATCATCAATGCCAAGGCCGTCACGTGGTACGGTGACGCGAAGGACAGCATTGAGGCGTGGGCTAATCAACTGGTCGAGCTGGCCAACACGCCGAAAGATGTCGAAGTCAAGGACGCCTCGAACTTCACGCTGAACCCGTGGTAACGTGTGTTCAGATTTGCTAAAGAAGCGACATGTGAAACGACACCTCCAACGGATGTCCCGCCTAATGTTTGCGCTAACCGCAAGCATCGGCCTGTTTGCGACGTTGGCCCAAGCGGCGCCGGCCTTCGCGGAACTGGACCGTCGGGACACGCCCTCCGGTTATCTGGCCCGGCTGCTCATCAACGAGACGGCGTTCCCCGGCGAGCGGGGATTCCTCAGCGAAGCCGACTCGAAGGGCTCCATGCTCGCCGTCCTCTGGGTGCTCCATTCGCGTATCCAGCATATCCCGACCGGGTACCGGCAGGTGCAGATCGCCGGCGTCCGGTCCGAGAACATCATCGACGTCATCACCGGCGGGGGCGGCAAGCGGCAGTGCGAGGGTTTCTACCTCAATGCTGCCGGCCGGTATGTGACCGCACCCCGCGTGGAGGAGCGGATCGACAACCTGCTCAGCATTGCCAACAAAGGCGCGAAACCTGGCCGTTTTTCCGGGCTGCTCAACTATGCCCAGGGGTTGTCGCGGGCGTATCTGAAAGACGGGGTCGATGGCGCTGACCGTTTTGCGGGATTGAAAAACGTCGGCAAAACGGAAGTCACCGGTCGGGCCTACGCATGGATGACGGACGTGGGCTCCTATCATCCCGGAGGCAATTTCGTCGCGATCCCTTCCACGCAAGAAGGATCACTGGCAGGCAATCGCTTCTTCACATTGAGAAAGGACCCGAAATGAGCAGAGGCAAAGTGTTTGTTGCAGGCTTGTCCCTGACGCTGGCCGTTCTGTTGTCCGCCTGTCGGAGCGTGGCGCCCGCAAAGCCCTCGGGTGCCTCGGCTGTGCCTTCGGAACTGGTTCAGCAACCGTACCTGTTCGAGGTCGTCCGCTACCTTTACCGCTGGCAGTTGGATGAAGCCGAAGTGGACCGCATAGTAGGAGCCAAGAAGGTTGTGTTCTGGGTCCGGCGCGTGGAAGTCCCTCTCGACCCGGGCGACCGCAGCGCCTTGGGTGAGATTCTCATGCCACAGGTGGGCCTGCGTGTGAAAGTCAAGAAGGCGGACTACCGCATCGAGGAGCTGAACACCGAGGTCAAGAGCGCGAACTTCAGGATTACTCAGGTGATCCGCGGTGACGTGCCAGCCCGCGCGCCGCAAGGCGCGAAAGTGATCGAGGTCGATATGCAGGCGATGCGGGATTACCTCTTCCGCACCCGCGCCCAGCACGATTATCCCGATCCGGCGCTGGCCGCGCGCCTGCAGCAGGCGCTCCGCAAAGAGGCGGCCAAGGAGGGGATACTCACCAATGTCCCGGCTGGCGAAAAGATCGTACACATCGCGCCCCTGTCGCCGGTCGCGAATGAAATCTGGGTGTTTTGGGAGGCCGGCCGCAAACTCTTCAGCTTCGCCTCTGACATTGATCTGGCGAATCCCGCGGTCTGGGAGCATGAGACGCTGCTGGCCCGCATTTACGACCTCGACCAGCAAGTGGTGGTCTCGCACGAGGAGGCACCGGGCAGCAACCGTTTCCTGACCCGTAACGAGGTCAGCCGCGCGCTGTTCAACTGTCTGCTGTTCGGTCAGCGCTTGACGGTCCAACCGCCCACGCCGGAACAGGCGCTTTCAACGAAATGAGTGTTTGCCGAATGACTTGAGTTTGTTATCATCGTTCAGAGTTTTTTTGGAATTGTTCAAACGGTTTTGTAAGTGTCTCGGTTATGTGAAACATCAGGAGGTTGGATATGAAGTGTGTCGTGTCGGGTCTCGTGTTGGTGTGTCTCATGCTTGTCACCGCCGGGTGTGAGAGCTCCAGTTCGGATGTCAAACTGCCTCGGCGTTCCACGCAGGCCGAGCTCAACCAGAGTGCGGCAACGGCTCTGCAAGAGCTGTACCGGAGCATGCCGATTTCCAAGACGCTGGTTCCCAAGGCCAAGGCGATCTTGATTTTCCCGCGGGTGTATAAGGCCGGGTTCATCATCGGCGGCCAGTCCGGTGATGGCGTTGCGCTGTCGCCCACCGGAGTCCCCCTCGGATATTTCAATATCAGCGCCGCCTCCTATGGCCTTCAGATCGGCGCGCAGGGCCTCAGCTATGCGCTCTTCTTCATGTCGGACGAGGCCATCGCCTACGCAAGGAACTCGAAGGGCTGGGAGATCGGGGTCGGTCCGAGCGTGGTGCTCGTCGACGAGGGCATCGCCAAAACGCTCACGACCACAACCGCCAAAAAGGACGTCTATGCCTTTATTTACGGGCAGAAAGGCCTGATGGCGGGCATCGGCATTCAGGGCTCTAAGATCACGCGCATCAACCCCGAGGCCGGGAGTGCGCCGGTCGTGAAGTAGACGACCTAATCGTGCTCTTAATCTTAATTCGTTTGAAGTTATGGACGAGCACCCTCTGCCGAGGTGTGCGTCCAAGAGGTTCGTGTCATAAGTGAAAACAGGGTTGCGGTGGCAACAGGTCAGGGAGGTTCATTTGAAACAGGACAGAGGCATGTGGGTGGTGGCAATAGCCCTCGCAGGGTTGTTGAAGGGCGATGTGGCTGTGGCGGCGGAAGCGGAGACAAACCGCACGGCGGGACCGGTGGCGGTCGCAACCGGCGTTGCAGATGCGGCTGGGCGCCGGCAGTACGCGGATGTTCTCGCGGCCGAGGCGGCCAAGAGCCAGGAGCGGCTGGACGCGATCAGTCAACAGCTGCGCACGCTGGATGGCGACATCGAGTCCCGACTGGACAGAATCGTGAAACTCCTCTCGACCATCAAGGATTCGACCGACTCGAAAGGCCGGGTCCGCCGCGCCAAGGACAAGGCGATCGAGGGCCTCAAGAAAAGTATTGCCTACTATGTGCGGGAGCGTGACATGCGCGATAAGGCCCTGGTGGCGTCGGATGCGAACGTCGCGGTCTCGAAAGAGGCCTTGGCCAAGGACGCAAAAGTTATTGACACGCGTATCGAGAAGCGTATCGGACAGATCTCGACCTTGGCCAAATCGCTGACCCAGAACGAAGAGTTCAACCAATACGAGCGCTACCGCAACGACGAATACGACTACGACACGGAGACCAAGGAGTTCCATCGGTTCGAGAAGGATGTCAGTGGATCGGCCAAGATCAAGTCCGAACTCATCCAGGACCTGAAGGCCGGGATCGACAAGCAGACCCGCGAGGTGGAAAGCCTTAAGCAAATGCTCACGACCACCACGGAGCCGAAGCGTCAGGAACAGATCAAGAGCCAGATCGAGGCGAAGGAGGAACTCATCGCCGACCGCCGCCAGCAAGCGGAGGACCTGCTGAGCGCCAACGCCCCGAGCACGAAGCCGGTCAGCAGCAAGGGCGCGTTTGAGATCGACAAGCTGCTGGCCGAGATGACCCTCGACTTGCAGAGCGATTTCCGCAAGTTCCAGCAGTTGGTGTCGGAGAGAAACGAGGCACAGAAGCGCGCGCAGTCCAATCAAGACCGGTTGCAACGCTTCCGAGCCGGTACGGCTCCTGACACCACCCCGTAGCGCGTGGGCCAAGGCCAGCGGTTGCGTCTGTTCAGACAGTGCGGGCTGAACGTTCATGTGAGCCGCTGGGGAGCGCGGTGCCAATCGGAAGGGAATGAGATGCAACGGTTTTCGCTAACGTCGGAATTTCGGCGAAAGACCGGCCGGCCACTGCTGTGCCGACTGGGGCTGTTCATTCTCTTCCTGCCCGCAGGACTCTGGGGGGTCTTCGCGCTCTATTACGGCAGTTGGCCGAACGGCTTGTGCGTGGCGCTGGCGGCGCTCTACGGGGCGGCGCATCTCGCAGTTATTCTGTTCGCAGCGCTACGCCGTGTGGCGTTGGGGTGCATCGCCGTCTTTCTGCTGCCCCTTCTGGCTTTCCAGCTGATGCGTCCCTCCAACGAGCGCGCATGGCAGCCGGATGTCGCACAGCAGCCCTATGCGGAGATTGCGGGAGATCAGGTGACGGTCCACAACGTCCGGAACTGCACCTATCACTCCGAGACCAACTTCACCGCCGCCTTCGAGACACGGCGCTACGACCTCGCCAAACTGCATACGGCTGACATCTTTCTCGTCGACTGGGGACTGCACAAGGTGGCGCACACCATGCTCAGCTTCGGCTTTGAGGACGGTCAGTATCTCTGCTTCTCGATCGAGACCCGCAAAAAAATCGGCGAGAATTACTCGGCGTTCAAGGGGCTGTTCCGCCAGTACGAGGTCATCTTCATCGCAGGCGACGAGCGCGATCTGGTGGGCCTGCGCACCAACTTCCGACAGGGCGAAACCGTGCGGCTCTACAGGATGGTGAAAGCGCCGCCGCAGTCTGTTCGCGGCGTCTTCGTCGACTACATGAACCGGATCAACAGCCTCAAGCGTAAGCCCGAGTGGTACAACGCCGTAACCGAGAACTGCATGGTCGGTTTCTTCCAGATCGCCCGCCAGCACGCCGTCAAGGGGCGGGGGCGCTGGCACTGGTCCGTCATACTCAACGGTTATGCCGATCGCCACGCTTACGAGAACGGCGCGCTGGACACCACCTTGCCTTTCGGCGAACTGCGCGAACGTAGCATCGTGAACGCCCGCGCCCGGGCGGCTGGCGACTCGCCCGCGTTTTCCAGCCTCATCCGTGAAGGCGTGCCAGGGATTGTTCCGGCAACTCAAAAGGAGCTTCAGCCATGAACCGATTCCTCGTTCTCGCAGCCGCTCTTCTGCTGGCCGGTGGCTGCTCCACGCCAACCCCGGTGGGCGTAAACCGCCTGGGTGTGAGGCAGGCGTATCTGCAGATCAACCAGAGCGCGTTGAACTCCCGCACCACCAGCAGCCAGACTCTGGCCGTGTTGCACCGCTACGACTTGGATAAGGACGCGGCCAATGACCCGCTGACCTGTATCCGCAGACTTCATGAGATCGCCGGCCGCGATGACCGGCGAGACACATTGCTCGCGCTCTCGGAGATCTGCTATCACTGCGGCAAAAAAGGGATGAAATCCGATGTGGACGGCCAGCGGGTCGGCCCGATGAACCTGTACGTTGCCGCGGCGATCTACTCCTATCTCTACCTTCTGGAAGCCGGCAAGGAGCCGTTGCCGAGCCCCTTCGACCGGGAGTTCCGCATTGCCTGCGACCTCTACAACCGGAGTGTGGCGCTGGCGTTCCTCGAAAGGAAACGGTTGCCGAAGCTCGAGGGCGGGAGTTTTCCTCTGCCGGTCGGCAAGGTGAGCCTTGATCATGGCATCAGCGACCTGCCTTGGACGCCGGACTCTTATCAGCACTTCACGCCTGCGGACGAGTTCCTGATCCGCGGATTGAGCGTCCGCAACCGCAGCGGCGGGCTGGGTGCGCCACTGGTGGTCTCGCGTAAGCGTCAACTGGATTTCCCTGTCGGCGACGCCAGCGCGGCCACGCTATTTCTAAGGGTCGAAGGCGGCTTGAAAGAGATAACCAACGGATGCTGCAAGGCGTGGGCCGACTTTTATTCGCCGCTGGTCCGCCACGAGATCGTTCTCAACGGGAAGACCGTGCCCATCGAGACGGACATGACCTCCCAACTCGCCTATGTGCTCGAGAACCCCGCGCTCTGGAGCCTCGGCCTGCAGATGTTCCGGCTTGGCCAGATGCCGTACCCCGCAGGCATCTACACCATCCATCCGTATGAGCCCGGCAAGATCCCGGTCGTGCTGGTACACGGCACCATGAGCAGCCCGGTCTGGTGGGCGGAGATGCTCAACACGCTCTCCTCCGACCCGCTCTTGAGGGAGAAGGTTCAGTTCTGGCTCTACCTGTACGACAGCGGAAAACCCATCGTCGTTTCGGCGCGCAACTTCCATGAGGCGCTCGAAAGCCAGATCAAGAAATGCGACCCCGGCGGTGTCGACCCGGCCCTCAAGAACATGGTCGTTATCGGACATAGCCAAGGTGGGCTACTGACCCGTCTGGTGTCCACCGACACCGGCGAGGCGATCATCCAGAAGTTGACAGGCAAAACGCTCCAGGAACTGAATCTCTCGCCGGAAGAGAAAGCACTCGTGGTGCGGTACGGCATCTTCAAGCCCGTGCCGCAAATCCGGCGCGTCGTCTTCATTTCCACGCCCCACCGCGGCAGCTTCCTCGCGAGCTCGTTCGCACGGAAAGTCGCACGCTGGTTCATCCGTCTGCCGCAGGATGTGCTGAAGACCGGAGCCGAAATGCTGACCGTCATCAAACGCGTCAAGCTCCCCGGCACACTCTCAGATGGCATGCCGACCAGCATCGACAGCATGGCCCCCGGCAACCCGCTCCTGGTGGCCGTATCGGAACTTCCGGCCGCACCGGGAGTCACGGCGCACTCGATCATCGCGGTCAAGCCGGGCATGACGCCGCCGGACGGCGACGATGGCGTGGTCAAGTACTCGAGCGCCCATCTGGAGGGTGTCGCCTCTGAATTCGTCGTGCCCAGCGAGCACAGTTGCCAAGGCAACCCCCTCACGATCGAAGAGGTCCGCCGCATCCTGCTCGAACACCTAAAAGCTGTGAAACAGCAAGAGTGAAAAGTGGGTTATGAAGGGAGATTAAATGAAGGTGGAATGTGTCCAAATCGTTGAGGAGCATCTGAGAAAACGCCCAAGCTTACTTGGCAAACGATATGCGCTTTGGATGATCAGCTGTCTGTTTATCACGGCGGCGTACGCAGCCAAGATGGGTGACCCGGCCGCGCCGCTGCGCATCGGGGAATGGATCAAGGGCGGGCCGGTCACGCTCGCGGACGGCAAAGACAAGACCGTGTACGTCATCGAGTTCTGGGCGACGTGGTGTGGGCCCTGCCGCGAGAGCATTCCGCATCTGACCGAGTTGCAGGCCAAGTTCAAGGACAAAGGCGTGGCCGTGATCGGCATCACCGACGAAAGTCCGAATGAGGCCAAGCCGTTCGTCAAGAAGATGGGCGAGAAAATGAAGTACGCCGTCGGCGTGGACGACAAGGGGCAAACGTCCAAGGCCTACCTGGAGGCCTACCGGCAGGATGGCATCCCGACCGCGTTCGTGGTCGACAAAACGGGCAACGTCGTTTGGGTCGGGCACCCGATGGAAGGTCTGGACAACGTGCTGGAGCAGGTCGTGGCCGGCCAGTTTGTGCCGGGGGCCGAAGTCAAAGCCGAAGAAACTGCGGAAGCGGAAGACGAGAGCAATACGTTGTTGGACGGTTACTTCGAGCAGGCCGTGCGGCGGGGCGGCAAAGCCGAGGCCGCAGAAATCGGCGAAAAAATCATGAAAATGAAGGCCGACGACACCGCCGGGTTAAACCAGTTCGCCTGGAAAATCCTGACCGACACGATGCTGCTGCAACGCGACTATCCGCTGGCCTTGCGCGCGGCGCAGCGGGCCTTCGAGAAGACCGACGGCAAGGATTGTCCCATCGTGGACACCTACGCGCGGGCGATGTTCATGAACGGGCGGACGAACGAGGCCATCGCCATGCAGCAGCAGGCCATCGGCCTCTGCTCCGATCCCAAGACCCGGCTGGAACTCAAGGAGACGCTGGCCGGCTACCGGCATCCCGCGCCCGATCCCGGCCCCGACGACAATGATCGGATGGAACAATTCATCAGCCGGTCCTTGGAATTGATAGCGGCGAAAAAGACAGTCCCGCTCGACAAGCTGCTGGCCGAGGCCGATCTCAAGCCCTGCGCGGTCAAGCTGGCCAGCCCTTGCACGAGCCTGTTACCCAGCGAGAAGCTCTACGAACAGGCAAGCCAGAGCGTCCTGTTGGTCGGCGTGTTGAGCAAAACAAAAGGGTGGGACGATTGGGACGCGGCGCAGGCGACGGGTTTCCTCATTCACGAGTCCGGCATTTTCGTCACCAATTTTCATGTGCTCGACACGCCCGGCGCAGCGGCCCTGACCGCGATGACCGCCGATGGCCACGTCTATGCCGTGAAGTCCGTGCTTGCCGTCAGCCCGGCTGAAGACATCGCCATCTGTCAGCTCGAAGGCGCTTCCGGGCTGAAACCGCTGGCCATCGTTCCCAATGCCAAGCCCGGCTCGCACATCCGCATCCTGAGTCACCCAACCAACGCCTTCAACTCGCTTACCGAAGGTATCCTGTCCCGGTATTTCGTCTGCCGCGCCAACGGCAAGACCACGACCGTCCTGGCCACCACGGCCGACTTCGCCGTCGGATCGAGCGGAGGACCTCTGTTCGACGACAACGGCAACGTCGTCGGCATGGTCATGAGCACCAGTTCCGTTTACAGCGGCCCCGATGACGCCAGCGGTGAAGAGGAGACGAAAGAAACCGGCAGGGACAATGGCGACAACGGCGAATTACAGATGATCATGAGGGTATGCATTCCCGCCGCCGACATCCTCAAGCTCGTCACAGTCGATCCCGCCAAGAGATAAGGGGCTTTCAGATGGAGCCAACGATCCGGATCGAACGGACGACCTGATCATTACGAAGGTAATTGACTCTGCTGCGGCTCAACGGGTTGTGACAACCGTTGGCAGATTGTCGTTAAAGGCTTCACGCTTTCGGGGGTGATGGCCGTAAATTTGGACCCGTCGCCCGGATGGGACAGGGCGCGGTAGTGACGGAAGAAAACGTCGACGCCCTTGTGTCCCATTTCGGCCGCCACCGCGGCGGCGTTTTTGGTCAAGTCGTACATGTATGTGGCGTAGCTGTGCCTCGGGCAGTCTTTGGGCCAGGCCCGCACGGCGTAGGCCGGGGTCTGCGTTTCGCGCGATAGGGCCACGGTGTCGGCGCGGATCAGGCGGAGCGCGGCGTACAGGTGTTTCGGGGATAGGGGCGGGATCGCGCGGCCTGCGGCCGGCGGGTAGGCTTTGAGCCAGTCGGCCAGGTGGGGGGATATGGAGACGCTGCGCGTGGCGCTGTTTTTCGTGACGGAGCCGTCCAGAAGGATGAAGCGGGGGCCGATCTTGGAGGGGTGGAGCCGGGCCAGCTCGTCGGGACGGATGCCGGCGAAGAAGGCGAGGGCGAGGTAGGGCACCATGCCGGGGCGCCGGACGCGGGCGCACGCCATGAGGGCGGATATCTGGTCGGGAGTCAGCACGCCTTTCGGAGGTTCGGGAAGTCTCGCCTTGCGGATGGTTTCCGCGGGGTTTCCGGGTGCGCGGCCGGTCTGCCGGCACCAGTTCAGGAACGCGGAGAGGTGGCTCAGGGCGGTGTTGCGGGAGGTGGCGCTCATGCCGCCGACCAGGGCCGACAGTTTTTCGCGGGTGACTTCCGCCACGGGCACGTCGCCGACGGCGCGGATCAGGCGGTTGACGGTCTGGCGGTAGTGCCTGTATGTGACGGGGCGGGTTCCTGATTCGGCGCGGTCGGCGATGAAGGCGTCGCGCGCGGATGATAGGGGGACGGAAGGCGGCGGCAAGGGGAGCGTCGCCAGATAGCGGCGCGAGCAGTCGGCGAGGGTGACGCCGGGCGGAAGCAGGGCGAGGGCCTGCCGCGCGTCGAGCATCTGGGCGCGGGTGAGCGGTGGCAGGGCCATGGCGGCGGAGGCCTCGGCGCCGTCGATCCAGACGCGGGCGGCGGCCTCGTCGGGCTGGCGCGAGCGGGAGCGCACGCCGTTGAGGCTGACCGCGCAGTCGTAGCCGCGCCCGTTCGGGGCGGGCGCGTATCCGCCGGGGCCGTAGCGGACCGGCCGCGGGCGGCGGGGGGCTTTAGGGGAGCGGGGTTTCATGGGGAGGGGGGCGGGGAGAAGCTGGACTCGCTGCGCTCGCCGGCGCGGGGCGGGGGCATTGGGAGTGATGGGCTTCTTCGAAGATGTCATAGACGTTTCTGTATTTCGGATAGGCCTTATAGAATGAATCGACCGCTTCTTCTTTTGTTGTAGGTTTCGAGGGATCTGTTTCTGTCACGCCGAACGTCATTGAAAGCGCTATGTCATTAACTCTTTCCGGATCTGCCGACAGGCCCAGGTCGGAAATAGCACGTTCAAGCGCTCCGTTTTTAAACGTGTGTCCTTTGTAATAGTGCCATGCAACAATGGCGGTCAGAAATGCTTCTGGATCACGGTCCATGATAGTTATCCTATCCGGCGTGAGCATGAACGCCACCATTCGGTGCAGGCGGTGTTCGAACATGCGCCTTTCCCTTTTCGTCTAACAGGGATGTGAGTTTGTCGATATGCCCGCGCAGGTAAATGACATCGGCCCGATATTCTTCGCAACGCGGACAGGCATGCGGCGGCATATCGTAAAGTTCGGGTTCGGACACTTGGGATGCTTGTCGCGCGGGGCGTTCCTCTGTAATCCCTAATAATTCGTCCGCGGTAATCTTAAAAAATTTGCACATAGCTCTAATGGTGTTAAGACTGGGCTCTTTCTTATCTAACTCCCATGCGCTGTATGCCGATTGACCTACCCCGAATTCATGGGCTAATTCGACCTGCATGTATTCGCCTCTGAACTCGCGTAAACGCGTGCCAAAACTTTTTTGCATAAATAGCTCCTTTGGTGTTGACTCATAACGCCGTTAGCGTTATTCTACGCGCTGTAAAGAACAAGTCATGTTGAACACGTTACTACTCGGGCAAGGGAAAGCAAGGAAAAACGAAAGGATCAGGACATGAAAAACGGAACAGTGGCGAAAAGCCGGAAGGTGTTTTCCAGAAGTGAGACGGTGAGCCCTTGGGCGCTTGATGTTTCTGAAGTCGGGATCACGCTGCGTGACGGAACATTGGCGCGTCTGGCTCCGGAAGAGTTGGCGGATCTGGCGCTTCTCTTCCCCGGCATCGATATTGCCGAGCAAATGCGGATAATCGCGGATTGGGCTGGCACCAAATACAAGGCGATCAAAGAGGCCGAGGCGATGATGCTTACACAGGTCAACTTCATGGAAGCCGTCCGCGCCTGGTGTGGCGAGGAATACAAAAAACTCGAGGCGAAGCGTCGCCACACGCTCATGGCGGGGCTTGCGGCCCCGTATCCTATTGGAACGATTTCGACATCAGCGGTTTCCGATCTGTTGGCGTGTATTGGCGAGTTTCGGAAGAAACTGGCGAGTCTGAAGGCGGCTAAGGCGTAACGGTAAAACACACAAGGAAAGGAAGAGGCGATGAAGAAGAAAGGCAAGGGTTCAGAGGGCAAAGGTCAGATGCCGGAGTTCGCGCATATCCCGGGCACGGGGCAGGCGACGGAACGGGAGCTGGAGCAGGCGCAGGCGTACGCGGAAAGCTGGCGGGGCCGGGCGCTCGCGGCGGGAAAGAAGCCCGATCGGGAGAAGTTCCTGGAGGTGAAAAGGAACTTTCTGGTGGGCAAGCTGCGCCGGCGGGGCGTGGCGGTGGGGGCGATCGAGCAGGAGATCCGGAAGGAAGAGGCGGGGAGGCGCGATAAGCGCGATAAGCGGGATAAGCCGGTAAGCGGGGACACGGTGTCGCGGATGGAGTTCGAGACGCTGGGGAGCCTGGCGGCGGTCGCGGAAGTGGCGAACGGGAACCTGATGCTGGAGGTGAACGGGCTGCGGGGCGAGCTGGCGCAGTCGGCGCGGAACCTGTCTGATCTGGAGACGCAGATGAAGCTGGACCGGGAGGAGTACGAGGATGTTCTGGAGAAGGCGGCGGCGCTGAACCGGCTGCGTAATGAGCTGGAGCAGCGGCTGGCTCAGGAGGAGTTCCGGGCGCGGGCGGCGGAAGAGAGGCTGGGCCGCATGAAAAGCGCGTACGTGCTGGCGCTGCGGGCCGCGCTTCTGGCGGCGGAGTGAAAGGGAGAAGCGCGATAGGCGGGCAGGCTGAGAAGGATAAGGAGGATGCCATGACGGATCTGGAGAATGGGACGGACGGGGAAGAGAAGCGCGGTAAGCTGGAAGAGCCGGGCCAGCGCGATAAGCCGCTCGCGGTCGGCCCGCTGAGCGCGGAGCTGCGGCTGCGGCAGGCGGTCGGGTCGGTGGAGCGGGCGTTTTTGTGCGGCCGGACGGCGGGCGCGACGGACACGCTGGCGTGGTACCGGGCGGTGGCGGGCAGCGTGATGCTGGCGCTGGCGCGGGACGGGGGCGGCGCCGCCGAGATGTGCCGGGCGGTGAACAGCTTCCGGGTGCTGTTCGGGTCGGTGAACGACTGGGACGGGGACGCGCGTTACGCGCTGATGTCGCTGGAGGCGGCCTATAACGTGGCGCTGACGGCGCGCGAGCGGTCGGAGTGCGTGCAGTGTTATGTCCGGCACGCGAAGACGGGGCTGTATCTGGTGGCGCGGCACAACGGGCAGGCGGACGGCTCGGGGCTGGTGTCGATGCGCTGGATGGGCAAGAGCCATGCTGATCCGGCCTCGCGTCCGAAGTGCGAGGCGCTGGCGGCGGCGTGGAACGCGCTGGCGGGCGAGGACGAGGCGCAGGCGGCGGCGTGGAACGCGCTGGCGGGCGAGGGCGGGGCGCAGGCGGCGGCGTGGAACGCGCTGGCGGGCGAGGGCGGGGCGCGGGTGGAAGAGGCGGGGTGAGGCTGAAGGATAAACGGGAAAAACGGAAAGAGAGGGACAGGCGATGAGTTGGAAACCTTGGAGCGCGAAGCCGGACAGGCGCGGGGGAGGCGGCGTGAGAGGGAAACGGACAGCGGAGAGGGCGTCCTCCGGACGCCCCTGCCTCGACGACACGGAGCTGGCGGCGGCGCGGTGGCTGCTGGGGCAGTGCCTGGAGGTGCGGCTGGCTTCGGCGCGGGCGCTGCGGGACGCGCAGCTGGTGGAGGATCGGGCGGCCGCGCAGCTGGAGGAGGATCTGGCCGGGATGGAGCCGGCCGCGTGGGAGGCGCTGACGGATAGCGTGAGGCGCTTTAAGAGCGATTCGCGGAGGCGGGACCTGGCGGCGGGGCGGGTGCTCTTCCCGGTGACGGTGTGGCGGCTGGACCCGTTCACGGTGGGCGGGGAGGGGTAAGAGGGAAGCGGAGAAGCGCGATAGGCGGATAAGCGGATAGGCGCGATCGGCGCGATCGGCGGGATAGGCTGGGAAGAGAGGTGCGGAATGGAGAACGTGAAGGGTTTCGAGGCGATGCTGACGGCGGACGACGTGGCGAAGCTGGTCGGCCGGCCGGTGCGGTGGGTGCGCGAGAACCTGCTGAAGACGGGGGCGCTGAAGGCGAAACGGATGGGCGGGAACTGCTGGAGGGTGGTGCCGGCGGTCTACCGGGAGTGGGAACGGAACGGCGTGACGGGTTCGCGGTTCGCGCGGGCGAGCGGCGGGGCAAGAAGTGCGGGAGTGCGTTAGTGCATTCGCGCGTTAGTTGAAAGAGAGGTTGAGGATGAGCGAGGCGGTGGCGGAGAGGGGCGTGAGGCTCAAGGGTGTCGGGAAGGCGGCGGCGGATCTGGGGGTGACAAGCCAGCACCTGCGGCTGGTGGTGATGGGGAAGCGGCCCAGCCGGGACCTGCTGTGGCGGGTGCAGGTGAGGTTTCCGGCGCTGCTGGCCCCGGGCGGCAAGACGTGGGGCGAGGGGCTTAAATAGCCGAGATGTTTGTTCCGCTGCGCCGTTCGGGGCGCGGCGGGTGGAGGAACGAAAGGAGAAAGGCATGAAACGGACGGTTTGGATGGCCGGGCTGGCGGCGGCTGGCGGCGGGGTGTGGGCCGGCGCGGCGGCGTGCGACCTGTGGCCGTGGTTCGGGCGGGCGTGTTGGCTGCTCGCGGTCGCTTGCGCGGGGGCCGGGTTGGCGCTGCTCGCGGTCGCGGCGGTGCTGGAGTATGTGGCGGCTCTCCCGGGCGGACCGGCGGATGACGAGTACTGAGGGATGAGGGATGAGGGTAAAGGAGAAAGGCGACGGATATGGGCGAGCTGAAGATGGTGGGACTGGCGGAGTTGGACGGTCTGGCGGTGTGGGCGGGGAACAGCCGGGCGCATGACGAGGGTGCGCTGGAGGAGCTGACGGCGAGCGTGCGGGCCAGCGGCGTGCTGGAGCCGCTGCTGGCGAGGACGCTCGCTGACGGCCGGCTGGAGATCGTGTGCGGGCGGCGGCGGATGGAGGCGGCGAAGCGCGCGGGGTCCCGGAACGTGCCGGTGTATGTGCGGGACATGACGGACCGGGACGCGGCGCTGGCGGCGGCCGCGGAGAATATGCAGCGCGAGGACCTGAGCCCGCTGGAGTGCGGCGAGGCGGTGGGGCCGGTGGTGGCGGCGTGCGGCGGGGATGTGGAGGCGGCGGCGGAGCTGCTGGGACGTCCCGCGGCGTGGACGCGGCGGGCGTTGAGCCTGAAAAACCTTTCGGCGTGGTGGCGCGGCGTGGCGGACGGGGCGGGGCTGTCGTTCGCGTTTCTGGCGGCGGTGGCGCGGCTGCCGGAAGACCTGCAGGAGAGGCTTGGGCTGGAGATGGGGCCGCGGCTGGCGGAGGGAGGCGGCGACCTGAAGACGCTGGCTGCGGTGACGGGCTCGCTGCTGGCGGATATCCCGGCGTGCGCGTGGATGTCGGGGGACAAGGCGTGCGGGAGGTGCGCCAAACGGAGCGACCTGCAGGCGGAGCTTTTCGACGACATGGGCCCGGCGGCGCGTTGCCTGGACCCGGTCTGCCGGGAGGAGAAGCGGCTGGCGTACGTGAGCGCGAAGCAGGCGGAGGCGGCGAAGAAGGCGGGGTGCGGGGTGCAGGACGTGGCGACGACGGATTGGGCGAAGGCGACGGATAGCCGGAAGCGGACGCGGCCGGACATGGTGCCGGTGGTCGTGGACAAGGGGACCGAGAGCGGGACGGTGGTGTGGCGTGACCCGCCGAAGATCCGGGAAAAGGGGCGGTCCTCGGGCGCGGTGGACGCGACGCCGAAGGGGCCGACGCCGGAGCAGAGGAGGCAGGCGGCGTATGTGAAGGCCACGGTGGCGGAGCTGTCGAGTCCGGGACGGCTGGCCGAGTGGGCGGATGACCTTACGGCGGGCAAGGCGTCGGGATTCGGGAAGGTGCTGGCGGCGTGCGTGCTCTTCGGTGTCGCGGCGGATGACGCGGAGACGGCGGAGCGCGGGCGGGAGGTGCTGGACCGCGTGGCGGAAGGCAAGGACACGGTTTGGGCCGGGCGGCTGGCCGAGGGGATCAGGCTGAAGCTGGCCTTCCGCGGGGCGGCGGACAGCGCGTGCGCGTACGCTTGGGCCGAGTTGGCGCGGCGGGTGTTCGGGTACGGGAAAGCGCGGTGAGAGGGTTGGGCGCGGCAGGCGGGAGAAGCCGGCGAAGAGCGGACGGATGGCACGGATAGGATAGGAAAGGAAAGGCAAGAAAATGGAAATCAAACTGAAGGCGGCGAACAGGACGGAGCGGCGGGTGCTGGATTATCTGGAGGCGAACGCGGGCGAGGCGCTTGCGGAGAAGATCGGGGCGGGCACGAAGACGCTGGCGGGGGCGCTGGCGTACGCGGCGGGCGAGGCGCGGAAGGTGGCCGCCGGGGCCGGCTGCGTCTGTATCGAGGACGAGACGGTGTTCGGCTGGATCGTGCATTATTTCGAGGAGGGGGAGATCAGCGAGAAGAAGGAGAAGCCGGCCTTCAGGGGACCGGTGAGTGGCGAAAGCAAGAAGGAAGAGGTGATAGGCAAGAAGGAGGGGAAAGAGAGGGGAGACCCGCCGGTCGCCCGTACGGGGAAGAAGGCGGCGGAGCCGAAGGAGATGAGTCTGGCGGAGCTGATGATGGGTAACGGCAGGTGAGGCCGTTGTCGGGCGGGGCGCTGAAGCGGATCCGGGAATACGACTGGGTGGCGGTGAGGAGTAGAGGCCGCGCGAACCGGTACCGTTTTTACAAGTATCTGACGCGGAGCGGCGCCGACGTGGAGGTGCGGACGGTGTGCGTGAAGACGCGCAAGGACGGGTCGGCGGCGATCAAGGAGGTGGTGCGGGCGAGCGCGGACGGGAAGAAGATGGAGGTCAAGGACGTCGTTTTTTCGGGCATGTGCGGGTACGTGTGCGACTGGAGCCCGGAGAAGCTGGGCCGCAAGATGCGGCACTGGAGTTACAGCGGAAAGTGGATGCCGCATAATTACGTGCGCCGCGACAGGCTCTTCAAGCTGCGGTGCCCGACGGTGAACCCTGAGCTGCTGAAGCGGACGAGGCGCTGGAAGTGGTGCGCTTGGAACGAGGGGTGCGGGGACGTCCTGGACTATCTCAAGTTCTATCTGGAGCATCCGCGCATCGAGCTTTTGGCCAAATGCGGGGCGGGGAGGTTCGCGCTGCTGTCGGGATTCGTGAGACAGCTGGAGACGGACAAGGGCTTCATGAGGTTTTTCACAAAGAACCTGGCGGAGATCGTGAAGGGGCTGCTCAAGGTGGACGTGATCCGGATGGCGTACGGCCGGGGAATGACGCTGGCCGAGGCGGAGCGGCGTACGGCTGCGGTTAGGCGCTTCGGCGGGATACCCGAGGCGGTGGACGCGGAACGGGCGGCGGCGTATGTGGGCAAGGCCCATATAACGGACGGGAGTTACATGGGGTACCTGAAGGGTTGCGAGCGGCTGGGGATGGATCTGGCGGACACGAAGAACGCCTTCCCGAAAGTGTTCGAGGCGCGGGAGAAGGACGTGCTGGACGGGTGCGCGGCGCTGGCGAGGCGTGAGGCCGCGGCGCTGGCGGCGAAGATGGACGCGGCGCTGGCGGCGGTGGCGGATAGGTTTCTGGCGCTGGAGAAGCTGCGCGGCCGGTGGCTGGTGAAGATCCCCCGGCGGGAGAAAGATTTAAGGACCGAGGGAAAACGGCTGGAACACTGCGCCGGCAACTACGCGGGGAAAGTGGCGCGCGGCGAGGTGGTGCTGGCGTTCATCCGGAAGAAGGACCGGCCGCGGGTGCCGTTCGTGACGGTGTCGTACTGTCCGGGGAAGGGTGAGATCGGGCAGTGCTACGGGAAGAGGAACTCGAAGCCGGAGAAGGGGGTGCTGGATTTCGTCCGCGGGCGGTTTCTGGAGGCTGCCAGGCTGGTTTACGCCGGCGCTGAAGGCGATGAGGTGGCGGGGAGGCGCGATAGGCGGGGAGGCGCGATAGGCGCGATAAGCCGGGATAGATGGAAGAGAGAGAGAGGGCGACTACGGAGAGGGATGCTTTATGGCGGTGGAGATGTACTGGCGGGATGAGAAGGTGGAGGTGTGGAAGGGCGACTCGCTGGAGCTGGTGCGCGGGCTCGCGGACCGGCGCTTCGACGCGGTGGTGACGGACCCGCCGTACAGCTCGGGCGGGATGTTCCGGAGCGACCGGGCGCAGAAGACGGGAAGCAAGTATGTGCTGAGCAAGAAGAACAGCCGGCGGGAATATCCGGAGTTCGAGGGTGACAACCGGGACCAGCGGGGGCTGCTGGCGTGGTCGGGGCTGTGGCTGACGGAGTGCTGGCGGGTTACCCGGCCTGGCGGCTGCCTGCTGTGCTTCTGCGACTGGCGGAACATCCCGGTGATGAGCGACGCGATCCAGTGCGGCGGATGGGTCTGGCGCGGGGTGGTGCCGTGGGACAAGACGGAAGGGGCCAGGCCCCAAAAGGGATGGTTCAGGGCGCAGGCGGAGTATGTGCTGACGGCGACGCGCGGCGGGATCGGGAGGGAGCAGTCGCGGAACGGGCCGTGCCTGCCGGGGGTGTTCCGGGAGAACGTGGACAGCGCGAACAAGCTGCATATGACGGGCAAGCCGGTGCGGCTGATGCGCAGCCTCATGGAGGTGGTGCGGCCGGGAGGCGAGGTGCTGGACCCTTTCGCGGGGAGCGGGACCACGGCGCTGGCGGCGAAGGAGACGGGCCGCAGGTGCGTGACGTGCGACAACAGCGCGGAAAATCTGGCGCTGATCCCGCCGAGGATGGCGCGGGCGAAGGCGAGGGAGGACGCGGTGCAGGATGGTCTGGCGCTGGGGGTGTGAGGGAAAAGGATGAGAAACGCGGACACGGACGGGCTGCTGGACAGGTGCGGTGAGTGAGACGGACGGGACGGACGGGACAAAAAAAGGAAAGGAACAGGTGCGGTATGGACGGAGAGAATCAGGTCGACGGGCGTCGGGCGAGTGTCACGGTGGACATGGACAAGGCGTGCCGGGTGTGCGGCTGTAAGGGAGCGATCAATAAGACGGGCGCGTGCCTGAAATGCACGGGCGCGGCGATGGCGGCGGCGGGATATGATGCGCCGGCCGGGGTGACTGAAGGAGAGAACGGCCGATCGCCTGCGCTTGCGGCCGTGCAGGCGGGGGAGGTGCGGGAGGTGCCGTGGCCGAGGCTGAAGAGGATCACGGCGCTGCGGGCGGAGAGGGTGGCTGCGGGTTGGGTCGGGGCGATGGGCGCGTGGACGGTCAAGGATCTGGCGGCGCTGCCTTCCGATGAGGCGGCGCGCGGCGGATGGTGCGGACGCAATCCGCTGGAGGATTTCGGCGGAGCGCGGGACGGAGAGGTTAACGCGGGGCTGGTGGTTTTCGCGCGTAAGCCGCCGGCCGGGCTGGTGCGGGCCACGCTGGAGCGGCGTCTGGCGGATTGGCACCGAGAGTACGGTTTCGAGGCGGGGAAGGCCGTGCGCGGGGCGATCAAGGCGGAGGTCGTGGACGCGTTGACGAAGGCGGCGCAGTGGGAGCCGAGGCTGAACCGAGTGCTGTTGCCGGCCGAGTTGGAGCCGGGGGGGATGGTGTTCACGGACGCGGCCGGCGACAACGCGGTGGATGCCGTGCTGTGCGGGCTGGCTCGGGTGGGCATACGGGCGCGGGGCGTGCAGCCGCATCTGCTGATGCTGGAACATGCGCCGGAACCGGGAAAGCTGGCGCGTTCGACGTGGTGCGGTGAGCGCGGCACGGATTACGGCTCGGAGTTTCTGACATGGCTGGCGTGGCGGATCGATTCGGCCGGTCCGCTGAGCGCGGCGGCGGCGGGTGCCGGGAAGTTCGGTTTGGACACGCCGTTCGTGACGGTGGGTTTGACGAGCCGGGAGGAGATCAAGAGCGGCGGGTGCCTGGGTGACCTGCGGGCGAGCCTGTCGGGCGGCAGGGATCTGACGCGCATGAAGATCAACGTCTGGCCGGTGAAGCTGACGGTGGACGCGGGGCTGCGGATCGCGGCGGTGAAGTTCATGGGCGACGAGCCGGAAGGGGCGTGCCGGTCGGCTTCGCTGGCGTGGTCGAAACTGCGGGAGCTGTTCGGCCGCTACGCGGAGGAACGCGCCAGCGCGGAGAGGTGGGCTGAGTCTGACCGGGCGATCGGGGAGTGGATCGGAGGCGGGAGGAGATGAGAAGCGCGATAGGTTGAGAACAGGATGAACGGATGAACTGAGAGAAGCGGGGACCGCGCACCAAGACGGCCCCGCGGGAAGGGGACGGCGTATGGGTGTGACTTTCGGTGAGCTGAAGGCGTGCGTGGAGAGTGTGGCGCGCGGGTGCAGGGGGTGTCCGAATTGCGGAAGCGTGTGCAGCCGGTGCGACCGGCAGCAGTGCCGGATGCTGGCGTCGCGGTTTGCGGACGAGACAGAGAATCCGGAAAAGAAGATGTGGGTACCTTATGCCGGGCGGGTGTTTGCGGCCGGGCAGGTGCTGCGGCTCGGGAAGTCGGCGTATCCGGACGGGATGCCGTGCAAGTCGTGCGGCAAGTGCGGCGAAAAGGGAGGATGCGAGGCTTACCCGATCAAGGCGCGGTGCAAGGATTACCGGGTGTGGGTGAAGGCGGAGCGGGCGAAGGCGGCCGCCGGGAAGCGGGTGGCGGAATGAGCGGCGCGTGGAGGATCGCGGGCTGGGACAGGTTCGAGAACAGCCGGAGCCGGGGCGTGCGCTATTGCCAGTTCGTGGCGGTGCCGCTGGTGCTGGACGACGTGCGTTACGCGCGGCTGATGCGCCAGCCGGACGGCCCGGCGTGCTTCGGGGTGTTCATCGCGCTGGTGCAGTGGCACATGCGGTTCGGCGGCGAGGTGCGGTCGGGCTGGCTGACGCATGACGGGACGGAGTACGGCGAGCCTTTGACGGTTGACGATATCGCGGCGTACCTGAAAATGGACGACGTGACGGTGAGCGTGGCGCTGGACGTGCTCGGTTCTCCGGCCGTCGGCTGGATGCAGGGACCGTGCGGAGCCGGTGCGGAACCGGTGCTGGATTGCGTCCTCAAGTCCGCACTGCCGGATAAAGGTTCGGGACGCGTTGAAGACGGGATGTTTGAAAGCGTTGTCCCGCAACGGTTTGACCGTGGTTTTACCGAACCGGTGCGGAGTTGCGGCCGCGATTCGGTCCTCACGCGCGCGGTGTGGACTGAGGACAGGGGACTGAGGACAGAGAAGGAGGGGGAGGTGGTAGGGGTCTCGCGTGGGCGCGTGCGGGGCGGCCCCACCACCACCCCACCGCCGGCCGAAGCCGGGGAAGCGGGAAAGGATGAAGGAGGAAGGATGAGGGATGAAGCGGGACGCGCCACCACCCCACCGCCGGCCGAAGCCGGGGACGGGGAACCGAAAGAGGAGGAGGAGGAGTGGGACGGGGAGCGCTCCGCGCCGGGGAGCGGGGGAATCGGGAAGGGCTGTGAACGCGAAACACCACAGGCCCCCCGGGTCGGTCAGGCGCGCTGGAGCCCGGAAGCCGCCGCGATGGTCGAAATACCGTGCCGGGACGGGGCGTTTTGCGTGCCGGTCGAGAGCCTGCGGCGGTACGTTTCGGCGTATCCGGACGTGGACGTGACGGCGCAGCTTTTGCGGATGCAGGATTGGGCTTACAGCAAGATCGAGTCGGGCGGTCTGGAGGCGCTGAAGGCGTGGATCTGCGAGGTGGCTCCGGCGGGCGTGACGGGGTGGCTGGCGGATGAGCAGAAGAAGGCCGAGGCGCGGGCCAAGGGGTTTCCGGCGGGCGGGGTCGGCAGCCGAGGCGCGGCGGGTCCGGGCCGGGCGGGCTGGCGGGGCGAGATCGAGGCGCTTGACAAGCAGAAGCGGGCGGTTCACGCGCAAATAGAGACGATTTGCGAGAAATACAAGTTTTATGACGATCACGAAGGGGCGGAGCGGCGTAAGAGATTCCCCAACGCCTGGTGCAAGGTGCGGTCGCTGCGGGGCGACGTCGAGAGGATCAACGCGGCGATCTCGAACGTGAGAAGGGAGGGCTGACATGGGAAAGGATGAAGGCAAAAGAATGAAGGATGAGGCGGGCGTGGAGCCGCTGGACAACCCGAGGTGGGAGGCGTTCGCGGTGGCGTACGTGCGGCTGTGCGGGGACGCCACGAAGGCCTACCGCGAGGGGTATCCGCGCTGCCTGAAATGGAAGGACGAGAGCGTGTGGGTGCGGGCGTGCCGGCTGCTGGGCAATGCCAAGGTTAAGCTAAGGGTTAAAAACATCCAGACGCAGATTTCGGCGGAGGGGATCGCGAGCGCGGACGAGGTGGCGAAGTTCCTGTCGAAGGTGATCCGGGCGGCGGACGATCTGAAGACGCCGTGCTTCGACAAGAATGGCGCGGCGGTGATCAACCCCAGGACGGAAAAGCCGCTGATGGTGGATCCGCCGCTGAGGACGCGGATCGCGGCGTGCGACAAGCTGAGCAGGCTCATGGGCTACAACAAGCCGGTGAAGCTGGAGTGGAACGACGGGAAGAAACCGCCGGTTGACGCGGACGCCGAGGCTCGGCTGGTGAAATACGTGGCGGCGGAAGGTGGGGATCTTTGATGAGCACAGAAAAGAACGGATCAACGGCGGCACGCCGTTGTGTGGGCGCTTTTGTTCGGCAGTGCGAGTGTTGCGACTATGAGGGTCGGCTCAACCGTACGCATTGTAATCCTGACTTTCCGAGCGCAGAAGCCTGCTTCAGGATACGGGGAACGAAGAATTGTTTCGCGGAAAGATCAAACTCACTTGTTTTAACTGGAAACCGGATCAGTCTTTGAAGCCGGACGCCCCAAGAGACTACAAAGAGACGATAAGCGCTTGCGGTTTTTGGGAGCCGCGAGAGATTCACAACAACAGGATATAGCGAATGGACACGCTCTTTAACAATCGCAGAGCGGGAATTATGGAGAGTGCGCGGACATTGGGACTGGGACTGGCGGCGGCGCGGCGGGTGTACCGGCGGGTGGCGGCGGCGCGGGACTATGCGGCGATGCGGCTGCTGTGTCAGGGAGACCTCTATTTCCTGCTGACGTGCGTGCTGGGCCGCAAGGACGCGGACATCCCGTGGGTGTACGAGCGGGCGCGGGAGTTCCAGGCGGAGCCGGACGGCCGGCTGGACGCCTGGGCGCGGGAGCATTTCAAGAGCACGATAATCACGTTCGCGGGGACGGTGCAGGAGATCGTGCGGGACAGCGAGATCACGGTGGGCCTGTTCGGGATCACGCGGCCGACGGCCAAGAAGCCGCTGAAGCAGATCAAGAAGGAGGCCGAGGAGAACGAGCTTTTGAAGATGCTGTTCCCTGACGTGTTCTGGACGCGCCCGAAGGCCGAGAGCCCGAAATGGTCAGAGGACGAGGGGCTTTGCTTCCGGCGTCGGGGCAACCCGAAGGAGCAGACGGTGGAGGCGTGGGGCCTGGACAGCCTGCCGACGGGCGCGCATTTCCGGCTGATGGTCTATGACGACGCCATCGACCAGACGTGCGTGACGAGCTCGGAGATGATCAGGAGCGTCCTTGAACTGTGGGAACTGAGCCTGAGCCTGGGGACGCGGGGCGGGCGGAAGCGCTACGTGGGCACGCGCTACCACGCGAACGACCTGTACGGCACGATCATGAAGCGCAAGGCGGCGGTGCCGAGGATCTACGCGGCGACGCGGGACGGCACGGCGCAGGGCGAGCCGGTGCTGCTTAGTCCGGAGGAGTGGGAGCAGAAGAAGCGGGAGATCGGGGCGTACGTGCTGGCGTGCCAGTACCTGCAGAATCCGAAGGAGGACGGCGCGATGGGCTTTAAGGAAGAGTGGCTGAGGTATTACGGCAACGGGACGCATCCGCCGCGGGCGGAAATGAACGTCTATATGACGGTGGACGGAGCCAAGGGCCTGAAGGCGGACAACGATTATACGGTGATGTGGGTTTACGGTCTGGCGCGGGACCGCAACCGCTACGTTCTGGACGGCTACCGGGGCAGGCTGAACCTCGGCGGGCGGATCGGCAGGCTTTTCTCGCTGGTCGAGAAGTGGCGGCCCAAGGCCGTGGGTTACGAAAAGGACAGCGCCGAGGCGGATCTGGACCGCGTCGAGGAGGAGATGAGGGAGAGGCGCTGGCGCTTCAACATCGTGCCGATCCCGACGCGCGGCGTGGGCAAGCAGGCAAGGATACTGCGGCTGCAGCCGGATTTCCAGAACGGGCGCATCTGGCTGCCGGACAGGCTGCTCTTCGTGGACCACGCGGGCGAGACGCGGGACATGGTGGCGGACTTCCGGGAGGACGAGTATCTGATGTTTCCGGTATGCACGCATGACGACATGCTGGACGGCCTGGCGAACATGTACGCGCCGGAGCTGGGCGAAGTGTGGCCGATGGGGGAGGCGGACGGCGCCGCGTCCGGAAGGACGGCGAGCGCGTGGGACCCGTTCGGGTGAAAGAAGCGCGATAGGCGCGATAATCACGGATAGATGGAAGATGGAGAGAGGGCGACCCGCCGGACGCCCGTACGGGAAGGGTTTGAAGCGCGGGAAGATCGATAAGAGGAAGGGGTGGGTGATGAGGTGTCCGGACTGCGGGAGAAGGATGAGGGGGAACGGGAGCCGGGCCAAGAAGGGCGGCGAGATCCTGCGGCACATGAGGTGTCCGGAGTGCCGCCTGAAGTGCGTGACGCTTGAAAAGATCATCGTTGTTCAGCGGGTAAAGTAGGCCCGGAAAGGGCCGTTCTGTCCAACGGTTGGACACATTTACGGTTTCAGCGTTTTATTCTTTCCTTGAAGGGCCTCTCTTTTGGTAAGTCTGTCTTATTGAAAGAGAGGTCGTTTTTTATGGCGAAAAGACTGATGACGGCGGCCGCGGCCGTTTTGCTCGCGTGCGCCGCGTTTGCGGACCCGTCCATGTGGAAGTGGCAGACGCTGACGGTTCCGGCGGCGGCGGCGGGTTCCACGAACGCGCTGGCCGGCGCGGGGGCGCAGATTGAGGAGGTGCGGGCAACCGGGCTGTCGAACGCGACGAACTTCATGGGTTGCTCGGTCTACGTGCTGGCGGCGTGCGACGGCTGGACGCAGACGGTGGCGAACGTGACGTATACCAACACCACGCAGACGGCGAAGTACACGAACGCGCAGTGGCGGGTCTCGGGCACTAACTTTTTCAGGACGAAGCCCGGAGACAGGGTTATCACAACCGCGTACGGGGCCGTCACGAACGGGACGATCACGGTGGGATACCTTTATTACGAATAGGGGGCTTTTATGTGCATGGGCGGAGGATCAGCGCCGAGGCCCCAGCCTCCGGTGGAACCGATGAAGAACGCGGACGCGGCGGTCGGCGCGGCGGAAAACGGCACGCGGCGGCAGCAGGCGCTCAGGCGCGGGCTGGCGGGCACGTTCACAAGGTACAACGCGGACGCGTCGGCGGCGGTCGGCGCGGCTGGCGGGACAACGGCCAAGGCCGACAAGCTGGGGGGCTGAGGTGCCGAAACGCTTTAAAACCGATTGCGCGGATCTTACGGGCTGGCTCGCGAAGCGCGCCTCGAGTCTGGAGGGGGCGCGTCAGCCGCACGAGCCGGTGTGGTCGGAGCTGCGCATCGCCTTCGAGCCGGACTTCGGGCGGTCCGTCGGCGGGCTTGTGACGGACGCCGAGCAGGCGGCGGCGCGGCGGGACGACAAGCGGATGCTCAACAACTCTCCGCGGCTGGCGCTCCACAAGCTGGCGGCGGGGATGCAGAGCGGGATAACCAGCAAGGCGCGGCAGTGGTTCAGGCTGGCGGTGGAGAGCCCGGCTCTCGCTGAGCGGGCGGCGGTGCGGCTGTGGCTGGACGCGGTGACGGCGGGCCTGGCCTCGATGTTCTCCAAGTCGAACCTGTACACGACCACGCATCTTCTCTACCTGCATATCGGCTATTGCGGGAACGGCTGCGCGCTGGCGCTTCCGGACGCCGAAAACGTGATGCATACGGCGCTGCTGGACGAGGGCACGTATTGGTTCGCGGCGGACAAGCGCGACCGCGTGGTGACGCTTTTGAGGAAGTACAGCGCGACGGCGGACCAGATCCGCGAGGAGTTCGGCGAGGAGGGCCTGCCCGGCAAGGTGTCGGCGTGCCTCGGCGACGGCGGGCGCAACGAGACGCGCTTCGAGGTGCGGCACCTGATCTTCCCCAACGACGGCCGGTGCGGCGACATCGACCGGAAGCGGCCTTTCGCCTCGGTCTACTGGATGGAGGGTTGCGGGGAGGAAGACGACGCGGGCGTCCTGGACATCCGCTCCTTCGGATACAACCCGATCATCGCGCCGCGCTGGAACGTGACGGCCGGCGTTTACGGGACCGGGCCGGGGCACATGGCGCTCGGCGACGCGAAGGAGCTTCAGAAGCTGGAGGAGGATTCCCTCAAGGCGCTTTCTCAGGTGACCGACCCGCCGATGCGGGCTCCGGCGGGGACGCGGGTGGCGACGTATCCGGGCGGGGTGACCTACACGGGCGACCAGGGGAGGGACGACGGCAGGATAGGGACGCTGTTCGACGTGCGGCCCGACGTGAAGGCGGCGGAATTCAAGATCGACCAGGTGAGCCAGCGCATCGGGCGGGCGTTTTACAATGACCTGATAGCCATGATGCTGAACATGAGCATGCGGCCCAAACAGATGACCGCGCGCGAGGTGAACGAGCTTTCGGGCGAGAAGATGAGCCTGCTGGGGCCGGTGCTGACGCGGATGGACAGCGACATGCTTGACCCTATCATCGACGCGGGCTTTTACCTGCTGGCCGAGGCGGGGCGGCTGCCGCCGGTCCCCGACGAACTCAAGGGCGTGGAACTCAAGGTGGACTATGTCAGCGTGCTCCATGTGGAACAGCAGGCGACGAGCAGGCTGGGCAGCATGATCAAGCTGGCGGATTTCGTCGGGATCGTCGCTCCGATGAATCCCGAGTGCGTGGACAAGATCGACGCGGATCAGGCGCTGGACGAGGCCGGAAGCGCGCTGGCCGTGCCGGCGGGCGTTTTGCGCGACGACAAGGCCGTGGCGGTCATCCGGCAGACGCGGGCGGACCAGGCGGAGCGGGCGCGGCAGGCCGAGCTTCAGATGCGCGGCGTTCCCGGCGCGGCGCGCGCGGTCAAGGATTTGAGCCAGACGCCGATGGGCGGCGGTTCCGCGCTCGACGCGGCCGTGGCGGCGGCGGGAGGGGGCGGTCAATGAGCTGGGAGCAGGATGTTTTGGACAGGCACCGCAGGCAGGAGGAGCGTCAGCTCGCCGAAGACGTGGCCGCCGTGATGGCGACGCCGGCGGGGCGCAGGCTCTTCATGGCGATGCTGGGCAAGAGCGGCGTCTACAGGCGGAGCGATCCAGGGCGGCTGGAGTACGACGCCGGGCGCAGGGACGGCGGGCTTGAGGCGCTGCATATCGTGAACCGCTTCGCGCGGTCCGGCGCGGCGCTGGCGGCGGCGGAGCGGGACGAGAGCGTGACGGCCAGAAACTCCGAACTGGAGTCGGCCAGGGAACAGGACAGGAAAGAGAGGATGAGGGTATGAGCGAGCAGTCGGCGAAAATCAGAGTTCAGGAGTCCGGCGGCCAGAAGACTGACGGCCAGAAGACTGACGGCGCGGAGGCGGCGGGGAGC